>NZ_CP013251.1:1265000-1612341 GCF_001583435.1 Endozoicomonas montiporae CL-33 | reverse complement strand
TGTTACCTCCGCCAATAAATGACCCCAAATCACCGGTTTGAAATGACCTCTCGATTTACCACTTCATGGCCGAATCCCATAGTGTTATCAGCACTCAGGAAAAGGAGCCATGATCAACCGAGAGGACTACCTTATGATAAAGCAAGCCAGAGACAAAGGCTGCTATCTTGAGGACATTGCCTGCCAGAGAGGTTGCTCTGTCAGTACCGTCAAGAGAGCCCTGCAAAGGCAAGGGCCACCACCCAGACGCAAATCCGGTGTTCGCCAGAGTAAGCTTGATGATTTCAAATCCGTCATTGACGCGTTACTGGCTGAGAATGTCTGGAATGCCGAGGTCATATTTGCCGAAATCAAAGGGCAGGGATATGCCGGTGGCATCACCATTTTACGGGACTATATCCACCCTAAACGCACCCTGCGTGAAAGCAAGGCGACCACCCGTTATGAAACGGCTCCCGGTCACCAGTTGCAGCACGACTGGGGAGAACTGCAGATCGAAGTTGGAGGTGAGCTTCGCAAAGTTTATGTCTCCGTTAATGTTCTGGGCTACTCACGCCGCTTCTATGCCTTTGCTGCTTACAGCAATGATGCGGAACACACTTATGAAAGCCTGATCCGGGCGTTCGAGTGGTTCGGGGGTTCAAGTGCGCAGGTACTGGTTGATAACCAGAAGGCTGCAGTTCTGGAGCATCCTGGTAACGGACAGGTGAAGTTTAATGAAGGTTTTCTGTTGTTGTCTCGACACTACGAGTTTCAGCCTAAAGCCTGCAAACCCTACAGAGCACAGACCAAGGGAAAAACCGAGCGTATGGTGCGCTACGTAAAAGAAAACTTCTTCCAGCGCTATCGCAGCTTTGAAAGCCTTGAGCACTTGAACCAGCAACTGGGAGACTGGCTGACCAACGTAGCAGATGAACGCCATCATGACACTCTGAAAGAAAAAGTGGCTGACCGCTTTGCTAAAGAACAGCCGCACCTTCAAAAGCTACCGGATATTCGTTATGACACCAGCTACCGGGAAACACGACGTGTGCCGGTTGATGGTTACATTAATTTTAAGACGAATCGCTACAGTGTTCCCAGTACTTTGGTTGGTCAGCAAGTCAGTATCCGCATGGGACTTGACCGGCAGCTACGGGTTTATGGCCCGGACGATACCCTCGTTGCCAGCCATCTGCTGGTTGACGCAAAGAACCGCTGGGTACTCGACGCCACCCACCACCGTGCCCTGTATGACGAGATCAAGGTTGAAACCCGTGACCTCAGCCATTATGAGGAGGTGGTGTGATGGAACAGTTAACGACACTGGTCAATCGCCTTAAGCTTGACCACCTGGCTGACAACCTTGATACCCTGTGTGAGCAAGCCAGCAAGAAAGACCTGAATTACCGGGAGTTCCTGGTAGAAGTGCTTTCTACTGAGTGGGCTGGCCGTCACCAGAAAGGGCTTGAGAGTCGTCTAAAGCAAGCCCGGTTACCATGGCTAAAAACATTAGAGCAGTTTGACTACAGCTTTCAGCCGACCGTTGACCGAAAAGTGGTTCGGGAACTCTCCGGTCTTGGTTTTGTTGATCGTGCTGAAAATGTCGTATTACTCGGACCGCCAGGTGTTGGTAAAACACATCTGGCAATAGCTCTGGCTGTTAAGGCAGCAGAAGCCGGACATCGGGTTATGTTCATGAGCCTCGACAAGCTGATGACTACGCTGAAAAAAGCGTTGCAGGAGAACCGGCTTGAAAGACAGATGCAGCAACTGATGTACCCAAAGCTGCTGGTACTGGATGAAATTGGCTACCTTCCTATGGATCAGGATGAAGCCAGCCTTTTCTTCCGACTCGTGACTCGCCGTTACGAAAAGGCAAGTATCATCCTGACCTCGAATAAGAGCTTTGTCGACTGGGGCGAGATCTTTGGCGATCAAGCCATAGCCACTGCGATCTTGGATCGGCTACTGCATCATGCGACAACTCTCAATATCAAAGGTGAGAGTTACCGCCTGAAAGAGAAGCGCAAAGCTGGATTACTGAAAGGCACTTCTGCCAAGAAATAAACCTGAAAACACAGTGAACTTAACCGTTGAAAGCGGGTCAAAAGTATTGCTGAAAACGGGTCATCTCAAACCGGTGGAAGAAGGTCATATTAAAGCGGAGTTAACATTACTGGCAGACTTACCAAGTAATCCACAACCAGCAATGTAACATTCGGTATGATTGTTGTGCTGTGTGAGTTCTTCCATGTGTCTTAATGCCCGATCAAATATCATATTTTCAGTTGTGTTCATAACTTTTCACCTTTGTTAATTAGCACCACAACATAATAAATGCTTCCAATGGACGTGCCTTCGGCACGCCACTGAAGCAGGCGTTATGCGGCTACCAAATCCCCAGCTCCCCATCCATCTGAGCCAGCATCTGTTAGATGGTCAGCGATGGTAATATTTAATTTACAGTCTCGATGATAATCTACGCACAGCCCAGTAATGATGTATTCATCATTCCAGTCTGTTTGATATGGACAATCGGGATGTACCTTTACCTTGCACCCAATCTGCAATGGTTTGTTGGGATAAAGGATATTCCAAAGTTCTAGTTGTTCGAGAGCGTTACTTTCTTTTTTCACGGTTCGTTTCCTATATCCGCAGCCGCATAACAAATGCTTCCAGTGCGTTCGCTGCGCTCACCGGACAGCCTTTCGGCTGCCGCTGAAGCAGGCGTTATGCGTTTATACAAATCATCAAGCTCATGGGAGGAATATAATTGATCAAAATCCTAGCTTGGTCGGCTGTTGCCGTAACATTCAGTTGGGTATTTTTTGCTCCTGGATTTGAACCAATTGCCGCTTTTCTCGGTTCTTTTCTAACTGCAACAATATTGCAATTCAAAAAGGATAGTTCTGACAAAACTGAAATGGTGACAAAGGAAAGTGAAGTAAAAGTAGAGATAAAGGAAGAAGTAAAAAAAGATGAGATCAAGAAAACAGAAAATGTTCTTGATATAGTTGATAGATTCATTAATTTACTAGAAATTCATGATATACATAAAAATGAGATTCCACGTTTTTTGCCAGAAGAGTTTTCAATAACTTTAACGGATGTTTCAAATAAGGAAAAGTTACTATTAAAACTATCTCCTGCGGTCATAGATTGGGCTTGCTCTACTTTCAATGTAAGGAGAGAATGGCTAGAAACAGGTGAGAAAAAAATATATGATACAAAAGATTATTACAAAATGGAACATGGGTTATTAAGCCTAATAAAAAACATTAAACTTAATCATGGCTATGATTTTGAAGTAATTGCATTCAAAAGTGTTGAAAACCTAGAGTTATCTGAAAAGCGCGAACAAAACGTTAATTTACTTATAGTAGTGCCTACTATAAAAAGTAAAGAAAAAACCATATACAAATATATTCCGACAAGAACTCTATGGGACTGGGGTTATTGGCGTACTCGTTACCAATTTAAAGCAATTACAAGAATATGCCTCAAAGAACTCAACTTTAGTTTTGAGGGTTATGATTTAGATAGTGAAAGAATGTACTCTCTTTCTTCAGGTAGGACATTTCCTAAAACAATCATTGAAGATTTACCAATAGGAATCACTTGGTATCCTGATGACTATTGCGAGAAAAACTCAGAAAATGGCTGTAATAAAGAATCTACCGAAATTGATAGTATTCTTGAGTATATAAAAGATAGAAACTACGACGAAATATTCAGAGAACACGCATAACAAATGGTTCCAGTTCGTTCCGGGGCTTCGCCCCTCCACCCGACGCCGCCGTCGGCGGCGCGGCTGAACCAAGCGTTATGCAGCCATACAAAACAAAAACATTATGAGTAAAATTGCAGTTTTACAGCAATTCCCGACAAATATACGCCTTAAGACGTATACCCTGCTGCAGGGTGAACCATTTTTCGGATTTGCAGCAAACAACCTTCAGCCCAAAGCTGACATTCTGGATGAATTTTTCGCTCAGACACAGGCTCACCCCGGCAGCTATGAAGTATCTGGAATAACAGAACGGATATTATGACCAACTCCTTCAGAGGTTCTTGAGATTATTGCCATAAAAAAGTCTCGCCAAGAGTCAATGAAAAACCACTGAAACAGGCTTCTCATATGCTCCCAAAGCGCTTTTTTAGAGTGGCTTGCCGTCCAGGCTTTCTGAAACAAGCAACACCCTAACTGTTCTATCTGATCAATAAGGAAGGCGGTAAACGTCAGGCAGGCAAAGTTTGTAGCCAAATGCTCCTTGCCGTGTCCGTAGTTGTGTTCGAGGTGGTAACCCTGTGTCTTGAGCGTGTTGAAGGTTTCATTTTCAATCTTCCATTTCGCACGGCCTCCGCGCATCACTCTGGTGACGCTGTCGTCAGTCAGTTGGATATCTGTTACCCAGACATTGGTGTATTTCTCGCCCTTGGGGCTAATCTCAACATATTCCAGATAGTTGACCAGAACATCCTTGTGACTCTTGTTGATGGGAACGTTGTTGACGTATCTGAACCAGTGCCGGTAGCCGTCCTCATCAACGTATTCATAACGGTTAACCTCACCCCTGGCATCCAGAGTATCAACCGCCTCAACCAATGACGCATGGTCGCTGTCCTTGGCCACCATAATGAAGCTGTACCCATAAGACTTGACCATTTTTATCGTCGGCCCATCTGAATACAGGTCATCAAATGTCAGTACCAGTTTTAGTTTGGGATGTTCTCTGTAGACGTTTTCCAGCAACCGCTTTAGTGCGGTTTTTTCGCAATCGTTTTTAGAAGCATTGACCTGCTTGGTAATAGGCTCTGGCATCAGAGGCAAGACCTCTTTTTGTCCGGGCTTGACCAGACATATAGCCAACAGTTGGTGGTAATACTGGGGGGTATCAGTATCGGCTTTTTTGATACAACATTCAGGGCAGCTAATCTTGCCTGAAGCGAAATGCCCTGTACCATCCACTGGAGCCAGATAGCCTTCTTCAAAATACTGAAACTTTTTTAGCCACTTCGAACTCTGGACGTAAGAGAAGAGTGACTTGAAAAATGGCCTGAAATGATCAGTTTCAATAGGGTCAAGTATCTCCCGCAGATGGGTGTCACTGGGAATACGCTGAACGCCGTACATCTGGCGCAGGTTGTGAACAACCCTTGGATTTTTACATTCATGCTCAAAGCTCAGAAGTGAAGGGCATTTCATGTGCATCACAGCCAGACCGGACATTATTGCATCAGAGAGAAGAATTTTTTCCTTGCAATTATTGGGACGATGATCAGGTATTAGGGATGCTTGCTGGCGAACAGTATTGATTAACCGATCGACCAAAATTTTGTCTTGCTTAGCAGGCATAGAAATACGACAGTGAATGAGTACTGCATGAAATTTAGCTCAAAGTTCAGGAATTTGCTTTTTTATGGGTCCTTCTCAGACCTTGGTACTGTTGGGCTGAATTAATTCGTCGGGAATTGCTGGCAGTTTTATCAGATATTCATAGCAATATCTGGGCATTAGAATCAGTAATCAAAGATGCAAAACAGAAAGGGGCGAGGAAATTCATAAATCTTGGCGATATCTTATATGGTCCTCTCGCACCCAAAGAAACTTATGAACTTTTACGATCCGAAGAAATGATTACAATCAGGGGGAATCAGGATCGCCAAATTTATGAGGCTACTCCAGAGGAAATATCAGATAATCCTACAATGCAGTTCATACTTGCAGAATTACCAAATGAAGCTCTGCCATGGATGAAGTCTTTACCTTCTACATTATCTCTCCCAGAAGGTATTTTCTTGTGTCATGGAGTCCCTGATACTCGATGCTGCAGTTTTTGATATTTGAGGGAGAGCAGGAAATGGCAGGGTGGCATAAGAGCAGACTACTACTGCAGCTCCGAATTCAAGCCTTGCGAGATTCCATCATAGCCACAGCAGCAGGTTGGAGGTAAGATCTCATAGGAACTTAATAACCGTCAAGTGTCGTATCTTGCTAATTCGCCCATTACCCGTTGTCACTGCCTTTCTGGATGCTTTGAATGATTCGCTCAAGTCCATCAATTCCTCTGCGCAGTTGAGTAGATCCCAGAAAGTGGCACTGGGCGTTTTTATCATGGGAATCGTGGTAACTAAAACTATTAACTGGGCTGCTTTTGAGCGCAGAAGCTTAGGCAGATTCAAAGCGACCCGTCTGTGCTGGATGTTTTATCAAGCAGAAATTGCATGGCAAAGCCTGCTACAGGCCAGCGTCAGAAATATTCTTCTACGCTATGGAATACAAAGTGGAACCCTTGCTATCGACGATACAGGAAAAAAGCGCACTAAAAGGACTTCAAAAATCGACGGTGCCCATAAGATAAAAGACAAATCAACAGGTGGTTATTTTAATGGGCAGGAACTGGTGTTTATGGTGCTCGTTACTGAAGTAGCTACCTTTCCAGTAGGGTTTCGCTTTTATATTCCTGACCCTGAGTTATCTGCATGGAGGAAGAAAGACAAGGCGCTCAGGAAGCAAGGCATTCAGAAAAAAGAACGACCGAACCGTCCTGAGCCAGATCATGTTCGTTACCCCACCATGCAGTCGTTGACGCTGGTTATGCTGCAAGAATTTGTTGATTCGTTTCCCAACATTACGATCAAAGCAATTCTCGCTGATGCACTGTATGGCACAGGAGACTTTATGGATAAGGCTGCGGAAATAACAGGCGGAGCCCAGGTTGTCAGCCAACTGCGCTCGAATCAGAAAGTATCCAACCGAAACCACTCGGAAGCGACTCTCAAAGCTTACTTTTCGCGCCAGAAAGGCGCTGAAACTCAACTCATAATACGCGGTGGCAAAGAAGAGCAGGTCACGATGCTGGCTGCTCGGCTGTATGTTAAGGCTCATGGGAAAAGACGTTTTGTTATTGCCCTGAAGTATGAGGGTGAAGAGGATTATCGCTATCTGGTGGCTTCAGATATGTCATGGCGGCATACCGACATAGCCAGGATTTACACCTTGAGGTGGTTGGTCGAGGTTTTCATTCAAGACTGGAAAGCTCATTGTGGCTGGAACAGGTTGAGCAAACAGCAAGGTGCTGACGGATCGCAGCGCGGCGTGATCCTGAGCCTGCTGTGCGAACACATGCTGTTACTGCACCCTGAGCAATTCGTCCTACTGAAAAACAAACAGGCCGGAATGCCCGCAGGCTGTCTGATCGAACGCCTCAATGCAGAAGCCTTGCTTGCTACGGTGAAATCAGTGGTTGAATCGGAAGATCCAGATACCGAGCTTAAGGCTCTGGCCTTAGCCTTAGAGCATACTTTGCCCAAGCGGGAGTCGAGCAGGCATATGGCTGGTAGAGACCTGGGAGAACAAAAGGCAACTGACTCACTCAAAGCACACGCCCGGAAGTTTAAACTTTTAGATGCAGCTTAGAATCGAGATAAATACGTTACTTGTTTAGGTAAAACTGCAGCATCGAGTGATAATGATCTGGTGTATATGGTCGAAGATATATCATCTGGCGTACCAACGGTCAGGAATGAACCTGAAATAAGGCACTTTCTCAGTAACGTGCCAGAAAAGCTTGTCCTGTGTGGTCATTCACATATTCCAAGAGCTGTTGAGCTTACAAATGAGCAGCTTGTCGTAAATCCAGGTAGTGTTGGTTTGCCTGCATACAAAGATGAAGAGCCAGTAGTGCATAGCATGCAAAATTATTGCTCCCATGCTTCATACGCAATGATTGAACGGTGCTCTACAGGCTGGGGCATTGAGTTTATTAAAGTACCATATGAACTCAATAGTGCAGTGAATGCAGCGAAAGCAAGACGTCGCAATGATTGGGCTTTTTCACTCAAATCGGGCAGGGCTGCATAACAAATGGTTCCAGTTCGTTCCGGGGCTGCGCCCCTCCACCCGACGCCGCCGTCGGCGGCGCGGCTGAACCAGGCGTTATGTGTCTAAGAATTTAATAACATCTTCTTGGGACTCAAACTCATTGGTGATTTGTCCGTGGAAATTAACTACTGTCCACAAGTCATTATCAATACCTTTGCTTGTCCGGTGTTCGTGGTTTAAATCTTGCGCTAAATCCCATGCTTGCTGCAAGTCTTCAAAAAATTGGTTGTTATATGCTTTACATATTTTTGGGCAATCACCTGATTGTCGATTTAAAACAACCAGATATATCTCATTTTCTGAGTTGTATTCTTTCATGGCTCAGTTCCTCTGTCGGTTCGACACATAACAAATGGTTCCATCGGACTGCCTACCGGCAGCCGATGAACCAAGCGTTATGTTGCTGAGTCCAGCCTTGGGAATAATGGCTGAATAGTGAGTGGTTTCCCGTCATAGTAGGTAACTGTTAGTTGATGACAAGTTCTTATCGTTCCATTGTTAATCATTTCTTTACTGACAAAATACTCTCTGTAAAGTCCTCGCTCACCATAGATATAAAAAGCAATGTTCCCGTCTTCAGGGTCATCCAAATAGGACAATGAGTAATCTCCACATACGTTACCACCAACAATAAATGCTGATGCCTGCCTGAATGCAAGGTCAAGTTTTTCAAAGTTAGTCATGGTTACTTCTCCATTCTGGTTTTAGTTTTCTTGTGTGTTCAGTGTTGAAAGTTCGCAACATAACAAATGCTTCCAGTTCGTTCGCTTCGCTCACCGGACAGCCTTTCGGCTGCCGCTGAAGCAGGCGTTATGTTGCTGAGTCCAGCCTTGGGAATAATGGCTGAATAGTGAGTGGTTTCCCGTCATAGTAGGTAACTGTTAGTTGATGACAAGTTCTTATCGTTCCATTGTTAATCATTTCTTTACTGACAAAATACTCTCTGTAAAGTCCTCGCTCACCATAGATATAAAAAGCAATGTTCCCGTCTTCAGGGTCATCCAAATAGGACAATGAGTAATCTCCACATACGTTACCACCAACAATAAATGCTGATGCCTGCCTGAATGCAAGGTCAAGTTTTTCAAAGTTAGTCATGGTTACTTCTCCATTCTGGTTTTAGTTTTCTTGTGTGTTCAGTGTTGAAAGTTCGCAACATAACAAATGCTTCCAGTTCGTTCGCTTCGCTCACCGGACAGCCTTTCGGCTGCCGCTGAAGCAGGCGTTAGGCCCTACAAAGACCTATGCAAATAGGTTAATGATTTTAATGTCTCTTTTTTGGGCAATAGAAGAAGAAATAAATATTAATACTATTTTTTTAGGGTGAATTAACTTATATTCTTGGTTCTGCAAGAAGTCTCTTGCTGTATTTTGGGGATATTAGCTATGAGGAAGTATCTGCCACTGCTAATAGTAGTGGCAATAGTTGGGTGTAATAGTGGTAGCTCTAAAGACTCACCATCTGAACCACCGTCAAGCGGAATTGATGGTAATGTTTCAGCAGGTGAAGAACTTCATCACGATGCTCAAAACCAAGAAGTGATATTAAATCCTTCAACAGTTGGCGGAAAACTAACCATTTCAAATGCCCAATCTGTTTCTGTTTCAAGCCTTACTGTCAATAATACTGGAACTCTGACTATTAATTAAGCTGTATATGAAAAAGAAAATTTTTGCTTTAGCTATCGTAGCCCTTTCAACAAATGTATTTGCAAGTAATCTTGTTGTTGATGATTCTGGTGCAACCTTTAGAAAAGGTATAACAATAGGCTCTGATGCAGTAAGTGCGGAAGGAACCTTGCGTTTTCAAAATGGTCAATTTCAAGGGAATGATGGGACTGGTTGGATTTCGCTGGCTAGTAAAGAAAAAGTTAAGCAACTAGAGCCTCTTTCTGATGAAGAAATTTCTGATTATGTAAATGAAGCTAGGGACCTTTGCAGCAAGCGGGGGAAAGATTGTAGCTCTAGTCTTGAGCTTTATAACCCTACACTAAATGAAAGTTATACTACTAACATTCCAACTTCTGAAATACAATATGTAATTTTATCTGAAGAAGATTGTTCACCATATAGCTCTAGCTATACAAAGTATGAAGGAACAGACTTTACCTTTTTGGTTAATTTTGTTGATCCATTTTATATCGAATATAAAAGTCATAGTCAGCAGTATATTGCCAGATATAGCCCACACGTATCAGTATTACATAAAGATACAGGATTATGTTTTTATACTGAATTTGACCCTTTGGTGATTGGTGGATATGGTAAATTACTAGAATTTTCTTCGAATGATTTTACTGATCGTAAGGCTGTATATGAATCAATTAATGAATTACGCATTAATGAATTAAGGAAACTTAACGCGAACAAAATAGTCAATTGATTCTGCTTATTATATTTGTCATCTCAAAAAAGCTCGGAGCTTTGGCCTAACAAATGGTTCCAGTTCGTTCCGGGCTTCGCCCTCCACCCGACGCCGCCGTCGGCGGCGCGGCTGAACCAAGCGTTATGTGGCTGAGTCCAGCCTTGGGAATAATGGCTGAATAGTGAGTGGTTTCCCTTCATAGTAGGTAACTGTTAGTTGATGACAAGTTCTTATCGTTCCATTGTTAATCATTTCTTTACTGACAAAATACTCTCTGTAAAGTCCTCGCTCACCATAGATATAAAAAGCAATGTTCTCGTCTTCAGGGTCATCCAAATAGGACAATGAGTAATCTCCACATACGTTACCACCAACAATAAATGCTGATGCCTGCCTGAATGCAAGGTCAAGTTTTTCAAAGTTAGTCATGGTTACTTCTCCATTCTGGTTTTAGTTTTCTTGTGTGTTCAGTGTTGAAAGTTCGCAACATAACAAATGCTTCCAGTACGTTCGCTGCGCTCACCCGACCGCCTTACGGCGACGGCTGAAGCAGGCGTTATGTTGCGCTAATCATCCTCCGATTCAATCTCTTGCGGTTCTCCGTCATTATCAAAGTGCCAGCTCTCATTCACTGGCGAAGAAAACGGCTGATAGGGCAAACTCGCTAATGATCTTTGTTTAGCTTCCGTCATTGCTTCTTCGAGTGTTTCTGCTTCTACTTCTGTCCAGCAGCTTACAGTCACAGCCGCTTTAAATTTAAACTTTGGCATGTCATTCAGTTCCTGCTTTATAGATTGTGCCAACCGCAAACATAACAAACCAATCGAACCGACAGCCTTCGGCTGCGGCTCATTGGGGCGTTATGTTGCAGCGACACATCAAAAGGTTTTTCTATTGGTTAATTAAATATGTTAACAATTTAATCAACTTTAGCAATGTGATTATTATTTAGTCATTAGTCTTAATGTCTTCTTGATACTACACGGAGTTCATTTCAAACACTGACTAAAGTCAAAGTTTTCTAATGACAACATAGCTATTTTAAGCGCTGTTTTAACAGTGGTGAAATTAATGAATAAAAAACTAGCAGCTTGTTTAGTTTGTATGATTATGCCTTTAGCTGGTTGTAATTCATCTGATAGTAGTAATAGCGATAGTGGCGGTGGCGATAATATTGTTGGCGAAATGAAGGTGTACCGCTATCCACAGGATATGTACGGAAGTCTAATGTGGTTTCCAGATAATGAAGGCCTTCTTACACTACCGATTCAAACTTCGGAAGGCTACAATGCACGTATTACATTTGAGAGAAATGGTGAAAAAAGTCTTTCAGGCAATGGTAGCTTGTATTATGACCGTGTACGAGTTAATGATGCCTATCTGACAGGTCAGATTCAGGGTCAAAATATCAGCTTTACAATCGGGTGAAAGTCTCATATTGACTGGTACTATAATTCCAAGTCACCTTTCTGCATGGGGAATGGGATGACATTGTCCATACCCACTTCCGTGACCTTGGCGCAGTAGGTCACCGCCAGTAACTTCCAGCCATTGTCGAACATGCCACTCTGAATTAATGACCTTGCTGTCAAAATACCTTGGCCTCCGGGATGCCGCCACCTCATTCCAGAACACTTCATTCGCTGCGTTACCAAGGTTTTACAAGTAGCCTCAATAACCCCTGAGCCTATTGGCAAGTTGTGCGACAAGTGTTCAGCATAGTTCATGCGGGTTCGATTACTTCTGAAGTACTCCAGCTCTGTTTTCAACTTCGATCGACGAGGGTGTCGTTTATGCTGGTAAGCCAGAGCTTTGATGACTTTTTCAACACCTTCGGGCTCCTCTTTGAGGATGTGGCGATAGGTGATGAACTTTTCTCTGGATTTGTTGCTGTTTTCACCATAGGACAGGTCAAACGCTTTCTTCAGGTGCTCTGCGGCATGATAGAAGTCTACAACCTCGTGACCTTCAGGGAGTTCATTGGCAAGGTAGGTCCAGTTGTCTTTTGCCCCATCAGCGACTTTAACAAGCGTCAGATCTGGCCTCTGTCGAAGAGCTTCGCTCAGGAGTGCGGAGAGTGATTGTTTCAAAGTCACTTTCTTGCTTTCAGGCATTCGACTCATCCTGACCGTTGAGAGGCGTTCACCCTGTGCATCGTAAAACGACAATGTTCCACAACTGGCCTCCTGACAGCCAGCAGGGCCACGGGTTCGCTTGCCATCGACTCTATTCTGTTCCCGCTTTTCCTGACGTTTACCATCTTTCATCGGCAACATGACGCCATCAAGAGAAGCGGCCGCAGTCACAGCTTCTTCAGGAACCTTGACGCTTTCCCAGAGAAAGTCTTCAAAGGCTTCCCTATTGGGTTCCCACTGCGCATTGAACTTTTTGGGTAGTCTGGCCAGAGAGCTTTCCGAGGGCGTCATGTTCCCTATCAGATCAAGTAGGCTTTTAGCCTCTCCGGGAGGCATTTGCGCAACCATCCAGACAGCTTGTTTAGCTGCTTTTGGTGTCCAATACCCCTCTACAATACCTGCCTGTAGCTCCAAAGGGATGATAGAGTGATCCTTACCGTTACGATAGAGCGTACGCAAAACCCGGACAGGGCCGACAGCGGATTGATAAGTTTCTGAAGATCGCAACACCCGATGGTAACAGACACCGCTTACCTCAATCGCAGGAACGTCAATATCAAGCCCGGTCAGGTCTTCTGCCAGAACGCTTTGCTCTGCTTCGATAAAGAGTTTATGGATCTCACCTTCATAGTCTTCAAAGTGCTTGATTGGGCTGTGTTCCTGACGAAGAACGGCCAGTTTTTGCTCAAGCTGTTGGATAGCATGACAAGAAAAATTGGCGGCTTCAGCTAGTGGCTGACATACTTGCATCGGGGCGGCCTTTCACTGTTGCGGTATCTTTTACAGTAACCATCATAGCGGTGTTTGGCCGTTCCTATGTAAGTCCAGAGAAAATTTGTAGCTGCTGTATAAACCACGGACGGCAAGCCCAGAAAAAATGGTCAGTATGAGACTTTCACCCTTACAATCAGTGGTGGTGATTTCGAAGAAGCTGTTGAGATGGTAGAGATGCCTAATAGCGACGGCTCACCAGTAGAAGTATTTGATGGTGATTATGTTGGCTCTTCATCTGAGCCTGACTCCTTTGCCTCG
Organism: Endozoicomonas montiporae CL-33; assembly: GCF_001583435.1. Classification (NCBI taxonomy): domain Bacteria; kingdom Pseudomonadati; phylum Pseudomonadota; class Gammaproteobacteria; order Oceanospirillales; family Endozoicomonadaceae; genus Endozoicomonas; species Endozoicomonas montiporae. The sequence continues at coordinate 1,598,942 of NZ_CP013251.1, read as the reverse complement.
ATCACAAATGGTAAAGTGGAGGCGCGATATGGTAATAGTTGTGAACTGAATGGCACGATTACTAACATGGGAATTGTTTTTCACTTTTCGGGGACTGATAGCTGTAGCGCGGATGGTACATTTTATGGTCGAGCTACAGCACCATTCGGTCCATTTCAAATGATTTCCTTTACTAACTGGGGGATCGAAGGAATTCAGCAAGTAACGTTTCAGAAAAGAGAGATGTAACAGAAGGCTTGTATAAAAAGTATTGGTTTGTCCGCTGCACCTGTAATCATTCCCCGTGTGGCGGGGCTGCCAACATAACAAATGGCTCCAAGGGACGCCGCCTGCGGCGGCGCCCCTGAGCCAGGCGTTATGTTGCGCTCTCTGATTCTGTAGATTTTCTAACCCCAGCCGCCATTATTTTCACGCTCAAGTGTGAAAGCATTGATTTCATTTGGGTAGCAGGGTCGAATAATGGTTCACCTTTTTTATTGCCATAGTCAGCATAGAGTTCTGCCACCTCGTCTATTTGTTCATCAACGATTTTAAGTACATCAGCCAGTGTCATTGAAATTTCATTTGGTGTTTTCATTATCCGTTCCTGTCGGATGGGCGCAGACATAACCATGTTTTCCAGCGGACGCGCCTCCGGCACGCCTCTGAAAACGGCGTTATGTTGCTAAACCAACCCTTCGATTTTTAAAACAATATACCCTCTATCATGCACCTTTCTGGACAATTTGCTGAGGTGTCGTAATCTCTTGCGTCTGTCTTGTAATGACTGATTGGTGGTTTGCCGCTTTGTTTTATTAAACTCAGCATTGATCTGTTGCCTGTAGCGATCTGCTAGTTCGCCTGTTGTACTGTGTTTACTCAAATATTTCTCCTTACTTCGTGCATAGAACATAACAAATGCTTCCAATGGACGTGCCTACGGCACGCCACTGAAGCAGGCGTTATGCCCCTAACCCCCATCTGCGATTCACAATTTGTAGACCTCTCTAAAGCGTGCTAAAGTTCACAATAAGTGAATGTAGAGGCTATTATGCACGTTATCTCAAGAAAGCCGTTTAACGAAGCTGCAAAGAAGTACCCGAATGATGCAGCTGCTATTGATGCTGCATATAAGTCATTGAGGAATGGTGATTTTCATAGCCCTAACGAACTGAAATCACTCTTCCCAAGCTTGGATAACTTCAAGTACAAAGATAAATGGTGGGTGATTGATATTGGTGGCAACAACCTCCGACTCATTGCTTTCATTGAGTTCAGAGATAGCCGCATGTATGTAAAACATATTGTCACTCACGCTGAATACGACAAATTATGCAAGAAGTACGTAAAGGAGGCAGGTTCATGAGATTCTCAAATCTAAAGCAAAAAGCTGTAGACTTCTTCTCTGAAGCTAGTTTTGTTGGGCGTATTCATAATGAGGCCGAATACGAACAAGCCCTAGAGTTAATGGATGAACTCATTGAAGACTACGATAAGTATCTCCCACTGATTGAGGTACTTTCTGTCTCAATCGAAAAATGGGAGGATGAATCGGAGCAGTTTTCTGAATTCAATAAAAGAATTGAAAATCTTGATGATGGTGTGGCAATTCTAAGAACAATAATGGATCAGTATCAGCTCAAGGCTGATGACTTGAAAAATGAGCTGGGTAGCAAAAGTCTTGTATCCATGATTCTTAGTGGCTCAAGAAACCTTACCAGAGATCATATACAGGCACTTTCTCAACGCTTCAAAATCTCACCATCTGTGTTCTTCAACGGGGCATAACAAATGCTTCCAGTTCGTTCCGGGGCTTCGCCCCTCCACCCGACGCCGCCGTCGGCGGCGCGGCTGAAGCAGGCGTTAGGTAGCTTCTGCTAGTCTTTCCCAATGCGCCCAAACGTCAGTATGGACGGATTCCTTCTCGCTTTCTTTCAGTTTGTCTCTGGCTGCTTTTTTTAACCAGTCTTGCCAGTCGTTTAAATAACCATCGACATCTGATTTTATATCGTACTGTGGATACAATGCTTTCTCAGCCGTTATCAAAGCAAACGGACTTTCGATGTGTCGGGTTCGACGAATAATATCCATATCAGCGCAGCTTGCCTGAAAGCCAGTTATTCCGAGTTTGCTCGCAACATGATTGAATGCGGCAGTCGCAGCAAGACTCATAGCGTAAACGCATGTACCGTAATCATGCTCACGTTCAGTCAGCGAATTAATGTAAGTTGTAAGCTCGTCCATTGTTTCCAATGTAGGGGCTTTTTCTTTTTGCATTTCCTGTTCAGTTTTCATTGTGTTTCCTTATCCAGTGTGTACCAGCTACCTAACAAATATGGTGGACCCCACTGTCAAGACAGTAAACCAACAAATTTAAGTTAAGTCCTGGCAGTGGTCCAAAGCCCTCATGCAAAGTGAATTGCCTTAGGCGTTTTATAACTCAACGACTGGTGTAATCGTTCAGTGTTGTAAAACTCAAAGTATTCATCCAGCCCAGTATAAAGCTCTGGAACAGTCTGAAATTCATGCGTGTACAGCCATTCATGTTTGACGGAGCGCCACAGCCTCTCGACAAAAATGTTATCCAGTGCTCGCCCTTTCCCGTCCATGCTGATACGTATTTCCCGTTCCTGAAGAGGTGCCAGAAAATCATTACTGGTAAACTGACACCCTTGGTCAGTGTTGAATATATCAGGTTCACCTTGTTCCAAAGCTCGACCCAGCGCATGAATACAGAAGTCTGCATCCAGTGTGTTCGACAGCTCCCAGCTGACCACGTAACGGCTGTACCAGTCAATAATGGCAACCAGATACATAAACCCCTGAGGCATCGGGCAGTACGTAATATCAGTACTCCAGACCTGATTGGGTCTCACAATATCAACGCCGTTCAACAAGTACGGGTAAACCTTATGCTCTTTGTTTCTCAGGCTTGTGCCCGGTTTTGGTCCGACAGCCTGTATGCCCATCAGCCTCATAAGTCGCTGTATACGCTTCCTGTTGACCGGAAAGCCCTGCTCATTCAGCCATGCAGTTATCTTACGACTGCCGTAAAACGGTGTACGTGTATACTGCTCATCAATGAGCCTCATCAGATTCAGATTCTCAGGGCTTTCCAAAGCTGGAGAAGCTTGGTAATACCAGCTTGACCTGCTTAACCCAACCAGTTCACATTGGCGCTGAATGCTGATCTTCGAGTGATCCGGGTCTATGCATCTCCGTTTGTCATCAATGGACATTGCCAGATTTTTTTTTCAACCAGTCCAGCTCCATTTTAAGCCGTCCGATCTCCTGATACAGGGGGGCAGTGAGCACATCTGGATCTACCTCTGGCCGTGCCCTGCCGAAGACTTCTGGAACCCCCTGGAGTAGCTGTCGCTTCCACTGGCTAACCTGAACGGCTGCAACTTCGTGTTCGCTTGCCAGCTGGTTTATGGTCTTTTCGCCCTTGTAGGCTTCGAGTGCTACCTGTGCCTTAAATTCGGGCTTATGTCGTTTTCTTTTTGCTGTCATGATTCCCTCCTGCAGGGTCATCTTACAGCCAGAAAACTTAACTTAGCTACCTGTCCAGTTTATGGGGTCCATCATAGTATTAGTGGCGTTTTCAGTGATGAACATGGAAATGAAATTTTCAGAATAGAGAACAATGAATGGAAAGGTTCAACAGATTATTGGGATGTTGAATTTTCAGGTAGCGAGCTTACGATTAGAAGTGAACCAAGGAAAATAGCATTAAAACTGAAGGTAAATCCTCCTCATGAAATTGAGATCGTAACATTAGATATAAAAATTGATGGTTGTCATTTGTCATGTAAAAACGGTTCATTTTCATTAGCCCGGATATTTCATAAACAAGCAGCAACTACCATCCCATCCTCTTAATTTTGGACTTTTCCGCAAGCCTGCTGCTCTGTTAACCATGTGAAAGACATTGCAGCCCATACTTGCTTACAGATTAGACGCTAATCAACGAATCCTGCTATTTCAGGATAACGGAAAGCCCCAAGGCTCTTTCATCTGGTTGCTATGTACCTTGATTGAGTCTTATGAAAGTTGCTACCCCGGTCGAAGTATCGGCATCTGGTAAAAGACTTCTGTCACATGCTGCAAAAGCCTCTTGAATGGGCAGCTACGCGGCAGATGAAGTTTAATTCGGTCTTTATATTCAACCACTTTGACTGCAACTTTACAGAGCTTCATGATCACCGTTGATGGCTGCGCTTTTTCCAGCTCCGTACCTTTCAAAGTCTTGGTTCTTAACTCATAGTGCAAAACATAAGCGGCACAGGCATAAAACATTCTCAAATGGTTAGCCAAAAAGCCCTGATCGGACAATCTGTCGCCGGACAGATCACTTTTCAGATGTTTGATGAAGTTCTCATCCTGTCCTCTTGGACAGTAAAGCTCTTCATAAATTACCTCTGGAGAAGCTTCCTTCATCGACGTCACAATGAAACGAGGGTTGTCGCCTTTTTGGTTGACCTCCGCCTTGTAAATTATCCGGGTATCGAGACCTTTCCAGCTCTTGGCCTGGTATTCTGCTTCCCCGTAAAGTCTGAGCCGATCAGGTTCTGGCATGTTGTTCAGTCTTGCCAGCTCAGTCTTGACCTTCAGAGCTTGACGCGCTTCATCCAACAACTCTTTGGCTTTTGGCCGCAAAGCCGTTTTGTGGCCTGCACCTTTGCCCAGGACATAATCCGAATGAGGGGCATTCTGAACCACCCACATTAACTCTGGTTGAGCGAAGTGGCTGTCTCCCCGAACCAGTAGATGGGTTTTCGGCCACTTTTTCCGAAGCAGCCGAATGACCCGTTCGAGAATGGCTGCATTTTCCTTGCCCGTTGGGGTTTTCCCCGGACGAAGAATCGCCGTAATCAGCTTGCCGCTGAGTCCCTCAAAAATCATCAGGGGCAAGTAGCAGTAGTCCTGATATTTGGCATTAAACAGGTTCATCTGCTGGCCACCATGAGTAATGGCCGGTGTATGATCAAGATCGATAACGATCACCGGAGGTGGCAGCTTGTAACTGCTGATAAAGTGATGCACAAATGCTTCAGCCATCCTGTAAATGTCGGAGCGGGTCATAGATTGTCCCAGCCGGGTAAAAGTGGGCGCTGATGCGAGATGGTTATCGCTGTCCAACGGATTGCGACCAGTGGCCAGTTTGAACATAGGGTCTTTACGCAAACGGTTACTGTCGTTGGCATCTTCATAGCCGCAGGCCATTTGCAGAACCCGCTGAACCAGAAGTTCTTTCAGGGAGTGGTCGATATAGGATTGATGGCGTCTGTCATTGATGGCATCAGTCATTTTGCAGATAAGACCGCTCTGCAGAATGGTTTCCCGTAGCAGCAGAGTGCCAAAGTCAGAAGATAACTCCCCACCATTGAAGTCTGCCCGGATGGTTTTTCCATTTGAGGGATGAAAACGAAGCTGTTCTTGTGTAGATTTGGGCATGGCAAGTTCCGGTTTGCTTCTTCCGAAGCTTTCTTTTGGTCGACCCAATTATATCAAGTGATTGGGCGGAACTTGCCTCCTTTTATGAAATATTCGGGTTAGGACGTATAACTGAAAATAGTGAACATTATTTTGGTATTGAATACTTAGAATCATACGGTTCTACTACAGGCATTCTTATAGAGCCAGAGCAATTCAAAACCCCTAAGTTAACCAACTTCCAAACCATCGGTGGTGAGGGTATCGAACTAGTTGGAACAGGTATTAAAGTTGCAAAGGTGCTGGTCGCATCGTTATGAGAGGGCTTACTATTGAAGAAGCCACAAAAGAGCAAACGGTTGTAAGCTATATGCCTTTAACTGAAGATCTCAGTATCACAACAAAAGTTTTGCCAGCTCGGATATAACCAGAAGCTAACAAATGGTTCCAATTCGTTCCGGGGCTTCGCCCCTCCACCCGACGCCGCCGTCGGCGGCGCGGTTGAACCAGGCGGTATGTTCACTCAGCGGGTTCATACGTCTTTTCAAAAATGTCTCGTTTGCAGGGGTAAAACTCTCCATTAACACCTTTGATTATCCAGTCGCTCGGTGATGCTTCCATAGTTCCTTCGAGTGTTTCAATATGGAGAAAGCCTATGTCTCTGGTGTGAATCGAATCTTCCGGTGGTTCTTCCCCACCATTCATCCAGTTTTCAATTTGCCCTGCATGAGTTGATGAACCATTGAATTGTACGGCTGTTATGGTCACTGGCTTCTTTGTAAATCTTGGCATTATTTTTCTCCGGCCTTGTGCAATTCGTGAACCTACCAAAGTTTTCCAGCGGACGTGCCTACGGCACGCCTCTGAAAACGGCGTTATGTTGCTCACTGCGAATGAGCAGCAATTCCCGACGAATTAATTCAGCCCAACAGTACCAAGGTCTGAGAAGGACCCATAAAAAAGCAAATTCCTGAACTTTGAGCTAAATTTCATGCAGTACTCATTCACTGTCGTATTTCTATGCCTGCTAAGCAAGACAAAATTTTGGTCGATCGGTTAATCAATACTGTTCGCCAGCAAGCATCCCTAATACCTGATCATCGTCCCAATAATTGCAAGGAAAAAATTCTTCTCTCTGATGCAATAATGTCCGGTCTGGCTGTGATGCACATGAAATGCCCTTCACTTCTGAGCTTTGAGCATGAATGTAAAAATCCAAGGGTTGTTCACAACCTGCGCCAGATGTACGGCGTTCAGCGTATTCCCAGTGACACCCATCTGCGGGAGATACTTGACCCTATTGAAACTGATCATTTCAGGCCATTTTTCAAGTCACTCTTCTCTTACGTCCAGAGTTCGAAGTGGCTAAAAAAGTTTCAGTATTTTGAAGAAGGCTATCTGGCTCCAGTGGATGGTACAGGGCATTTCGCTTCAGGCAAGATTAGCTGCCCTGAATGTTGTATCAAAAAAGCCGATACTGATACCCCCCAGTATTACCACCAACTGTTGGCTATATGTCTGGTCAAGCCCGGACAAAAAGAGGTCTTGCCTCTGATGCCAGAGCCTATTACCAAGCAGGTCAATGCTTCTAAAAACGATTGCGAAAAAACCGCACTAAAGCGGTTGCTGGAAAACGTCTACAGAGAACATCCCAAACTAAAACTGGTACTGACATTTGATGACCTGTATTCAGATGGGCCGACGATAAAAATGGTCAAGTCTTATGGGTACAGCTTCATTATGGTGGCCAAGGACAGCGACCATGCGTCATTGGTTGAGGCGGTTGATACTCTGGATGCCAGGGGTGAGGTTAACCGTTATGAATACGTTGATGAGGACGGCTACCGGCACTGGTTCAGATACGTCAACAACGTTCCCATCAACAAGAGTCACAAGGATGTTCTGGTCAACTATCTGGAATATGTTGAGATTAGCCCCAAGGCGAGAAATACACCAATGTCTGGGTAACAGATATCCAACTGACTGACGACAGCGTCACCAGAGTGATGCGCGGAGGCCGTGCGAAATGGAAGATTGAAAATGAAACCTTCAACACGCTCAAGACACAGGGTTACCACCTCGAACACAACTACGGACACGGCAAGGAGCATTTGGCTACAAACTTTGCCTGCCTGACGTTTACCGCCTTCCTTATTGATCAGATAGAACAGTTAGGGTGTTGCTTGTTTCAGAAAGCCTGGACGGCAAGCCACTCTAAAAAAGCGCTTTGGGAGCATATGAGAAGCCTGTTTCAGTGGTTTTTCATTGACTCTTGGCGAGACTTTTTTATGGCAATAATCTCAAGAACCTCTGAAGGAGTTGGTCATAATATCCGTTCTGTTATTCCAGATACTTCATAGCTGCCGGGGTGAGCCTGTGTCTGAGCGAAAAATTCATCCAGAATGTCAGCTTTGGGCTGAAGGTTGTTTGCTGCAAATCCGAAAAATGGTTCACCCTGCAGCAGGGTATACGTCTTAAGGCGTATATTTGTCGGGAATTGCTGGCGAATGAGGGTCTTCAAATGTAGCCATCCAGTACATGAGAATATCTCTGGCTTCATTTCTTCCTAACTCTGGAAACTCAGCTTCAAGATAACTGCTCGCACCAAACATATTGGTTACACCGGACTCCCTGAGTTCATCAAGGTACGTTAGGTGTTCTGGCTCAAGCGCATTTGGTTTTTCATTTTCGTCATTATTCATATCAACCTCTATTTAGTTTTTTGTTTATATGATGGGCGCAAACATAACAAATGCATCAAGTACGTTCCGTGGCTTCGCCACTCCACCCGACTGCCGCAAGCGGCAGCGGTGCATATTCCGGCCTCCCGTGAACACCCACTCCGGTTTATCGTGAACGCTCTTTCCGCAAAACCGTGAACACCCATTCCGCTTTATCGTGAACACTTTTTGCGAATTTCCGGAATCACCGTTCACGAAGCCGGAATAAGTGTTCACGACACCGGAATCATCCCCGGAAAGAACCAAAATCCTCTCCTTAAGCATTGATTTCATTCAACTTGTGCCGCTTTTCCTTATTCCACAACAACAGGGAAAACGGCCATGCCAAAGGAAAAGAGGCTATCAATGCGAAAAATTCGGGAAATCCTTCGACTCCGCCACGAGTGCAACCTGTCTACCCGGCAAATATCCGCCAGCGCCAGAGTCAGTACCGGGGCGGTCAGCAAGTATCTGAAGTTATTTGAAAAGTCCGGGCTGTCCTGGCCTTTGCCAGACGATATGGACGACTCTGCCCTGATAAACCGGTTGTCGCCTGAGACATCAAACCGCAAACACCAGGGCTTTATCGAACCCGACTGGACGGAGGTTCACAGCAGCCTTAAGCGTAAGGGCATGACCAAACAGCTGCTCTGGGAAGAGTACTGCGAAGTTTACCCCCACAATGCCTACAGCCACAGTCAGTTCTGCCACCGCTACAACGAGTGGTGCAAGAAGCAGAAACGCTCTATGCGCCAACAGCATAAGGGCGGCGAGAAGCTGTTTGTGGATTACGCCGGGCTGACTGTTCCCATTGCCAGCAAGGAAACGGGCGAGACATCACCTGCCCAGATCTTTGTGGCGGTGTTGGGAGCGTCCAATTATACCTACGCAGAAGCCACCTGGACCCAGGGTTCGGTAGACTTTATTGGTTCTCAGGTCCGGGCGTTCCAGTTCTTTGGCGGAGTTCCCGAAATGCTGGTACCGGACAACCTGCGCAGTGCTGTGACCAAGGCCTGCCGTTATGATCCGGAGATTAACCGCAGTTACCAGCACATGGCTGAACACTTCGGCTGCTCCATTCTGCCTGCACGCCCTTACAAGCCAAAAGACAAGGCCAAGGTAGAAGCCGGTGTACAACTGGTGGAACGCTGGATTTTAATGCGTCTGCGTCATACAACGTTCTTCTCCCTGTCAGAACTGAACTGGGAAATACGACGCCTGCTGGAAGACCTGAACCACCGGCCATTCAAACAGCTGCCCGGTTGCCGGCGCAGCCAGTTTGAGTTGCTAGACAGGCCTGCGTTGTCTCCCTTGCCCAGGCAGCCTTATGAGTACCTTGAGTTCAAGATGGCCAGGGTCAACATTGACTATCACGTGCAGTTCAGCAGCCATTACTACTCCGTGCCACACCAGCTGGTCAGGGAGCAGGTGGCAATCCGTGGCAGCCATAATACTGTCCAGATCCTCTACAAAGGCAAGCCGGTCACCAGCCATGTCCGGCAATACGCAGCCGGAGGTTTCACCACCAAGCCGGAGCATATGCCGAAACGCCACCAGAAACAGCAACAGTGGACACCGGGGCGGCTGTTGCGCTGGGCGCAAAAGCTGGGGCCGGATGTTCTGAGGTTTACCCGACAGTTACTGGACGGCAAGCAGCACCAGGAGCAGGCTTACCGGGCTTGCCTTGGACTGTTAAACCTTGAGCGTGAATACGGACAACAGCGGCTGAACGCCGCCTGCGACCGGGCTATCAAAACCGGAGGCCGTCGGGTAGGCAATGTACGCTCCATCCTGAAATCCGGGCTGGACAAGGTACCCATTGAGTTGCCACAGGAAAGCGACAATGAACGGGTTACACGCAGCCATGAAAACATCCGTGGCGCAGGCTTCTTCCAGTGAGGTGCAGGATATGATCAATCAAACGATGACCCGGTTACGTAGCCTGCGACTGAGCGGCATGGCCGAAGCCCTTGCCCTGCAACAGGAGCAACCCGGCACTTACGAAGGACTCAGCTTCGAAGAACGACTGGCCCTGCTGGTCGACCAGGAAGACGCTGACCGCAGCAACAAACGGCTGGCCAGACTGCTCAGGGCAGCCCGGTTCAAACTGTCTGCCACGCTGGAAGACATTGACTATGAGCAGCCACGGGGCATTACCAAATCACAGATGGCGACACTGGTCACCTGTGACTGGCTCAGACGAAAACAGAACCTCCTGATTACCGGCCCTTGCGGCACAGGGAAAAGCTGGTTGAGCTGTGCCTTCGGACATGGTGCCTGTCTGCGAGGCCTGAGTACTCGCTATTTCCGTACGTCAAGATTACTGGAGGCAATGGGTGCAATTAAAAGTGTTCCTGACATGTTAGGTTTTCCATTTTTTAAAGCCCTAACCCTGCAGAAATGCTCGGAACAAAATTCCGAAAAATCATGATTTCAGCATTCTCGGAACACTTTTAATTGCACCCGGAGGCAATGACCATTGCCCATGGTGATGGCAGTTACAGTAAACAACTCAAACAGTTAGCCAGGGTTGACCTTCTGATCCTTGATGACTGGGGATTGGAGCCACTCAGCCAGAACCAGCGTAATGACCTGCTAGAAATTATGGATGACCGTCATAACCACAGTTCTACCATCGTAACCAGTCAACTACCGGTCTCAAAGTGGCATGACAGTATTGGTGATGCCACCCTGGCCGACGCCATTCTGGATCGACTGGCCCACAACGCCCACCGGATAAAACTCAAAGGAGAGTCCATGAGAAAAACAAGGGCAAAACTGGATGATCGTGAACACCCAAGCTAAAAATTAAGAGAGGCAATGCTTAGGGAAGCGGAGGTGTTCACGCTTTCCGGAATAGGTGTTCATTTTGACCGGAATATGCAGCAAGACTGCCGATTTTCTTTAATCGTGCTTGGTGCGTAGCGCATAAACCATTGGAATGCGTTTTTCTGTTACACCCCTCAATCTCACAGACAGGATCATAAGTTCCATTTGGTAATTTATTAATAGTGAACACATCACCATGACGTTGCCAGCGACGATAATGTTTTGCACACAAGCCTCTGGCTAAAACTACTTTGTCGCACTCAGTAACACTACAAATGTTCACTATGCTTCTTACTCCATTCAACATAACAAATGCTTCCAGTTCGTTCCGGCGCTTCGCGCCTCCACCCGACGCCGCCGTTGGCGGCGCGGCTGAAGCAGGCGTTATGTTTCTTCCCTTGCTGCGAGTATGGAAGGTTTCAAGTAGTAACTGGTCAATGCAATATTGCACAGTTGCCAGATAACGAATGCAGGTAAGACAATAATCAAAGTCAGTTGTGGCACTACATCAATTAGCAATCCTACCCAGTACCCGAACATCATCACTATCGACACGCAAAGGCTGACAAGGTTATCTCTGATTTTTAAGACCGTTCTTTTTTCCATGTTCGTCATGTATTTATACTCCAAAACATAACAATTGCTTCCAGTTCGTGGCTTCGCCACCCGACCTCGCCTCCGGCTCGGCGGCTGAAGCAGGCGTTATGCGTACTTATCCAAGTTCTGTTTTAACCACTCGATTGTGTTCGGGTGAGCAAAGATTCGATCACCCATCTGAAACATTTGCCGTTCTTTTTTAATCCCGAACCGCTTGTTCCATTTCTTCTGGATGCGACCATGATAACGACGACCTTTCATCCAGTTTTTTCTTTCATGCTTCTTTGCTGGTTCAATAATAAACTCTTTCTGAAACGGGTCAGGTATGAGCTGGACACCACCAAAGAAGTTGTCTTTAAACATTGGGTTAATCATGGTTCCTTCCCGTCGTCCGCATAACAAATGCTTCCAGTTCGTTCGCTGCGCTCACCCGATGTGCCTACGGCACACGGCTGAAGCAGGCGTTATGTGTAACCAGATAATTAGGAGTAAATAATAATGAAAAATGAATGGCGAAAATCAGAAAAAGAATTATATATACCTAAAACAAAACCGCAGCTAATTGATATTCCAAAATTTAACTATTTTGCAATTAACGGAAAAGGAAATCCAAATAGTGATTATTTTATTAAGTATATTGAAGCATTATATGCAGCATCCTATTCCGTGAGAATGTCACATAAATCCGGCTTTTCCCTAAGTGACTTTTTTGAATATACTGTTTATCCACTTGAAGGTATTTGGGATATATCAGATGATGAAAAACAAAAAGTTAATGGGGTTTTGAACAAAGATGCTCTTATCTACACTCTGATGATAAGGCAGCCTAGCTTTGTAACAAAAGAATTTGCATCCGAAGCAATAGAAAGAGCATCAAAAAAAAAGGACAATCCTCTTATTCGTGATCTTCAATTTATCTCACTAGAAGATGGGCAGTGTGTTCAAATGCTTCATGTTGGTAGCTTTGATAATGAACCTGAAACATTTAAAATAATGGAAGAGTTTTGTTCTCAAAATAATCTTGAAAGATCTTCAATGCAACACAGAGAGATCTATCTTTCTGATTTCAGGAAAACTCAAACTGATAAATTAAAAACGAATCTTCGCTTCAAGGTTCGGAGAGTCAAGAGTTAAAGTTACACATAACAAATGCTTCCAGTTCGTTCCGGGGCTACGCCCCTCCACCCGACGCCGCCTGCGGCGGCGCGGCTGAAGCAGGCGTTATGTGCCTCCCGCTACTCCACGTTTACAGGGAATTTTCCCATAACTTCCACTGCTGCAATGAGTCCAGCTTTAAAACCATTGATAAAATCAGGGTCGCTGTTTTCAAAGTCATTGATCCTTACTGTGTCTGGCTGACTTCTGGCAATCTCCTGAAGTTTGTCAGTTCGAGACTCAAACCATGCTTCAAGTTGCATAATGATTTTAGCGGCATCCTCATTGATAGATGCTTCTTCGACGGGTTCAAGATCAAGATCAAACATAATTTTTTCCGTTAATTTTCAGGCATCGTGCCAAAGCACCTAACAAATGCTTCCAGTTCGTTCGCTGCGCTCACCCGACCTCACTTCGTTCGGCGGCTGAAACAGGCGTTAGCTGTCTAAAGCGGCTTCAATCCGCCTCATAAAATCCCTGTGATGATCAGGTGGACTCATATCCACATCCATCTGATATGATTTGAACCTATGCTTACACTCAGACAGTAAACGTTTTAGGTCATCAACTTCTGGTCTGCTATTCCAATCTACGGCAAGAAGTTCTGGGTCGTCGTATGTGTCTGTTTCAATAAGACAGCCGATACAACCAATTGTATAGAGTTCTCCACCTACCTGATAACGAGCCTTCCCATTACAGAGTGGACATGGTTTTAAATCATTGTCATTTACCATCAAAAGCTCCTTACTAATCGTCAGCTAACAAATGCTTCCAGTTCGTTCGCTGCGCTCACCCGATGTGCCTACGGCACACGGCTGAAGCAGGCGTTATGTGGAGTCATGCGTCTATAGTGTTTGCGGCATAAATCTTTTGCATAATGCGTCCCCATACACCCTTCTACTTTACAACCTCTGTATGGTTTTTTTGGGTGGTTAGTTGCAAGACTGCCGATTTTCTTTAATCGTGCTTGGTGCGTAGCGCATAAACCATTGGAATGCGTTTTTCTGTTACACCCCTCAATCTCACAGACAGGATCATAAGTTCCATTTGGTAATTTATTAATAGTGAACACATCACCATGACGTTGCCAGCGACGATAATGTTTTGCACACAAGCCTCTGGCTAAAACTACTTTGTCGCACTCAGTAACACTACAAATGTTCACTATGCTTCTTACTCCATTCCACATAACAAATGCTTCCAGTTCGTTCCGGCGCTTCGCGCCTCCACCCGACGCCGCCGTTGGCGGCGCGGCTGAAGCAGGCGTTAGGCTTCTCTCCTCCAAAATGACAATAATGTTCGATTAATATTGAGGCAAAAAGCTCTTATATATCCTTGTTCATTTATTAGAACCTGAAAAAGTATCCGCAAACTTTCACTATAACCTGTATATAATGTCATTAATCCTTGATTGCCAGAATTATGATTTAGCCATATTTGCTCTTGATGCAACCGGAAAATCAACTGGTTAGAAAGCTGTCTTGAAATATAAGATATGAATTCAACTTGCCGGTTATGTAAAGCTCTAACATAAAAATATCTATTAAGAAATGGGAGCCAACTAAATAAACTTCGTATCTTTAATGACGTTAATAACGGTCTGCCAATTAAAATTGACTCACTAGCCTCCAAGTTGAAAATACCATAACCACCATTAATTAAACTTAAATCAAAAGATGGTAAAGTAGTTACCATTGGAGTCATTGACTCAATAAACTCAAGTGGTTTATTGGATACATTATTGCTGCTGATGCATCTATTTTCAGGCATATGCAAATCCAATCCATAAGTACTAATGTTAAAACAAGCAAATTCTTTAGAATGGCGAATTGTTATTTCGACAGTAAAATCAACACCGTGATTATCAAAGTAGTCTATTGTCTCACTAATAGTTCCAGGTATTGCTAAAAATTCTGTCCATTCATAGAATTCTTCAACACTTAAATACTTAAAGAAATATGATCCTGCATTAGTTGATATAAGACTGGTACATATCAATAACTTTATGATAATGATTTTTGCATATTTCATTTATCTATGCTTGAGTTTCCGCCATAAACACAAAGCATAGATGTAGCAACGAAGCCTAACAAATGCTTCCAGTTCGTGGCTTCGCCACCCGACGCCGCCGTCGGCGGCGCGGCTGAAGCAGGCGGTATGTTCACTCAGCGGGTTCATACGTCTTTTCAAAAATGTCTCGTTTGCAGGGGTAAAACTCTCCATTAACACCTTTGATTATCCAGTCGCTCGGTGATGCTTCCATAGTTCCTTCGAGTGTTTCAATATGGAGAAAGCCTATGTCTCTGGTGTGAATCGAATCTTCCGGTGGTTCTTCCCCACCATTCATCCAGTTTTCAATTTGCCCTGCATGAGTTGATGAACCATTGAATTGTACGGCTGTTATGGTCACTTGGCTTCTTTGTAAATCTTGGCATTATTTTTCTCCGGCCTTGTGCAATTCGTGAACCTACCAAAGTTTTCTAGCGGACGTGCCTATGGCACGCCTCTGAAAACGGCGTTAGCTGTCTTGGTTGTGTCCAGCAATAATGGCAAGCATTACAGCTATTAATGGTGTGTCTGCTACTTTAATGCTCACTGTGCAGCCATTAAATTTCATCGCTTGCCAAAGTCTCTGTTCATTCACGGTAACTATATCCAGTAACACTTCGTACTTTTCCAGTAATAGTCCACCTTGCGCCCAATTATCAGATGGTCTGTATGTAGTGTGGTCGTTACCAAATTCGGGTGTAAGCGGTAATTAATGTAGGAAGAAACAACATTTTCTGTCTATTTTAAGATATTGAAAATCTTACAGCCTTCACCATATGCCCGCTCAAGTTATCTCTTCAGAAAACAACGAAACGCAGATCCTGATTACCATCCAGCATGGTGACTCAATGCTTGACTTTGAGACTGCTCTTCAGGGTAGCCTCAACGAAGCAGGCGTGCTTGGGGTAGAAAAACAGCTTGAAGCCATGGACACCGATGGTTCGCCTATAAAAGTAGGCGGGATTACCATGAGCAGCAAGCACAAAAAAGAACCCAAAGTGTATGAAACTTCATGGGGTTCCGTTAAGTTGGCACGCTATGTATATCAAAGCAGTCAGGGTGGTGAAACCTTTTGTCCCCTGGATCAGAATGCGCGAATCATTGTCAACTCGACTCCTGCTTTTGCCCGGCTCGTCAGTTGGAAATATGCACAAATGGCTGCTCCCCAGGTAGAAGAAGACTTACTACAAAACCATGGCCGCAAGAGTAGTCGTTCGACGCTTAGAGATCTGGCTGATGTCGTAGCAAGCATCGCTCAGGCAAAAGAAGAAAAATGGGCATACGACATACCCGATTTGCCTAAGGCAGTAAAAACAATAGGCATCGGCCTTGATGGAGCCAACCTTCTTTATTACGAAGGCTATCGTGAAGCCATGTGTGGCACGATAAGCCTTTATGATGACGAAGGGGAGCGGCTCCATACCATCTATTGTGCAGAGGCACCAGAATACGGCAAGGGAACCTTTAAAAGCAGATTTTCAAGAGAAATCAACAAGGTTAAAGCGCGATATCCTGATGCAGTTTATGTGGGAATTGCTGACGGAGCAGCGGATAACTGGACTTTTTTAGAGCCCTTTACAACCGTGCAGGTGCTGGACTTTTACCATGTCTCTGAATATGTTGCCGGGGCTGCTGAGGCTCTTTATCCCGGCAAAAAAGCATCACAGGAGAGGCATGCATGGTTGAAGCAGAAACTACACGACTTGAAACATGAAAAGGGTGCAGCCAAAAGACTTCAGGAAGAGCTTGATAGTGCAAAGCCAGGCAACAACCGTACTGCGTCTCTGGAAAAGTTAATCAGTGCCAGAACGTATTTCAAAAATCATTGGCATCAGATGATTTATCCGCAAGCGAGAGAGCAGAACTTGCCGATAGGTTCGGGAGTGACTGAAGCAGGCTGTAAAACATTGGTGAAACAGAGAATGTGCCGTTCAGGAATGCGCTGGAAGGAGCAGGGAGCATCGATGTTGCTGACGTTAAGGGCACTGGTTTGCACATCCGGATCCTGGAATGCATTTTGGTCAAAAATGAGCCGTTACGGATTCCCTGTCACACACAACCTTCCTCCAGTACATTAATTAGGCAGCACACCCATTAGCAATGCGTATATTGTTTTAGAGAATAATGCAATTTATATAGATGAAAATATTGAGTCTGAAATTAAAAAAGCACTAAGGTCTATTAATAAGCAGTTTCAAGATCAGCATCATCTAGTTCAAGAAATGTATAGTATATCAAGTGATTTATTCAATCAAAAGCAGTTGACAAAACATAATCTACCTCTTGATTTTGATAAATTCGATCACGATTCAAAAATGATTTGGAAAGTAACTACAACACCTGTTCGCATAAAGTTAAAGACGCAAATTAGGGAAATGTTATTACCAAATAATAGAGAATCAACATAACAAATGGTTCCAGTTCGTTCCGGGGCTGCGCCCCTCCACCCGACGCCGCCGTCGGCGGCGCGGCTGAACCAGGCGTTATACGGCTTGACTTGGTTCAGTGTATTCAATCCGAGCAAACGGATAATCATTAACCTTTTTCAGTTGCGCTTCAGCTTCCGGCAAGGTCATTACATCACTGGCGAATTTGATGTTCTCTCCATAATCTTCATATTTACCAGCAATGACAGAAAAAGCTCTTTCTCCTAAAGTCTGACCTCGACTGAAATTGGGATAACAATCGGGACACCACTTGCAGCCAAATACTTTTACCACGCCACCACAACCTGATTCACAGCTTTTCATTACTCACCCTCGATGCGTTTTTTCTTTTAATCACAGATGGAGTTTCTGAATAACAAGCTTTACAGCAATGACGAAAACCATCCGGTGAATTTTTATACCCGTGACCATTGAAGATGCTTGATTTTTCAGTACTTTTTTAACATCCTTCGCTCATGCCTAAAATCATTTTGACTGATCAGCAAAAAGCAGCTCTGGAATCCCGCCATAAAAAGTCGCAGGATGCCCGAGAGTGTGACCGTATAAAAGCAGTTTTGCTCAGATCTGAAGGTTGGACTCCGTCTTCTATCGCACAAGCCTTGAGAAAAAGTGAATTCACTATTTGTCGCCACCTTGATGACTATCTGAAAAAGGAAAAACTCAAGCCTGACAACGGTGGTAGCGAAAGCTATTTGAATGATGAACAAACCCGGCAGCTAATCGAGCATATTTCTGAACACACCTATGCTCATACGCATCAGATCGTCGCCTACATTTCTGATCGCTGGGACATCAAATACACCGTATCAGGTCTGAACAAGTGGCTGCATCAGAAAGGCTTTACCTATAAAAAACCAAAAGGCGTTCCGCACAAGGCTGATGCTGACAAACAAGCTGAATTTGTCAAACACTATGATGCCCTGAAGGCCTCATTACCAGAGGATGAAGTGTTGCTGTTCATGGATGCAGTTCATCCAACACAGGCCACCAAAATCACTTCAGGATGGATTCGCAAAGGGGTTGATAAGATCATCAACACGACGGGGAGCCGTACCCGATTAAACATTGTTGGCGCCATTGAACTGAACAATCTATCTGCCGCTGTTTTCGATCAGTTCAAGACCGTCAACGGCGAAGCGATTATCAAGTTTTTCAGAACAGTTCGGGCATCCTACGCATCCATGACAGTCATCCATATAGTGCTTGACGGTGCTGGTTATCATCGTTCAAAAGAGGTGGTAGAGGAGGCGGAAAAATTGGGTATAAAACTACATTACCTACCACCTTACAGCCCAAATCTGAACCCGATTGAGCGATTATGGAAGGTGATGAATGAATATGCTCGGAATAATGAATACTTTGCCAAGGCTAAAGAATTTCGAGAAAAGATTAATCATTTTCTGGACGTTACGTTACCTGAAATTGGTGCTTCGTTAGTCAGCAGAATTAACGATAGTTTTCAGAGGCTAAATCCTGCATCTTGAATTCACTTGGGTATATTCCTGAAAAAGAACTCGGTTGTTGGGGTGCTCTCTCTGACTGATTGAAACAAAAGTACGCATTTTAAGCGACTATTATGAAGACAACTTATTATCGCTAAATCCTGCCATCATGCCTGCATCCGTCATTGCCCGTCAGTCAAAAACTATCGTACTGCAAATTGAAGTACCCATTGAATCTAACAACATGCTGAGTCTTGAAGATGGATTGCAGCGAGCGTTGAATGAGGCAGGAGTACTTGGCACTCAAGAATTATTAAAGTTGTTTGAACCACCCAACAACGAACCTATTGTCCTTAACCAGCAAAAATGGAGCTATAAGGGGAAAGTGCTAAAGCACTACGAAACCCTTTACGGATGCGTGCCCATGGAACGCTCTGTCTATCAGGGTGTCAGAGGTGGAGTCACTCTGGCTCCGCTTGATTATCACTCTGGGATTGTTGGCTCAGCTACGCCCAAATTTGCAAAAACTCTCGCCTGGAAGTACAGCCAGATGCCTGCTCCCGCAGTAAAAGAAGATTTTGAAACCAACCATCAAAGAGTGTTGTCAAACTCCTATATCAAGCACTTATCCGACAGGGTCGGTGCATTAATTGAAGATCAAAAAAAGACTCGTTATGATTTACCGCCGTTACCAGAGGCAGTGGAAACCATTGCTATAGGACTTGATGGCACCTGCATGCTGCTTTGCGAAGAAGGCTGGCGAGAAGCCATGTGTGGAACCTTAAGCCTTTATTCTGCCAATGGCGACAGACTTCACACAATCTACACCGCCAGTTCGCCTGAATATGGTAAACAAAGCTTTATGAACAAGCTGGACGATGAGATTGCGGATCTCAAACGTCTCTATCCGCAAGCAACATACATTGGCGTAGCCGATGGAGCTAAAGAAAACTGGCGATACCTGAAGCAGCATACCTCAGCTCAAATACTCGATTTTTTTCATGCCTCAGAGTATCTGGGAGGAGTAGCAGAAGCGTTGTTTCCGAGCAGTAAAGCCAAGAGAAAGCAGTGGCTTGAAGACAAGCTCCACAACCTGAAAAACAAGCGAGGGGCAGCCAAAAAAATACTGAAAGAAATTGAATCTGCCGAACTCCCGAAAAAGACTACTGCACTGATAGAGAAGCGTTACAAGGCGGTGACCTATTTTACGAACAACCATCATTTGATGAAATACCATCAAGCCCTGAAACATAACTGGCCGATAGGCTCTGGAGTGACAGAAGCTGCTTGTAAGACATTGGTCAAACAACGGCTGTGTGGTTCAGGTATGAGGTGGAAACCAGCAGGTGCAGAAGTTCTTCTTGAAACGAGGTCTTTGATCCAGAGTAAAGGGCGTTGGAATCAACTTTGGTCTAGCTTTATGTCAGGCAGGATGATAGTTGATTTTTGAATCAACTATCAAATTGAGAGAGCAC
Organism: Endozoicomonas montiporae CL-33; assembly: GCF_001583435.1. NCBI lineage: Bacteria > Pseudomonadati > Pseudomonadota > Gammaproteobacteria > Oceanospirillales > Endozoicomonadaceae > Endozoicomonas > Endozoicomonas montiporae. The sequence goes on along the minus strand of NZ_CP013251.1, from coordinate 1,578,813 downwards.
CCGGTTGTTGTAGGCCAGTCTTCATTACATTTGTTGCAGTGCTTTTCTTCCATAACTCAACCTCTGTGCAAATCGCCGTATAACAATAAATTCCAGCGGACTGCACCTCCGGCGCAGCCTCTGAATTTGGCGTTAGCTGCCCTCAATAAGTCCGAGTATTTGATTTACTTGCTCAACCGTGGGTCGAACATCTATACCTACCACAATTTCAGTGGCATGCTCGGGGTCGTGAACATAAGGCATATCAAAATCAGCAACAATTTGTTCGTCGCTATGAATGCTCCCATCGCCCCCGTAATATCCGTCGAAATATTTACCATTTGATACAAATTTAATCACGTAAAATACTGTTTGCCCGTTCACTTTTGATTCAGTCTTTGGGGTAGAGGCTTTAAAGGCGTGACCGCATTCGTTACAACCAATGGATAGTTCGCTTTGGTTTGCGGAAATAATTGTGGTGTCTTGGCTCTTACATTTATTGCATTTCATCTTGATCCTCCAATGGCAGCTAACAAAGTTTTCCACCAGACCGCTGCAAGCAGCGGCAGGTGAAAACGGCGTTAGTTTCTAGCAAGCTCCATTAGTTTTTCTATCTGATCTAGCTTTGCTTTCTCGACAGCATTAGCAGCATCACGTAAACATTGAGCCAGTCCATCGTATTATCTTTCATGCTTGAACGTACAAATCAGCTTATGGTTAATACGCAGTTCGTAATCGTTCAGCCCTGTGCTGGGCGCATCTTCAGATGACACATTTTGTATGATTATCATTTTCACTCCGTAGTTCGAAACTAACAAAGTTTTCCAACGGACAGCCTTCGGCTGCCTCTGAAAACGGCGTTATGTGCTAAGGAGTAAAAATTGACAAAACATGTTTGGACTGAAAAAGATGATTTAAAGATCATGTTTGTCTATAAATTTGGATTCGATCACTCTCCCATGAACAAACAGGAAATTGCTGATACCATAGGAGTTTCCACGGGCAGTGTGAATTATCGAATAGGTAATTTCAAAGCAATCGGAGGTGAGGGCAAAGCTACAAATTATGCAAAACTCTCTCTGAAAGTTTTCAACCAATATTCACACCTGCCTATGAAAGAACTTAAAGATATAGCATTTTAGGAATAATTGTCATGGAAAAATATTCCGAATGGCCAAGAGAGTGGAATTGTTCTGAAGACGATGAAAAACTATCGAAAGAACTAACGTCTATCTTTAAAGACTTCTTAACAGCGCTTAAAAAATCAAATCTTTCCGAGAAAACAATCCGACGACATAAATCATCTTGCCATGCTTTAGGTGGATACATAATCAGTGAAATCTTTGGTGGCTCTTATCGGATTCCAGACTGCTACGTAACCAGCAAGCTGATTAATGGTTGAAGTAACCCTTTACCCCGGATTCCGGCGTTATGAACGAACTCAAAGAAGCCGAGGTACAAAGGTAAGCTTTCCTGAGAAATCCCCCTGTGAGGTCTGAGCCATGAACGGAGCAATGACCAGAAGCCTTCCATGGTGTTTACGTGTACTTCATAAATACCATCCTTGTCATCATCCCGGGCGTACTCGCTTTTACCATGACAGACAGATTTATGCTTGTAACCCCACTCTTCAAGGGAGTTGTAAATGCTGTATTCATCAGTGTAAGTTTGGGTTCCCTTGGCTACATGCTTCGTAATGAAAGGCTTTATGGTGGCTTTTCGAACATTATCCAGCATGTTGATAATGACCTGACCTCCTCGCTGAATCATTCCCAGAACGGGAGGCTTGTCTTTTTCGAGAGTTCCTCTGCCCGGAGCTCCTTTTAATCTTCCCCCCTGTGTCAGCATAGTTGTCACCTCTTCTGATTTTTAAAAATCTCACAGGGGGCGGTCAGTGAGCAATCAATGGCCAGCTATTCAGAAGAGTTGAAGCAGTCCGTCATTCAGAAGATGATGCCACCTAATAATACGCCTGTATCGCAGTTGGTTCGTGAAACAGGTATCTCTAACTGGACTCTATACAGTTGGCGAAAAAAAGCGTTATCGCAAGGAGTGCCCGTGCCTGGCAACGGTAAAAATCCAGACCTATGGACACCTGAAAATCAGTTAGCTGTCATCATTGAAACAGCGGCATTAAATCAAGCTGAACTGGCTGAATACTGTCGTAAGAAAGGCATGTTTGCTGAACAAATCCAACAGTGGAAAGAAGGCTTTATCAATCGTAGCCCGGCACAACCTGAAAGTCAGTCGAGTCAGCGTAAAAAGCTGTCTGACGAACACCAGCTAATCCCGCACAACATACGCCTTAAGTCGTATTAAAACTGATTGGTCGTACAGATAATTGATGAGCGCATAAAAACTGCCTCACGCTTTTCGTGCTCCTTTTCCAGTTTGTTTACCCTGAAACCCCGGCTACGATGATCGCTATGATGTGTCGAACTGGATCTTTCTTGCAGCAGTACCGTGAATGATCGCTTGGAACATCTCCTCCCAACTCTCAATCAGCCAGGAAAGAAAGTAACGCAGAATCAATTTCCAGAGATAGGTGCGTGTTCCACGCGCCCTTAGTTTCAGGGCTTTCTGGAAGACCGGGCAACATAGTTGCTGTATTTGATCCACCAGGAAAGCCAGGAAGGTCAGGTAAGCCAGATTGGTTGCCAGGTGCTGCTCACCGTGACCATAGTTGTGTTCAAGTTCGTAGCCTTGGTTCTTCAGGGTATTGAAGGTTTCATTTTCTATGTGCCAACGACATCTTCCTCCTTCGGCTGTGGGGAGTACAGTTTCTTCGGTTAACGGGATGTCGGTTATCCAGCCCCAGGTGTGCCGTTTGCCTTTCTTGTCTGTTTCGACGTAATCAAGCACATTGACGATTTCAACCGGTTCAGTCTTGTTCAGGGGAACCCCATTGGCATAACGGCACCAGTGTTTGGCACCGTTGCCGTCAGTCATCTCAAATCGTTTGACATCGCCCTTCTGATCCAGCGCATCCATAGCCTCAATCATCGAAGTGTGATTGCCATCTTTGGCAACAATGATGTAGTGCCACCCATAACTTCTTATCAGTCGAACTGTCGGGCCATCAGCGTAGAGACCGTCCAGCACAATAACCAGCTTCAATTGTGGGTGATCTCGCTTGATGTCTGAAAGGAGACGTTTGAGGGCATTTTTTTCACAGTCATTCTTGGTTGTGCCATCTTGGTGAACAATGGGCTCGGGGGCCAGAGGCAATACGGTTTCTCTGTCAGGATGGACAATGCAGGCGGCCAGCATCTGGTGATAGTAAGCTTCATTGGCCTTACCTTCATTTTTTATACAGCACTCCTGACAGCGGCACTTGCCGGAGTAGTAAAGCCCTGTCCCATCAATGGCTAACAGGTAATGATCCTTCAGGCCGGCGCAAGAAAAGCGGAAGCCCTTGAGCCCTCCACCCCGCTGTACTTCATTGAACAGCAGCTTGAAAGGTTCTCTCATTGCCCCTGGATCTACAGGATCAAGGGTGGAGCGCATGTAAGTGTCACAGGGTATCCTGCCTTGAACCCGGTATAGATGCTTCAAGTTGAACTTGAGTTCTTCGGTTTTGTTACCTCCGCCAATAAATGACCCCAAATCACCGGTTTGAAATGACCTCTCGATTTACCACTTCATGGCCGAATCCCATAGTGTTATCAGCACTCAGGAAAAGGAGCCATGATCAACCGAGAGGACTACCTTATGATAAAGCAAGCCAGAGACAAAGGCTGCTATCTTGAGGACATTGCCTGCCAGAGAGGTTGCTCTGTCAGTACCGTCAAGAGAGCCCTGCAAAGGCAAGGGCCACCACCCAGACGCAAATCCGGTGTTCGCCAGAGTAAGCTTGATGATTTCAAATCCGTCATTGACGCGTTACTGGCTGAGAATGTCTGGAATGCCGAGGTCATATTTGCCGAAATCAAAGGGCAGGGATATGCCGGTGGCATCACCATTTTACGGGACTATATCCACCCTAAACGCACCCTGCGTGAAAGCAAGGCGACCACCCGTTATGAAACGGCTCCCGGTCACCAGTTGCAGCACGACTGGGGAGAACTGCAGATCGAAGTTGGAGGTGAGCTTCGCAAAGTTTATGTCTCCGTTAATGTTCTGGGCTACTCACGCCGCTTCTATGCCTTTGCTGCTTACAGCAATGATGCGGAACACACTTATGAAAGCCTGATCCGGGCGTTCGAGTGGTTCGGGGGTTCAAGTGCGCAGGTACTGGTTGATAACCAGAAGGCTGCAGTTCTGGAGCATCCTGGTAACGGACAGGTGAAGTTTAATGAAGGTTTTCTGTTGTTGTCTCGACACTACGAGTTTCAGCCTAAAGCCTGCAAACCCTACAGAGCACAGACCAAGGGAAAAACCGAGCGTATGGTGCGCTACGTAAAAGAAAACTTCTTCCAGCGCTATCGCAGCTTTGAAAGCCTTGAGCACTTGAACCAGCAACTGGGAGACTGGCTGACCAACGTAGCAGATGAACGCCATCATGACACTCTGAAAGAAAAAGTGGCTGACCGCTTTGCTAAAGAACAGCCGCACCTTCAAAAGCTACCGGATATTCGTTATGACACCAGCTACCGGGAAACACGACGTGTGCCGGTTGATGGTTACATTAATTTTAAGACGAATCGCTACAGTGTTCCCAGTACTTTGGTTGGTCAGCAAGTCAGTATCCGCATGGGACTTGACCGGCAGCTACGGGTTTATGGCCCGGACGATACCCTCGTTGCCAGCCATCTGCTGGTTGACGCAAAGAACCGCTGGGTACTCGACGCCACCCACCACCGTGCCCTGTATGACGAGATCAAGGTTGAAACCCGTGACCTCAGCCATTATGAGGAGGTGGTGTGATGGAACAGTTAACGACACTGGTCAATCGCCTTAAGCTTGACCACCTGGCTGACAACCTTGATACCCTGTGTGAGCAAGCCAGCAAGAAAGACCTGAATTACCGGGAGTTCCTGGTAGAAGTGCTTTCTACTGAGTGGGCTGGCCGTCACCAGAAAGGGCTTGAGAGTCGTCTAAAGCAAGCCCGGTTACCATGGCTAAAAACATTAGAGCAGTTTGACTACAGCTTTCAGCCGACCGTTGACCGAAAAGTGGTTCGGGAACTCTCCGGTCTTGGTTTTGTTGATCGTGCTGAAAATGTCGTATTACTCGGACCGCCAGGTGTTGGTAAAACACATCTGGCAATAGCTCTGGCTGTTAAGGCAGCAGAAGCCGGACATCGGGTTATGTTCATGAGCCTCGACAAGCTGATGACTACGCTGAAAAAAGCGTTGCAGGAGAACCGGCTTGAAAGACAGATGCAGCAACTGATGTACCCAAAGCTGCTGGTACTGGATGAAATTGGCTACCTTCCTATGGATCAGGATGAAGCCAGCCTTTTCTTCCGACTCGTGACTCGCCGTTACGAAAAGGCAAGTATCATCCTGACCTCGAATAAGAGCTTTGTCGACTGGGGCGAGATCTTTGGCGATCAAGCCATAGCCACTGCGATCTTGGATCGGCTACTGCATCATGCGACAACTCTCAATATCAAAGGTGAGAGTTACCGCCTGAAAGAGAAGCGCAAAGCTGGATTACTGAAAGGCACTTCTGCCAAGAAATAAACCTGAAAACACAGTGAACTTAACCGTTGAAAGCGGGTCAAAAGTATTGCTGAAAACGGGTCATCTCAAACCGGTGGAAGAAGGTCATATTAAAGCGGAGTTAACAGTTTCCCGCTCACGGTCAAACTCCAGCAAGGATGGGTACTTGAGGTGCATCATAGCGAAAGCCGACATCAAGGTGTCCAGCAATGAAATCTTGTCTTTACGGCGGTTTGGGCGGTGGTCTGGAATGCTGTCGAAGCTGTCGTAGATCATCTGGATCATGCTGTCGAGGCACAGATGCTTTCGTGGTTTATGATCAGGCATGGCTCTGAATAACTGATTACGGTCGTCTATCCCCCAAAATTAGACGCAAAAGTCTGCGAATGCTTCAATTTTCTACGCTGCTGAATCCCTTGTGATTACTGGTTGTAATTGAAAGTGCGGGATTAGCTGGACGAACACAAAAAAGACAAGCAAACGATTAAAAAACTGGAACGCGAACTCAAGCGCAAGGACAAGGCGTTAGCAGAGACTGCTGCCTTGCTGGTACTCACAAAAAAGGCCCAAGAGATCTGGGGGGAGCCAGAGGACGATTAGTTTCCCTTCCGGATCGACAGAACGCAGTAAAACTGATTGAGCATGCCGTCAGTGATGGTGCTCGCCAATCAAAAGCTTGTCAGGTTATCGGGCTGTCAGAAAGAACCATTCAGCGATGGACGCAGGAGGGTACAGTGATACCTGACAACCGAAAAAATGCCGACAGGCCAGAACCAGCGAATAAGCTTTCAGATGCTGAGCGACAGGCGATCATAGATGTCTCTAACAGCGAGCGTTTCAAGAGCCTTCCTCCCAGTCAGATTGTTCCTGCACTGGCTGATGAAGGTGAGTACCTTGCGTCTGAGCGGACATTTTACCGAGTGCTCCATGAAGCGGGCCAGCAGAATCGCCGTGGGAAGGCTGCCAGACCTAACCGACATAAGCCGACCTCTTATTGTGCAACAGGCCCTAATCAGGTGTGGACCTGGGATATCACGTATTTAAGGTCTCCGGTAAGGGACCAGTTCTACTACCTGTATCTCGTGATAGACATCTATAGCCGTATGATTGTCACTTGGGAAGTTCATGAAGTTGAGTCAGCTGAGTATGCATCCGAAATGATCACGAAAGCTTGTATAAAACGGGGTATCGGGGCGATGGAGTCACCGTTGGTTTTACACTCTGATAATGGCAGTGCAATGAAGGGCGGAACGATGCTGTCAACGCTGCAAAGTCTGGGCGTGGTGACCTCTTTCAGTCGCCCACGGGTCAGTGATGACAATCCATATTCTGAGGCTATATTCAGAACATTGAAGTACCGGCCTGGTTACCCCCGAAGTCCGTTTGCAGATCTGGAAGCTGCACGCAACTGGGTACATGGCTTCACTCAGTGGTACAACGAAGAGCATAAGCACAGCGGGCTGAAATTTCTGACACCAGCCCAGAGACACAGGGGAGAAGCGAATGAGCTTCTAAATAATCGTAAAGAGGTTTACGAACTTGCAAAGCAGCGTCATCCGGAGCGTTGGGGAAAGCGTTCAACAAGAGACTGGAATCTTGACTGTGAAGTCTGGTTGAATCCGGACAGGTCGATCACTGGTCAACAAAAGGAAGTTGCGTAAGATGAGGCGACAACTTTGTTGACAAATACCGCTTCTTTTTCGGGGAGGGCGCGATAGATTTTTTTAAAGCTTCAGGATGTCCTTTGTGACCTGCGACGATGTACACCTCGTCGAACTCTACCTCTCCCTCAAGAGTAATGTCAGGCTTGCGTTTAACGACAGAGGTTCGCAACAAGGTTGTCATTTCATGTACATCACTCAGTGAAAGGTCAAGTTCTTTAGAAATCTGGCTGTTGGAAACATTGAGTCCCATCAGGTACAGACAGGAAACCCACACCTTAAGAGGCTGATGATGCCCAGCAAAGACAGTATTAGTCAGGTCATCAAAGTAGCGGTCACAATGTTTGCATTGATAGTGTTGGCATTCAGTTTGTACCGTGTCATGCCCGTTCTTTTTTACATGGCCTGAATCACAATGGGGGCAATGAACCACCCCGTCAGGCCAGCGGTTTTCACGGATCATTTCAAAGCAAGTTACATTGCTGATGAGTTCTGAAATTTTACAAATATTCACTGCGTGATCAGCCATTCGCAAGATTTTGATGAAGTGTAGCTCAGCAGTCTGGAATCCGATAAGAGCCTAGCTGCTGATGAGCGTATCAATCATCTTTTGAGCAAAGAAGGGAATACAAAATAAACCCAACTGAGCGGATGAATAGGTAAACGCTGCGAATGCGCCCTGCAGTTTGTGGGTATCATCGGTTTTAAATCCTGCCAGGCTGGTCTCTATACCCTGAAAACGCGTGCTCAGTTCCTTTGATAACCGCGAGCCTAATAACTGAGAGCCTATGATCCTAAATTCATCACTTGAGAATCCCGACTAAACTGTAACCCCATCTGCGAAGAGGGATACAGATGATTTTTCCACCAAAATCTGTTCACCCAAAAGGTGAACTTAAAGAACTCAGCAAAAAGTGCTCAACGACCTCTCTTGAAGTGGACACGTTTGAGGGAAAAATCCATGTTGAGTGGGAACCTGGCGCATCAGTCACACCAATGGGGCAGTTACCCTTTTTTATTCAGTTTTTAAAAACAGGTTGTAGATTTGAACCATGGGTTGAAGATTGCCCTTTAACTTACAAAAGCAATAACGCACCTGAAAAAGTTAATGTAATAGGTTCCCTTTTTCTCTCAATACTCTCAGGTCACAAACGTTATGCTCATATTGGAACGTTAACCGGGGATGGAGTGAATCCCAAATTACTGGGTATGACAAAGGTAGTCAGTGATGATTCTGCTCGTCGGGGTTTACTCAAAATAGATGAGAAAGAAGGTGTTGAATGGATGCAGCATCATTTGCAGGAATGCTATGAACCCTTATTAAAGTTACCATGGATATTAGATGTCGACGTTACGATAAAAACCATTTACGGAAGTCAGGAAGGAGCAGAAACAGGTTATAACCCTCATAAGAAAGGGCGTCCTTCACATACTTATCATTCTTACATGATGGCTAATTTAAAGCTGGTTCTTGATGTTGAAGTTCAGCCCGGTGATAAAGGAAACAGTAAGCATTCATTGCCCGGTTTAATAAATCTATTAAACCGTCTACCAAAAGAGTGTTGGCCTGAATTTGTTCGAGGTGATTGTGACTGGGGCAGTGACAGAGTGATGTCAGAACTCGAACAAGCAAATTGTGGTTATCTATTCAAAGTAAAGAAGACAGCCAACGTCAAAAAGTCCATATACCATGCGCACTGTAGCGGGGGATGGGTTCGCTACAACAGATATTGGGAAGGCAAGGAGTCAGAATTAAAACTAGGTGGTTGGGAGAAATCAAGACGAATCATTATTGTTCGAAGAAGATTATCAGGTGATTCTCTGTTGCTGGAGAAAGAGAATAATAAGAAGCAAAAAGAAATCGCTTTTATCTCAGACCCTGAAAACATCAAACTCTTTGAGTACTCAGTATTAGTGACCAGTCTTGATAATGACGTTGTATCCATCATAGATCATTACAGAGACAGAGCTGACTGTGAAAATAATTTTGATGAAATCAAAAATCACTGGGGATGGGGAGGTTACACAACCAAGGATATAAAGCGATGTCGTATTCTATCAAGGATGGTTGCACTGGCATATAACTGGTGGACTTTGTTTGTAAGACTGAGCAATCCTGATTCGCATAAAGAAGCAATAACCAGCAGGCCATTATTGATGAGTGCTATTGGCAAGTTAACAGAGAGTGGGCGTAAGAAAAAAATAACGATTACCAGTCAGCATAATTTGATAAAAAAGATCCAAACAATGCAGGAAGATCTCTGTGTATTTTTTGATGCCATTAAGAAGACTGCAGCGCAGTTGACTCCAATTGATATCTGGTGCCGAATATTAACGAGGGCTGTGTCGAAATTTTTAACAAAAGGTGAAATTATTACGCCTGTCCAGCTTATTAACTCAAGTTAAGCGAAAGCAAGGTTTAGCAGGATAGTAGCTGGCATTGCTCTCTTAGAGCGCGGTGGGTAATCGCTCAACTGCTGAATTTAGGATGATGGTTAATGCCTGTATACGCGACATTTTTTGGATAAAATCCTCATCCACAATTTCAGCCAGAGAGGCATCCATGCCTTGCACTAATTCCAGATCAGAATGAGCGCTTTCACGCTGGAACGGTTCCATCGTCGTGCACAAGTAAGATAAAACGCCATTATGCCCCTGCGTAAACAGGCAAAAACCAGCCCAGACCACCCCTGCAGACTCCAGCAAATAAGGCACAGTGAACTGATGAACCATCTCGCTGTAGGCCTGCCCGATAAGTGGTAAATGGCCCAACCCTGAAGACACCATAGGTCCCAATATTTTCAGCTGAGTAACGCCTGACAAAGCGGTAGACAATGGTTTGTTATCCGTCAGATCACAGATTGACATGACCTCATCAGCCAAACCAGCCACCCCACCAGCCCCTGCGCCAGCCATACCACCCAAAATAGCGCCATTGACTGCACCAGAAACAAGCGCTCCGCCATATTTTTCCAGCCCGTTTAAATAACCACCCGCAGCCAATGCACCAACAACAAAACCGCACAACTGATTCACGTAATGAGGTAGCGGCAGGTTGCTGGCTGTAGCCGCGCCCATTACGCCTGATGACAGGTAATAGGCATTATTGCCTGCCAGATAATGATTCAATTCATCCGCAATCCCCATGCCCATACCAACAATCATGCCGCCGGATACACTCCATGGATTAGACTTCCCACTGTTAGCCATCCCTCCCGCCAAACCAGTCAGCATAGGCATCACAACCCACTGTGATTTTTGAATAACTTCGTGAAGACCATGGGATACAAGAGACTCTGTATGCTTTGAAGACTCATCACTGGCATGAACTGAAATGAAAGTACAAAGACAAACAAACAAGATACAAGCCGAAAAATATCGCGTGTGCATTAGAGACAATTCCTTATCTTGTATTAATTAAGAAGCTGTTCAAGATCTTTTGAGGTGCCTTCTTAGTGAGAACTGCATGTAAAAAGTTCCCGGAACCTTTTCAAAAATCATGACGCTGTCTGCAAACAACTTAACTTGCACCAATTCCTTTTTAATACGAGACTACGCTGTTTTTTTCTGACTATTGTTTTGTATGAGCCAGACGCGATCGGATACTGACGACTTTAAAACCCTGTTCCTGAACGATACCCCCCTGATGGATGTCAGGGCACCTGTAGAATTTGAACAAGGCGCTTTCCCAAAGGCACAGAACGTGCCTATTCTCGATAATCATCAACGCGAGATCATCGGCACCTGCTACAAAAGAGAAGGTTCAGACGCAGCGGTCGCTCTGGGCTATGAGCTGGCTACAGACGAGATCCGAGCTGCGCGCCTGAACAATTGGAAAGCATTTACTGAGAAACACCCTAATGGTTATCTCTATTGCTTCCGTGGTGGTCAGCGTTCTCATCTGACTCAAGCCTGGTTGAAAGAAGCCGGTGTTCACTACCCGCTGATCAAGGGTGGCTACAAAGCTCTGCGCCGTTTTCTGATTGACCAGCTTGAAGCCTCGGTAGAGGCCTGTTCATTTGTTATTCTCAGCGGTAAAACCGGTACCGGCAAAACCCGTCTGTTGCACAAAATCAGTGACAGCATTGACCTGGAAGGTCTGGCAAACCATCGTGGTTCCAGCTTTGGCCGCCGCTGTGGTGGACAACCGACCCAGATCGACTTTGAGAACCGCCTGTCCATTGCCCTGATGAAACACCTTCACCATAAGCCAGAACGCGCCGCCCTGCTGGAAGACGAAAGCAAACTGATTGGTCGCTGCAGCCTGAGTCAACCCATGCGCGACAAAATGCAACAGTCGCCTATTATTCTGCTGGAAACCAGTGTGGAAGAACGGGTAGAAGTGGGCCTGCAAGAATATGTACGTGATAACCTGGCTGACTTCACAACCGTTTATGGCGAAGAAGCGGGTTTTGAACAATTTCGAGAAGGTCTGGCTGGTAGTCTGTATCGAATCCGCAGACGTTTGGGTGGCGCTCGTTATCAGGCACTGAACAGTCTGTTGGAAAATGCCCTGCAGCGTCATCATGATAACGATGACATAGACGGCTACCGACCTCTGATTGCCGACCTTCTGAAGGAGTACTATGACCCGATGTATGAATATCAGCTGGAGCAGAAAGAAGGGAAGGTGATTTTCAAGGGGAACCACAAAGACATTCAGGAAGCTTACCCGGAGCTGGTGAAAGCTGTGCCAGCCTGACTCTTTATCACAGGGTGTGGAAAGCTGTCATTAATCAGCCTTCCAGACCCTGTGATAAAACATCAACAGGGCTAACCCTGTCAGTACAAGGATGCTCCACTCAACGGTATCCGGCCAGCGGCTCTCCAGCAGAAAGTACAACAGCCCGATCATTAAGGGTTCTGAAATCATAACCTTCGCCCTGAATGAATCGCTGCCATAAGCCAGCCGGTTGTTCCAGATCACCCGCGCCAGCAATGTACAGAACGCGCCCGCTATCAACATGGCAAACCAGAACAGATACCAGCTTCTGCCATCCGATTCAGAAAACAGCCGCCATTCCCCTTCGCCAAACAGTGTCAGCGGTAATAGCAGAATAAGAGCAAGACTGGTACACAGACCAGACATCATTAAATGATTGGAACGATCCAGCCCCGAACAGGCTCTGACAATCCAGACCTGACGGTTTGCAGCACACAGCCAGCAAACACCCGCCAGCAACAACCAGATCACCCCGGTGGCAAACTGATCTTTATCCGTGCTGTCTTCCACCAGCGCCGCTTTATCAAACATCAGCAATATTAATGAGCAGAACAAGATCAGCAATGACAACTTTTGGGTGGACGAGCAGGCCTGCCGGCGACTGGAGAAGTTGAATAAAACAGGGAGTGTCGCTACCAGCAGGCAGGCTGCCAGACCACCCAGTGAACGAATGGATAGAATCAGAAACAGGTAGTAACCAATATGCCCGGTCAGAGCCAGAATGACACCGTTCTGCCAACGACAGCGAGGCTCTGCAATATCGTAGCGTTTCAGAGCATCACGCCGGAACGGTAACACCAGCAAAATCAACAGGCCGAACACCAGAAAACGGCCAAAGACGATTTCAACGGCAGAAAAATCAATCAGCCAGAGTGGCAAAATGCACAGAAGACCAAGCAGACTACTGGCAAGAACAGGCAGAAATAAACCTTTTGACATCAGTATTACAACAACTCCGAAGGTTCCCTCTTTCAGAATTGTTCACAAATCCCTGTTTTGCCAGTCAACAAGATCACCCTGCCCCTTTAATAATGCTACTTCCGGCTGAATAACTGGATACTTTCAGAGTTATGTACCATTTTCATACTGCCTGTTTTCGTTAACCGTCATGGGCAAATAGCGTCAGAATTCCGTCTGGTGCCCAAACGGCTAATCAGATAGTTGAAGACTATGAGCATTCCGAACAAAAGCAAAACTCAGGTAATCATCGCACTGCACCTGCTGACCACATGTATGGGCATGCTGACCAGTCTGCCCGCCTCCGCCAGAGACTGGCCCGAGATTGCCCGATCCGGCACCCTTCTGGTGGGAACAACCGGTGACTACCCGCCGTTGACCCTGCGTAGCAAACAGGGGCGTTATCAGGGATTTGCCATTGATATGGCTGAATCTCTGGCCTCTTACCTGTCACTGGTCAGCGAGAAACACATCCGGGTGGAGTTCGTTCTGACCCAATGGCCCGACCTGCATCATGATCTGCAACAGGATTACTTTGATATCGCCATGGGAGGCATCACCCGCACTGAAGATCGCAGTAAACAGTTCTTACTGTCCGATAACGTGATACCCAGCGGCAAAGTCATACTCATGCAGAATAAACTTGCCGCACCGTTCAGCGGGCTGAATGATCAGGCACTACTAAACAAACTGAATGCCTCCAAATTGCATCTTGTAATCAACCCCGGTGGCACCAATGAACGTTTTGCCAAACGTTACCTGTCGTCCATGCCCTTTACTATGGCTGCCAACAACCGGGAGCCCTTTCTGATGCTGCGCAACCATCAGGCCGACCTTATGCTGACAGACTCTATTGAGGCTCGATATCAGGTCAAACAGATTCCCAGCCTGACCATCGTTAATCCGGACAGGTTCAGCTGGACCCTTTCCCACAAGGTTTACATGATGCAGAAAAACAGCCATACGCTGCTTGGGGAAGTGAACCGCTGGCTCAAGCTGACGAATATTGAGCAAATAAAGAAAAACTGGTTTTAGCTATCGATTATTCCGATTACTATTTCTGCATTCAAAATCACAATCAGAACGCAGGAAGACAACACGGTGTCCGGAGACTTCAACCCTCTTTTTGATCCACAGATTGATCGAACCCACACATCCAGCCTGAAATGGGACAAATACAAACAGCAGGATATTCTGCCCTTCTGGGTGGCGGATATGGATTTCCAATCCGCTCCGGAAATCCTCGAAGCCCTGCATGAACGCATTAATCATGGCGTGTTTGGCTACACCAATGCCGGTGACGAGCTGGAAGAGGTCGTGGTTGAACGTTTTCGCAGCCTTTATCACATGGACATTGAAACCGAGTGGCTGGTCTGGTTGCCCGGACTGGTTACCGCACTGAACATCGCCACGCGTAGCTACGCTGACGAAGGTGAAACGGTGGCTGTGCCCTATCCGGTGTACTACCCGTTTCTGACTGCACCAAAACTATCCGGACGGGAAATGATCGGCCTGCGCTGGACGCTTATAAACGACAAGTGGCAGCTGGATCTGGAACAGTTCAAACAGGATCTGACCGACGACACCCGTCTACTTATGCTCTGCAACCCACAAAACCCGAACGGTCGGGTACTGACCAGGGAAGAACTGGAAGCTATTGATGCCATCTGTCAGCAACACAACCTGATTGTCTGCTCCGATGAAGTCCATTGCGACCTGATTCTTGACCCTGCCTGTGAACACATTCCCTACGCTTCCATCAGTGACTATGCCAGAGAGCACTCCATCACGCTCATGTCACCTTCAAAAACCTTCAACGTGGCGGGCTTTGGCTGTGCCTTTGCAGTGATCCCCAATGGCAAACTGCGGATGAAGTTTCAGCGCACCCGCAAAGGCATCGTGCCCGATCCGGACAATATGCTGATCGGCTACACCGCCACCAAAGCGGCCTATCAGCACGGCGAAGCCTGGCGTCAATGTCTGCTGGAATACCTGCGCGGTAACCATGAACTGCTGCTAAAGGAAATCAATGCCATTGACGGGCTGAGTATGGCACCACTGGAAGCCACTTATCTGGCCTGGATAGACGTCAGCAAACTGAATCTGGACGACCCACATGGTTTCTTTGAACAGGCTGGTGTTGGTCTGTCGCCAGGTGAACAGTTTGGTGACAAGAACTTTTTACGCTTTAACTTTGGCTGTAGCAGAGAGCTGTTGAAAGAAGGAATCCGTCGTATTCGTCAGGCGGTTGAGAGTCTGTAATCTGTAATGCGTCGTTGCAGCAGGGACAGCTAACCCCTGCTGCAACACACTGATCAAGCCTGCTCTTTGAGTCCTTTCGCGTAAATGTTGGCAAAGGGCTTGAGAATAGTGGAAGGCATAAAGCGCTTCATCAATTCAAAAAATACCGCATCTTTACCAACCAGTTGCCGCTGCTTATTCTTCCGCACCGCCTGAATAATCTTCTGGGCAGCCTGATCCGGTTCCATGGCAAAACGATCCACCTTGGCTGCAATTTCATCGGCTCTTTTCTGGTTAGAGTTTTTATCTTTATGAGCATTAAAAATATTGGTTCGAATCGCACCCGGGTGAACACTGGTGACACCAATGCCCAATGCCTTTAACTCGGTCCAGAGGCTTTCACTGATAGATCGCACAGCCGCTTTGCTTGAACTGTAAGACGACTGATTCGGCAGACCGACAAAACCCGCCATACTCGACAGGTTAACAATATGGGCATTTTCTTCACCCTCACCGGCAGCCTTCTTCAACAGCGGCAAAAAGGCCTTGCTGCCATAGATAACCCCCCAGAGATTAATCCCCAGCGACAGTTCCCAGTCCTCAATGGACATTTCTTCAAAGCTTCTCTGAAAGCTGATACCGGCATTATTGAACAACAGGTTAACATTGCTGTGCGTTTGCAACACTTCATCAGGCAGTGACATCATACGCTCGCGGTCTGTCACATCCACCACATGCTGACTGATTGTGACACCTGTGGGTTCCAGCTGTTTTGCGGTCTCTGCCAGACCTTCCGGATTGACATCCACAAGGGCGAGGTTGCAGCCTTCAACGGCCAGTTGTCTTGCTATTTCACGACCAATACCGCTGCCAGCACCGGTAATCACAGCCACTTTATTCTTGAAGTCTTTCATGAAGTTCCCGCTGCATTATTAGAATTATCAGGGAATAGTACCAATCGCACTTTCAAAATTCCTATTGCGCAGCCATTTGATTCCAATACTCTGCGTTGGGGATCGTCGCCATAGCTATGACTTCTCACCCCGCCTTGCCTATTGAAATCAAATGGCTTGCTCGTAACGGGGTTTGAAAGTTTGATTGGTATAAGCTTTTCGATCGGATTGTTTCAACCCGCCACCACAGCAACATCGTTCGAACAGACTAATACAGATAATGGCGAATCGTTACCATCAGCCCTGAGGAATAACAGGGGTTGCGCAATTTTACTTGTAAGCTACAATTAAATTACTATTTAGTTGTAAATTACAACAATCACAAGAAGCCAGTCATATAAAAGAGAGAATAATAATGACCCAGTACGCAAAGATTGAAGCCGCAGAGATTCCCGAGCGTTATGCACGGGGATGGCATACCGTTGGTCCTGCCAGCCAGTTCGGTCAGGAGCCTCAGAAGCTTGATATTTTTGGCACAAAACTGGTCGTCTATCGCGGTGACGACGGTCAGCATTATGTTCTGGATGCCTACTGCCCGCACATGGGTGCTGACCTCAGTGATGGTCAGGTAGAAGGCAGTGGTCTGCGCTGTCCTTTCCATCACTGGCGTTGGGAAGGTTCTGACGGCAAGTGCGACGACATACCCTATGCGAAGCGAATTCCTGCCAAAGCCTGTATCAAAAGCTGGCCAACTCTGGTCGAAAACAACCTGCTGTTCATCTGGAATGACCCTGAAGATAATCCTCCTATTCCCGAGCAAAAGCCCCCTCATATGGAAGAGTGTTTCAACGGCGAATGGACAGACTGGGTGATTGACGCAAACACCATTCATACCAACTGTCGGGAACTGATCGACAACATGGCGGACTGCGCCCACTTTGGCCCGGTTCACTGTGCCGGAGCCGTGTCTTTTGAAAACGTCTTTGACCGTCATATGTGCCAGCAAATCATGTCCGGTACCAGCCCCAGACTGGCAGGCGATGAAATTCTCACCACGGTAGCCACATACTATGGCCCAGCCTACATGATCACGGAAATGCAGGGTGAACTCCACGGCACAGAAATACACAGTCGTCTGATGGTGTCGCACACGCCCATAGACACAGAATCCTTTGTGTTGCGCTTTGGCGTCATGGTCAAAAAGATTCCCGGCCTCAGTGATAAACAGAATCAGGCCATGGCCGAGCAATATGTTCAGCTGTCACAACAGGCCTTCCTTGAAGATGTCACCATCTGGCACAACAAAGTGCGGGTCGATAACCCGATTCTGTGTGACGGTGACGGCCCTGTGACTCGCTTACGCAGCTGGTATGATCAGTTCTACGTGGATATTGCTGATGTACCGGAGCAGTGGCAAGAACGTAAAAGCCATGCTCTGAAAGCCTTTAACCCAATCCCGGAACATCGTCTGGCGGCACCACCCACACCCGAAAAGTTGCCTGAAGAAGAGCCTGCCTGACGGGCTGGGTTATTCATTAAGCGATTGATTGAGCGATTAATTGAACGAAAGGGGGCTGTACCATCAGCCCCTGCTTTTTTCTGAACGGTTAAGACTTATGGACCTGAACAATTCCATTACCTACCAGATCACAAAATGCGGCGCACTGCTGCGACAGCTGTCTACCCTCCGTCTGCGAAATCAGGGTCTGAATATTACGCCTGAAGAAGCCACGCTGCTAAATCAGTTGTGGGACAAGGACGCACAATCTCTCTCCGAGCTGGGCACCTGGAGTATCAAAGAAGCATCAACGGTTACCCGGCAAATCGACTCCCTTGAAAAAAAAGGCTACATAAATCGAGTACCTGATCCGCAGGATGGCAGAAAAACGCTCGCCAAGCTCACGACCACCGGCAAGCAGTTAAAAAGTGCATTCCGCAAAACAGCCATTCATGCCATAGATGAAACACTGACCGACATTTCGAGAGAAGAGCTGGAAATCACCCTGAGTGTACTGAATCGCCTGAAGCAGGCTGCTTGTGAGGAGCTGCAGTAAAGAGCATGAAGCATTGAAGCATCAATTAAAAGTCACTGCCAGCCTGAGCATGTCTTTATGCTGAATACCATTTTCAAAAATGGGCTCGGGATAATTATCCAGAAAAAAATCACGCTCCACGCCTTCCACGCGAAACTCGGCTCTCTGGTAAAAACCCAGCTGATGCCCAAAGGTGCCTGTACCCAGCTCAATACGATGAACGCCACGGGAACGAGCTTCACTCATCACAAAATTCAAGAGTTGGGTGCCAAACCCCTGACCCTGAACATCGGGGCCGATGGCAATATTCATCAACTCAAGGCAACCTTCAGACCGCTCAGCCAAGACACAGACACCCACAACCTGCTTACCCAGCTCGGCACAATAGCAATGACTGTTACTAAGGTATGCCCGAACATTATCTTCTGAAGGATCCGCTTCAAGCAGCAAAGCCATGGGCAGTTCAGTCGCATTGACTTTACGAATAAGTAATTCATAACTGTCGTTCATTTTTAAAACCTAATACAGCCTAATTAAATCAGCGAGCCATCTTTCTTTAACCTAACCTTTACCTGTTAACTGAATTATCGATTGGAGGTCGATAATGCGCAGGTCTGGTCATCTATTTAAAGCAGTTGGTTTTGTCTATTGCCTGACATCAGCCGTTTATCTTAAAGCGGATAAAGTCGAATTGCACAGCGGGACGGTCATTACCGGGCAAGTGCTCAGTATCAAAGATGACAAGCTGGAGGTGGACAGCGGTTATGGCAAACTGCTCATTCCTCTGAAAGAAATCACATCAATGGATTCTGATAACCCGATCTGGATCCGGTTCAAAGGGGAAAATGCCTTCAGTCCATGGAAACTGGAAACCATAAACCAGCAGCTGCAGCTTGTCAGCCCTGACCAGTCCCAGATTCGCCCCGCTGTCCCGACGGAGCTAGCCAATGTCAGTCATATTACACCTGACAGCGATGAATGGCGCTGGACCGGCAATGCGAATGCCTACCTGAGTTATCAGCGTGGCAATACCAAAAAAGACGCCTTCAATGCCGACGGTCAATTTGCAGTCAGGGATTACCTGAAACGTAAAATGATCCACAACCAGGCAAGAAGAAAGACGACAGTACTTTAATGTTTGGTCCGGGGGCAAGCTGGTAAGCTAGTAGTTACTTTGACTGCTTATCCTGCGAGGGTGGCTGTAAATGATGCCAGCCATCCCGTGGTTGAAAATCATCACTATGAAACACAATCGACCTGCCATCACAGATAGTGATCGCCTGATAATGCTCAGACTGCCAGAACTCAGGATAGTAACGAAAGCCCAGAGCATGAATAACCGCTCGTATACGCAACAAAATTTTACTGTACTCTGCCATTTGAGCTTCTACATATGATTTGATAGCAGGCTCATCATAGCGCCCCAGCAGTTTTGATAAATCATCGTCAGTAAATCTTAGTGAAATTCTCAGGCACTGATTGGCCAGTTGATATGATCTGGCCGTGATGTACAGGCTGAACAGAATATGGTGCAGAGGATTCGAAACATCAAAGGGAATAGTGACGCTTCCCGGACTAAAGGAAATCTGAGCCGGATGCTGCTGACCCGATGGCAACCGTATAGATAATAAATGCGGAAATTGGAGTTGAAGGTTGCTAGGAGTCACATCACTCAACTGAGTACTCTTCAGAAAAGCTGCAAACAACCCGCAAAAGGTCAACCCGGCATAATTCTGGACGTACATATCGATAACAGGTCTGAATTTAGACAACGTATCCCATACCCCGCACCTGGCAGGTAAAATCGATCTCATAAAGCCTTTAAGGCTCTCGCCTGCAACCAGTAAATAATCGTTCATGGCGTTTCCGACGGTACTGCAGGCCGCGCCAGAAACCAATATGCGACATCCGTTGTCCATTGCACGAACGACTCTGTCATACCGCTCCTGAGCCCACTGGTAGTCAGGCAGGATAAAACTATCAGCATCAGCAACAGCATATTTGAGTTCAATTTTCATGTCAGTATACAGCTGCATCCATGCTCGCCAGCTGGCAGCAAACAACATCCTCTGCAACGCCGTTATACTGCTGCGATCGAGTATTAACAGATCATCGGGTATCGCTGTATCAGGCAAGTAAACCCAAACATGGTATGACGAGTCATCCCCTGCTTCAGCCAGTACCTGACCGGTATGCCCTGCCATCAGCCGATCATGCAAAACGCCCGCCATCTGATTTCGATAGGCCGACCAGCCAATACTCCATGACTGTAACGAGTCTCTCGTTTCCAGCCACCACCATTCGCTGCCCACATGCACTAGCTGAATGTCCGGTATTTCCATACCCGAATCATCGTCAATGGAAAAAACCGGTAAAACCTGTTCAGGCGTAACCAACAGACTGTGATCATCCACCTCTAAATTCTGATTCACATGCCATACCAGTATTGGCTGGTTCAAATGGTGAGCCATTGCCACCAGCTCGGGCATACCTGCCCAGCTGTCACGATTGGCCAGTGTCGGCGACGTTGAAATCAGCCTGGCAGTCAGGCTATCAATACTGCTGCCCACCACCGCATCACTGAGATGCGCTTCAAGCATCGGGTGACTGAAAGGCGAGGCATTTTGCAAATAGCCGGTCAGCTGACTAAACAGGGCTCGCCCGTCTCCGGACTGCCCCAAAGCTCTTTCGACCGCGCGGTAAAAACAGAAACCATCGTGAGTGACTTCTACCAGATTAATATGATAATTGGCACCTGTTGCCCACTGGCTGCCAACAAGAGCTATTACCAGTAGAGTTGCACGGAGCACGATTGCAAAGTGCCTTAGAGCCTGCCTGACCAAATATGAACCTTTGCTATATATTCGGGCAACTATTATAGACCATCAGCTATAGACCATCAGCAGAATTGGGCTGGCAGACAGCCAACCCGAAAAGGTCGCTTAATCTTCAAACACGACTTTCAAAGGACCGGACACAGGCCGGCACTGACAGGCCAGTGTCAAGCCTTCATCCAGCTCTTCCCGGGATAGCACTTCGTTGTTTCCAAGAACAGTATCACCACCTTCAACAGTGCATATACAAGCCGCACACATGCCCTCTTCACAGGAGAACGGTGCATCAATGCCCGCTTTCAACATGGACTGCAACAGGGTATCGCCACTTTCATAGGGCACTTCCTGTGTTTCGCCATCCAGATAGACCTCAAAGGCGGTCACCGTTGAACCACTGACTGCTGCCCGTGCGGCAGCTTCCTGTGCAGCGGCTTCTTCCGGGTCAGGCGGGGAAACAAAGCGTTCCACATGAATACGTCGCTTGTCTTCACCCAGCTTCAGCAGAGTATTTTCAACGGTATCCATGAATGGGCCCGGGCCACAGACGTAAAACTCGCCGCCATCGTGACCTGTTACTTCCTGAATCACCCGCTCCTCGGACAAAAAACCATCGACGTTATCAAAGAGGTAAATCACCTGCAGACGATCTTTATGTCCGGATTCAAGCGCAGCAAGTTCTTCTTTAAAAATGACCGACTGTTCGTCACGGTTGGCATAAACCAGTTTGACCTTGCGGCGGGTTTTCTTCAGAGCCGTTTTCAGGATAGAGATAACCGGTGTTACACCGGAGCCACCACCAAACAAAACAACATCGTTATCACCATCATTCAGGTAGAAAATACCCGCCGGAGGCATAACATCAATAAAATCGCCGGGTTTTACGTCGTCGTTTATCCAGTTTGATATACGACCGTCCACAACCCGTTTAATGGTTACCTTATGTTCGGAATCCACATCAGGCGAACTGGCAAGGGAGTAGCAACGAATCAGGTTCTTGCCGTCATAAGGCACTTTCAACGTCAGAAACTGTCCTGCCTTGTAGGAAAACAGTTCCTCGTTCTCTTTTGGAATCGTAAAAACAACAGACTTGCTGTCGTGGGTTTCAACAATAACATCAGCTACCTGCAAACGGTGATACCGGTTTTTACCAAAACCTGTTTCCTCCGGAATCACACTCTCTACCTCTGTCATACTACAGCTCACCTGTTTTTATCGTTATTTCTGGAAGCCTTGATTAAAGACTGCTGATTAACTGGGCATTATCCACCCGCAATTCAACGCCATTGATAAAACGGGACTCATCCGAGGCAAGGAACAGAACCGCATTGGCAATTTCAACCGGATCGCACATACGACTCTTGGGGTCTTGCTTCACTTCATCAGGCAATGGGCCACCAGTGAATTTCTGAACCATCGGTGTATCGACACCGTCCGGATTAATAGTATTGATTCGAATGCCATAGCCCTGGTTTCTGCAATGCACCGACAGTGAACGACTCAATGCCGCCACAGCACCTTTTGAGGCAGAATAAGCCGGACACATGGGCATGCCTCCCAGAGCGGCAACAGAAGACATATTGATAATCGATCCGCCAGAATCTTTCATCGCTTCAATAGCGTACTTACAGCCGAGAAAATAGCCATCACTGTTTACACGCTGAATGGTCTGCCAGATTTCCAGTGTCGTCTGTTCAATAGGCAACAGTTGCAGAATGCCTGCATTATTCACCAGAACATCAATACGACCAAAGGCTTCGAGTGTTGCAGCCATCACCCGTTTCCAGTCTACTTCACTGGCAATGTCCTGCTTTATAAAGATCGCCTGATCACCTATTTCATCCGCCAGCTGCTGCCCTGTCTCTTCATTCAGATCCGTCAGAACCACCCGGGCGCCTTCCTTTGCCAGCAGCAAAGCATCTTCCCGTCCCATTCCACTGGCAGCACCGGTGATGACACAAACTTTATCTTGTACTCGTCCCATGGTTTAATCCTGCAACTAGGCTTATGCAGCATTTTGTCGATCCACTGCAAGCGGATCATCGTCCATCAACACTATCCACTTAAGCCATTAACCGGAATCGTCACTCAGGGTCCGGCAAGCTGCCTGCATACAAAAAATAACAATAACCACCGGGGAATGACTATGTCAGCCGACGTTCACCCACTCTACCCAAACCTGTTCCTGCCCCTGGATCTGGGCTTCACCACACTGAAAAACCGCATTCTCATGGGTTCCATGCACACCTACCTTGAGGAGCAGGGCAAGTTTAAAGAACTGGGAGCCTATTACGCAGAACGCGCGAAAGGCGGTGTTGGCCTTATCGTGTCCGGAGGTATTGCACCCAACCAGGCAGCCGGTGGTATGCCCGGAGCCGCAGTAATGAGCACCGAGGCCGATGTAGACCACCACCTGCCCCTGACCAAAGCAGTACACGACGAAGGTGGTAAGATCTGTATGCAAATTCTGCATACCGGTCGCTATGGCGTTCACCCTGAAAACATTGCACCCAGTGCCAAAAAGTCGCCCATTAATCCCTTTGTTCCCAGAGCCCTGACCAGCGAAGAAGTCAGACAGGAAATTGATGACTTTGTAAACTGCGCCGTACTGTCACAAAAGGCAGGCTACGATGGTGTCGAAATCATGGGATCTGAAGGCTATTTCCTGAATCAGTTTATTACCAGCGAAGTAAACCAGAGAGACGATGAATGGGGTGGCGAGTACAGTAACCGGATCAAGCTGCCTATAGAGGTCGTACGTCGTACACGCGAAGCTGTCGGTGAACACTTTATTATTATTTACCGCCTGTCCATGCTTGATCTGGTGAAAGGTGGCAGCACCTGGGATGAGGTCGTAGCGCTGGGCAAGGCCGTTGAACAGGCCGGTGCCACCATCATCAACACCGGCATCGGCTGGCACGAAGCCCGTATTCCAACCATTGCTACCATGGTACCCCGCGCAGCATTTACTGCCGTCACAGCCCGAATCCGTTCCGAACTGTCTATTCCTGTTATTACCTCTAACCGGATCAATATGCCGGACACTGCTGAAGAAGTACTGGCAAGAGGCGACGCTGACCTGATATCCATGGCTCGCCCATTCCTTGCCGATCCAGACTGGGCAAACAAGGCAGAACAGCAAAGAGCCGATGAAATTAACACCTGTATTGGTTGTAACCAGGCCTGCCTCGACCACGTCTTCCAGCTAAAGCCGGTCAGCTGCCTGGTCAATCCAAGAGCCTGTGACGAAACACAGCTGAACTACCTTCCCACTGAAACCCCCAAAAAACTGGCTGTTGTCGGGGCTGGCCCCGCGGGGTTGGCATTTGCCACTACCGCCGCATCAAGAGGCCATCAGGTCACGCTCTTTGAAGCTTCCGACCGTATTGGCGGGCAGTTCAACATTGCCAAAACCGTACCTGGTAAAGAAGAGTTCAATGAAACCCTGCGTTATTTCCAGCGACAGATCGAGCTGACCGGCGTCACACTGAAGCTCAACACCAAAGTAGCGGCAGAAGAACTCAACAGCAGTGACTTTGATGAAATCATTGTTGCCACCGGTGTCACCCCGAGAACACCGGATATAGAAGGCATCGACCACCCTAAGGTGCTGAGTTATCTCGAAGCTTTCCGGGGAGCCGAAGTGGGTAAAAGTGTTGCCATTATCGGCGCCGGAGGTATCGGCTTTGATCTCTGCGAGTTTCTGACCCAGAACGGCCCATCCACCAGCCTGAGTACCAGTGCCTTCATGGAAGAGTGGGGCGTAGACCTTGACGTAAAACACCGGGGAGGCCTGTTAACGAAACAACCCGTTGAGCAACCGGCACGTCAGGTCTATCTGCTACAACGCAGAAGCCATAAGCCGGGCAGTAATCTGGGCAAAACCACTGGCTGGATTCACCGCTCTACATTAACCAAGCGCGGCGTCAAAATGTTGCACTCCTGCGAATATGAAAAGATTGACGATCAGGGGCTGCACATTAAAGTAGAAGGCAAGTCAGACATTCTGCCGGTTGATCATGTCATCATCTGTGCCGGTCAGGAGCCTCTCAGAACTCTGGCAGACAACATCACTGACAAGCCTGTGCATACCATTGGCGGCGCTGATGTTGCTGCCGAGCTGGATGCAAAGCGTGCGATTAATCAGGGATGTCATCTGGCAGCGGCTATTTAATACCGAATGCAACGAGTTGGGTTTTAACCCAACCCGTTGCCCAGCCTGTTTATTAAATTATTCAACAATAGCCGGACTAGGTTCCGCCGGTTCCCCCAGGAAGGCTCTGTGCGACGGTGGCTGACTGCCATCAATATCTTTCACGCCAAGCTCTTCACCAAGTTCCGCTGCAATCCATACTCTGCCACTGCGCTCCATCAGGTTTTCGGATTCAGCAAGGGCGGCAACAACCCGCCCGCCAAACTCGGGACTTTCAGCCGTTGCCACAATATCCGCATACTTGTCGGGTTCGGCATCGAACACTGCCTGAGTCCGCTCGGTTCTGACCAGCCCCATCCATAAAGAGACAGAAGCAACATTGTAAGGCTTCAGATCAATCGCCATATCCACCGCAAACTTGTCAACCGCAGCCTTACCAGCGCCATAAGCCGGACCATGCATATAACAGCGGGCTCCAAAAGACGACACGTTAACCATCAGCCCCTCACCCTGTTCAGACATAATACGTGCTGCGTAATAACTGGCTACATACGTCGAGCGCATGCCAACATCCAGAATATCCAGCATGGATAACCCTTTGTTCCAGAACGGGCCCGGCTCTACCAGCCGGTCAGGCAAGGCAGTGGCCGAGTTCACCAGAATATCCAGACGACCACTGTCTCTTTGTATCCGTTTGAACAGCTGTTCCACCTGCTGGTCATCACCGTGATCACAAATCACGGCAACCCCTTTACCGCCCCGGGCAGTGATTTCATCTGCTGTTTTCTGTAACGTTCCGGGCAAAGGAGCATCGCCTTCCTGCAGGGTTCTTCCGGTCACATAAACCGTCGTTCCCGGTTCAGCCAAAGCCAACGCAATACCCTTGCCTACACCACGACTGGCTCCGGTGACCAGCACGACACGATCAGACTTCAACGGCATTTTGAGATTCCTTCTTATTGTTCTGTTGCACACTGACATTCGCCTGGGCCAACTGCATATCATTCTTGATATGGTTAGCAGCCAGATAGCCAAAGGTCATGGCCGGACCAAGAGTGGCACCGGCACCGGGATAAGTCTGCACCATGGGCGAGGCCGAGGTATTACCGGTGGCGTAAAGCCCCGGAATCGCCTGTCCCTGCCTGTCCAGCACCCGGGCATGAACATCGGTACGCAAACCACCCTTGGTACCGATATCGCCGGCATTGACTTTGATGGCATAAAACGGACCTTTCTCCAGCGGTGCATTGCAGGGGCTCGACGGACTGGTCGGGTCGCCATAATAACGGTCAAACAGCGACTTGCCTTTATTGAATTCAGGGTCAATGCCCTTCTGAGCGTTGGCGTTGTACTCCCTGACCGTATTCAGAAGACCTTCTTTATCGACACCAATTTTCTCTGCCAGAGCTTCCAGCGTATTTTCACGGAAATAATAGTCGTCTTTTTTCAGATGATCCGGCAGGCGTGAGTCAGGTGCCGCATATCCGGGCAACAGTGGACCACAGGGGTAACGATTGCGGAACCGGGCATCAAACACAAACCAGCAGGGCGCTGCCGTGACACCTTCTTCCTGATCGGCCCGGTACATGTCGTAACCAATATCATTATAAGGAGCCGCTTCGTTACAGAACCGCTTACCGGCGCTGTTCACCATCATGGAACCGGGCAATGCCCGTTCAACAAACAAAATCTGGGACTGCACTTCTCCGGGCGGCAAGGTAGACGGCGCCCACCAGGCATGTTCCATATAGGCCACTTCAGCACCCAGCGCCATGCCAGCCGTGATGCCATCTCCCGTGTTCTGCCCCGCTGGCGTTCCGCTCCAGCTGGTGTGGGAAGGCTGGGGTAAATATTGCTCACGCATAGCTTGATTCTGCTCAAATCCTCCCGTTGCCAGAATCACACCTTTTTGCGCTTTTAGCCTTAACGTCTTTCCGTCTTTCTCCACCTCAATACCGATAACAGTGTCGTTTTCTGTAATCAGATTTTTCATGGGTGAACTCAGCCAGAGTGGTATATTCCTGTCCATCATGGAAGCCCGCAGCGCTCCTACCAGAGCATTACCCAACATCAACAGTCGATCTCTTGAAGACTTAAAGCGCCAGGGAAGGTCACTCCAGTAACGCCACATGACTTTCAGGGTGGTCGGCAAGAAACCGGGGGAGCGCGTCAGCATGACCCTGGCCTGTTTCATGTCCATACTCATACGGCCCAGCATTAATGTCGCCTTTGTGGTCGGGCGCAGTTTCTCAAATTCATCACCCAGCTCGCGCGCATCGAAAGGCAGCGGATCCATGGAGCGATAGCCCGGAAGGCCGCCTTCCACTTCCGGATAATAATCGGCATAGGCAGGTTGTGACTCGTATCGAACCCGGGTGTTATTCTCAAGGTACTTGAGCATCTTTTTGGCATTACCCACAAACGCTTCTATCCGGCCATCGCCGGGATCATGCCCGATAATATTTTTGAGGTAGCTGATGGATTTTTCTTCAGAATCTTCACCACCCAGCTGAGATATCTGATGGTTGTCGGGTATCCAGATGCCGCCTCCGGAAATGGCAGACGTTCCACCATAGACGTCACTTTTTTCCACCACCAGAACACGCATCCCCAGATCATGAGAGCGCAAAGCTGCGGTTAAAGCACCGGCGCCCGAGCCTACAACAATGACATCAACCGTTTTATCCCAGACTTTGTTGTTATTATTATCCATTAGCTTGTCTCTTAATTTTGCCAGTATCTGCAGGCTAAAACAGCGAATGTCAGCCATTGACATAAACCCGCTATGATTCTTGCCGCTACCCTGCGCCCTAACATCGTCCACTGAGACTAAGCAAAGGCTTGCCGACAACAGCAAACCACTATATTCTGCGTGTTGCGCACCCGACCAAAGCGCATGATCAGTATCTGACGATTACAATGATAAAAGAGCAGATTCATGAGCGAAGCAATCAGCGTGAAAGAGTTCAGCAATCTGACTGATGTGTTATACGAAGGCATTCAGGAAGATGTCCCATGGAAGTCGTTTCTGCACAGCCTTCAGGATCAGATGCATGCCAACTCTGCCACTTTTATACTGAGACCCCCATCCAGTGATGCCGACGGCATCATTGTCAGCACCGGAGAAAATACTGATGATGAGGTGGTCGCCTATAACAAGCAGTTTTTTGCCCTTGATCCCTTTGTTGACCTGCCCCATGGCAAAGTAGTCACTCTGGACGAGTTTATTCCGGAGCGTGAGCAGGGACGGTCCGACTATTTCAGCCAATATCTGGCTCCCATGAACGTTTACCATATTGTTGGCACCGACATTCATACCAAAGACGGCGCTCACTGCAGCCTGAGAATCAGCCGGGGCAAACAGGCCGAATCCTTTTCGCTGGACGATAAAGAGGTGGTTGAACTACTGGTGCCTCATCTTGAATCTGCGGTGAAGATTCATATGCGCCTGAACCGGGTCAAGTCGGAACGAAACCTGTATGCCGGGGCTGTGAACCAGCTGGCGGTTGGTGCCATTATTCTGGATGAAGATGGCAAGATCATGAAAGTGAATCAGGTCGCTGAAGAACTGATAAACGACAATGACGGCCTGAAAATTACCGGTAAAACATTGCAGGTTGGTACCAGCAGCGACACCCGAAAGTTGCGGGAAATGATCCGTAATGCGCTTAATTCACACAATAAGGATCATACACCGTCTCTGGTAGAAGCCCTGCGCATTCAGCGTCTGTCGGGTGCCAGCGATCTGGGCATTGTCGTTCGTCCCATTCCCATGGAAAAATGGTCTGAAGGCATACAGTGTCCATCGGTGGCCATTTTCATCAGCGACCCTGAACGCAAATCAAAAGCTCCACAGGAAATTGTAAAGGCCCTGTTCGACCTGACACCCGCTGAATCACAGCTGGCCATGTTACTGGCAAACGGCCTGACACTGGACGAAACGGCTGAAACCCTGTGTGTCAGTCGCAATACGGCAAGAGCTCACCTGCGTTCTATCTTCTCCAAAACCGGCGTCACACGACAAACCATGCTGGTACGCCTGATTCTGAAAAGTGTTGCCTCGCTGGGCTAGTGATTCCTGAAAGAATAGTGCTGTCTGTTAAATGGAGGCTTTGATGACTTATCAATAGCCTCCCGACTTCAAAAAAAGAAATAACCCACTGTCAAATCATTTTTTATGGCATTAATCTTCACAAAAACAATGATGTACAGCAATATAATTCAAACCCGCCTCTCCTATATAATCAGCCAGGTGGCTTTTGTTACAAACACAGCAAACAAAGCTATCGCCTGTTCCTGACCATCAGTACAACAAGTCCAACAAGCCTGAGTTCAGGTTATTTACTGTTCAAAGAAGAAAGAGGGAATTCTAAATGAATCAAGCTCAGTCGCTGTTCGAGCGAATGACGAGCATTAGCCTGGTACTCAGAATCGTTATTGGTATCGCTCTGGGTACACTTATTGCGGTAGCCTCTCCTGCTACCGCTGGCTCCGTTGCCATTCTTGGATCACTGTTTGTACGCGCTTTGCAGGCGGTTGCTCCTATTCTGGTATTTGTTCTGGTTATGTCGTCTATTGCCAACCAGAAGAAAGACCAACACAGCAACATTCGTCCAATTGTTATTCTGTACCTGATTGGTACTCTGGCTGCCGCTTTTACTGCCGTAGCTCTTAGCTTCCTGTCACCCGTCACTCTGAGTCTGGCAACAGAAGGTGCCAGCGCTACACCGCCGGAAGGTATTGGCGAAGTACTGAACACTCTGCTGTTCCGCATTGTTCAGAACCCGGTTGAAGCGCTGCTGAATGGTAACTTCATCGGCATCCTGGCCTGGGCAATTGGTCTGGGCGTGTTACTGCGCCATGCATCCGACACCACCAAGACAACCCTGCTCGATATGTCTGATGCCGTATCCAGCATTGTTCGCTTTGTGATTCAGCTGGCACCTTTCGGTATCTTTGGTCTGGTGGCTGACACTATTGCTTCCACCGGTTTTTCGGTACTGCTGGGTTACTCGCACCTGCTGGTGATTCTGGTGGGCAGCATGCTGATCATCGCTTTGGGTGTAAACCCCCTGATCGTTTTCCTGAAAACCCGTCAGAACCCTTACCCACTGGTGCTGCGCTGCATCCGTGAAAGTGGAGTGACCGCTTTCTTCACCCGTAGCTCTGCGGCAAACATTCCGGTGAATATGCAACTGTGCAAAAGCCTGAAGCTGCATGAAGACACCTACTCCGTTTCCATCCCTCTGGGTGCAACCATTAATATGGGCGGTGCCGCCATCACTATTACCGTGATGACTCTGGCTGCGGTGAACACTCTGGGCATTCAGGTAGACATTGCTACAGCGTTCATCCTGAGCGTAGTGGCTGCGGTTTCTGCCTGTGGTGCTTCCGGTGTGGCCGGTGGCTCCCTGCTGTTGATTCCTCTCGCCTGTAGCCTGTTTGGTATTCCAAACGAAGTGGCTATGCAGGTGGTGGCTGTCGGCTTTATTATCGGTGTGATTCAGGACTCGGTTGAAACTGCACTGAACAGTTCTACCGACGTGGTCTTTACTGCCACAGCGTGTATTGCTGCCGAACAGAATGGTGAGACTGCTGTTTCCGGTGAGCAGGCTGAAGCCTGATAGTACTGGCTTAACCTACACCCTTTGAATGCCAGGGGATGTAGGTTGGGACGAGCGGAACGCGACCTCCCAACACGGCAACTCTCTTATATCATCGAGTCCTGCAGGTTAATGGCTGATACTCCATTAACGGGCTCACTGTGTTGGGAGGTCGCTTCGCTCGTTCTGATTAGGCTATCTCTTTAACACAAATCCTGAAACCCTTGCGGCACAAGCTCTGTAGAAATAACGACAAAAGTCGTATAGCGAGTCGGTCGTGTTTTCATAGTCTTCATTTATCAAGGGTTTCAGGACGGTCGCCCCGTCATAAATTGTCAGAAGGTTAAATATTCAATATTTGTGTTAAAGAGATAGATTACTGGCGGAGGTCATGCATCAATAAAGAATGAGCTGTTTACCCGAGTAAACACCATGTTCGGTAATGTTAAAATGGCAATTGCAGGCACTTACCATAAGCTTCTCCACATTAGAGAATTACGTGCATAATAGTACAACTTATTTAAGTTCGTCTTAGGCATTGCAGCACAAAGGATTCCGCAGCCAC
Source organism: Endozoicomonas montiporae CL-33 (assembly GCF_001583435.1). Lineage (NCBI taxonomy): Bacteria > Pseudomonadati > Pseudomonadota > Gammaproteobacteria > Oceanospirillales > Endozoicomonadaceae > Endozoicomonas > Endozoicomonas montiporae. The sequence goes on along the minus strand of NZ_CP013251.1, from coordinate 1,547,568 downwards.
TTTTGGAAGCCTGTTTCATTAACCCACTGATTTGGACCTGAAATTACGTATTTCTGGCAGGTCCATGTTCTTTGGCAGCCCTGTATTTGCCGTTAAATGGCAATATTAGGGCATCTCAGGGCAATAGGAACTCATAAAGCCCTATTTTAGCGGGTTTCAAGAAGTACATTGGTACTCGTAATTCTCCAAACTGGAGCATAAGCTTGATCCAAAGCATTTGCCTTCTTACTTGTCCGAATTCAACTATCGTTTTAACAGGCGCTTTGATATGCCTTCAATGATCACGAGGCTTGGGAAAGCGGCTGTCAATAAAGCTCCCATAACGGAACGATTACTTAAGCTTCCAGACAGCTATTCCCGCTTAATATACGTCTTAAGACGTTTAAATTTGTGTAGGCGAGGAACATTTAATACGTTTTTGAACGGGTTTGGCCATAGTTGCAACCGGTCAGATCATGCAGCATAAAGTCAAAAATAGTCGTTCAATTGTGCGATTGCAGATTTTTTTATCACGCTCTAAAGCCTGACAGCTGCGGGCTTTTGATAAAGGTCGGGAATCGCTGGCTTCCAGATAATCAAAAGACAGATATTGCTTAATCATCTTTTCGGGTGATGTTGTAAGCCTGTGCCTCATTGGGACTGATAGAAGCAGATTTTGCTGTGATAATCGGGGTAGAAGCCCTTATAGCGGCTATTTCATTTGGTAATACTGAAAAACTTTTATAAATTCTCTGCAGGATTATACGCAAAAAGAATGAAAAGACATGCGAGTATTCTCAAATTAGCACTACATGTAGTTTGGCGTATGATTAATGGTAATCAGGAAACATTATGAACAGCCTCTTATAGTTGGTTGTAGTAATCTCCATCACGTTGGCGGAAGAAAACATTGCAATATTGCAATTGCAATTTCAACGGTTTCTCCTGAAGAACGTCTACATATGGATTCGCCTCAAGGGTTACTGTAACTGCCTTGTTTTGCAGAAGCTTTTCGTAGAGTGCCCTTTTGGTATCCTCTTTATTGGAATAAGGCATTCGAATGATAATATTCTTATTACAGTTTGGTGCTGGAATAGGGAAATATTTTTTTGGTACAAATACCTCAAACTGACCCCCATCATTAAAACCGTATTTTTTATTAATTTCGTAATGATCAGGACGAAGCTCATACTCAAAGTGATAATATACTGAATACTTTCCCGGGTTGACCTTTATTTCCAGAGCTTGCAGCGGAAACACAGACCATAGGCCTAGAACGATTAGTATTTGTTTCATAAGTTACTCCGGTGCATAACGCCTGCTTCAGGCGCCTTCGAAGGTTTCAGGCTGTAGGAACGGAGCTCCAAACGAACTGGAGCCATTGGTTATGTAAACTCATTCAACGGCGTGTGGTGGTTATTCATAACTACCGTAGCTCATTTGTGAGAAGATTGCATTAAAGATGATCTCAAAGGACTAAGGCATTTGTATTAGTTGAACGGGCAGTGTCTTCTGGTACGGAATGATCCGCAACAGTGGCCAATCCAGCAGTTACAGCTGGAAAAGCAGGTAGAAAGAACTACTGTGGCTGCGGGAGTGAGTAGAGTGCAGAATTGTCAGCCTGGCTCTTCAATGTGCTAATGGCCCTGAACCTGTGGAATCTGAATTTGATATGAACGTACGTAAGATGCTTTCGCCCTGGGGGTAACATTGCTATTGAGGGAATTGTTGTATTCAGAGGGTGTTTACACAGATAGATATGATTGATAATTTATATTGAAAAAGTTTAACCATCAGGATTTTGGTTATTAGTAGTCAAATGTTATCTAACATGGAATTGTGATGATGCTCAAAAAAGTCTTTTATTCTGTCGCTGTAGCTTCTTTTTTCTCTCCACTGTCGTATGGGATGTCGCTCAATGAAGCCTTTCTTCATGTGCAAAAAAATAGCCCTATTATTCTAGCTGCATCTTACCGTAGCTCTGCGCAGATAGAGCAGGTGAAGCAAGAGCAGGCTGGCTATCTTCCGACGCTGGATGTGTATTCAAGTTGGGGAAAAGAGAAAAGTAGAAACAGTACCGTGGCTGGCAGAACAAACGACAAAGATGCGTTCGAGACACTAACCCGTAATGAAGGAAAGATAACACTAAAACAATTTATTTTTGATGGTTTAGAGACGCAGAATCGCATTTTGGGTGCTAAAGCAGAAAGTATGGCAGAAGTTCAAAATAAGCTAGATGTTCAAGAATCTACATTCTTTAGCGTTGTTCAGGTTTATATGGATGTTTTACGGCACCAAATGCTGCTGGATCATGGTCGAGATTATGTAAGCGTACAGAAAGCGATAGCTGACAAAGTTGATGATCGCGCTAGTACCGGGTACGGAGATAAAGCGGATCAATTACAAGCGAGTAGTCGTCTAAGGTTGGCAAGGGCAGAGTTGAGACAAATAGAAAGAGATTTGGCATCTGCAAAAGCATCATTTGAGAGGGTGGTTGGTGTGCAGCCTGAAGACTTGAGTATGCCTGATACAGTGTTGTCTATGCCCTCAGGTTTGCAAGATGCTGTTAGAAAGGCACTTTCTGTTCATCCTTCCTTGAAAATGGCTGAATATAGGAAAGATGCTGCAGAAAAGAACTACGAAGCCAGTAAGGGGCGTAATTTTCCTGAATTTGGCCTTGAATTATCAGCGAGCAGAAATCGCAACCTTGACGGTTCGAAAAGCCCTAGTGATGATTTTAATGCTTTGATAACGATGAATTATAACTTGTTCAGAGGCGGCGCTGATAAAGCGCGGATAAAGCAGCGTGCTGAACAGATGAATGAGTCTATGCAGGAGTATCAGGAAACCTATAGAAAAATTAAAGAGACGGTTTCTCAGTCATGGTTTGCTTTGGATGCAGCTCAAAAACGGGTAAAAGAAATCAATGGTTATGCGGATGAACGTGAACAGGTAAAAAACTCATTCTTTGAGCAATATCAGGTTGGGCGCAGATCGCTTCTGAACCTTTTGGATAGTGAGCAGGAGAGCTTTAATGCCAGAAAGCTGCAGGTGAATGAACAGTTTACCCTTCATCTTGAAAAATACAGGCTAGTTAGCTCAATGGGAGTACTTGCGTCTTCTCATAAATTTTAGAAGGTGCACATTTTATGAGCTTTAGTTAAATAAAAAGGAGGCTTACTATTCAGTCTCCTTTTTATTTAAGGCTGCATTATTGTCTTTTTACTTTATTCAGTTTCAGTCGTGTACATTTATCAGGGATAGGATTATGGCGATTAAATTAAAAATTGTGAATAAAGAAGGTGAAGTACGTGAAGTTACTTTGCAGGCTGGTGTCGAAATAAACTTACAAGCAGGTGAACAAATTGATATCACCGCTTCTGAAGGCTTGGAGCTCGTCTTAGTAAACGGTACGCTTGTCATTAGTGATGGTTTAATTGAAGTTAATATTGGGGGGTTTGCAAACTCCGGTGGTTTGATATCAGGTGGAAAAACGATAACGGCTCAGCAGGTTGCATCCGGAGAGTTTAATGGTGTAGAAGTTGTCGATGTCGTAGTTGAAGCAGAGAACACTGAAACAACGTTTGAAGCTGAAAATACAGAGATTGCTACAGATTCATCATCAACAGATGGCGGCGCTGGTAATGCATTGAATCCAGTAGCTGATGTATTGGCAGGTGATGGCGGTGTTGATTCCTTGTTTGTCACTGGAGCAGAACAAGAGGATACCTCTCAGGCAACTACCAGGAATGAAAGAGAGGCGGAAGCAGAATCCGAAGCTGAGTCGCAGACAAGCCCTGTAGAACCTGAAAGCTTGCCGTCATTTTCTCCTATCAGTTTATTAAATGTGGCTTCACCATTTTTAGCTGCAGAAGAAGAAGTTTTTACGTTCACTCCTGAAGCGACTGGTGGTTCCGGAAATTATACCTATGAAGTTACCCTGACTGATGGGAGTGAGCTGCCAGAATGGCTCGTATTTGATCCTGCTACCGGAACAATTTCTGGCATTCCTGATGATGGCAATCTTGAAACACTTGAAATCAGAATTATTGTTACCGACTCGCAGGGGTTGGTATCACCACAGGAATTTACAACATCACTGAGTATTTCTGGTGTCAACGATGTGCCTGTTCTAAGTCTGGGTGAAGGTGACGAACTATTGGGAGGCATCACTATTACAGATGCTGACCTTGGCTCAACCCTGAGCAAGGCAACCGTTACTATTACCAATGGTGAAGCGGGTGACAGGCTTGGCGTTGACGTCGACAACTCAGGTCTGACAGCGGTTTATGAGAATGGTGTTTTAACACTGTCCGGTACTGCAACGGCTGGGGTTTATCAGTCCGTTCTTGATTCATTAGCTATAGATTCCAGCGAAGGGTTTACTGTTGGCGGTGACCGCATTCTGAATGTTGTTGTGACGGATGATCAGGGTGCAGAGAGTAACAGCGCCAATGCCACGGTTAATGTGCTGGCGGAGAACTGGTCTTTTTCTGAGGATGGCTTAATCGGTAGCCAAATAGCGGGTAGCTGGCTACCTGCAGGAAGTTCTGGCGATGCCTTCATGAGCAAAGTCGTCATGACCTTTAATGGTAAGGACTATGTCCGTGAGATCGGTGGTGAATTTGACACCATCAATGATGCCGGTGATTTTAAGATAGGCATTAAAGACCCTGATGGTACGCCACCCATTCCTGAAGTGGGTGCTATTTACTTCAGGGCAGATGGCACCATTGAATTAGTAGCGAATCCACTGCTTAACTTTTTGCCGAAAGACTTGAACCTGCCTGCCAGTTTTACCTATACGGTTAATGACGGAGGCAGTACAACAGAGCATACCTTTGGTATGGATGTTACAGGTCAGAATGATGCACCTGTTTTAAATCTGGGTGAAGGTGACGAACTATTGGGAGGCATCACTATTACAGATGCTGACCTTGGCTCAACCCTGAGCAAGGCAACCGTTACTATTACCAATGGTGAAGCGGGTGACAGGCTTGGAGAATGGTGTTTTAACACTGTCCGGTACTGCAACGGCTGGTGTTTATCAGTCCGTTCTTGATTCATTAGCTATAGATTCCAGCGAAGGGTTTACTGTTGGCGGTGACCGCATTCTGAATGTTGTTGTGACGGATGATCAGGGTGCAGAGAGTAACAGCGCCAATGCCACGGTTAATGTGCTGGCGGAGAACTGGTCTTTTTCTGAGGATGGCTTAATCGGTAGCCAAATAGCGGGTAGCTGGCTACCTGCAGGAAGTTCTGGCGATGCCTTCATGAGCAAAGTCGTCATGACCTTTAATGGTAAGGACTATGTCCGTGAGATCGGTGGTGAATTTGACGCCATCAATGATGCCGGTGATTTTAAGATAGGCATTAAAGACCCTGATGGTACGCCACCCATTCCTGAAGTGGGTGCTATTTACTTCAGGGCAGATGGCACCATTGAATTAGTAGCGAATCCACTGCTTAACTTTTTGCCGAAAGACTTGAACCTGCCTGCCAGTTTTACCTATACGGTTAATGACGGAGGCAGTACAACAGAGCATACCTTTGGTATGGATGTTACAGGTCAGAATGATGCACCTGTTTTAAATCTGGGTGAAGGTGACGAACTATTGGGAGGCATCACTATTACAGATGCTGACCTTGGCTCAACCCTGAGCAAGGCAACCGTTACTATTACCAATGGTGAAGCGGGTGACAGGCTTGGCGTTGACGTCGGCAACTCAGGTCTGACAGCGGTTTATGAGAATGGTGTTTTAACACTGTCCGGTACTGCAACGGCTGGTGTTTATCAGTCCGTTCTTGATTCATTAGCTATAGATTCCAGCGAAGGGTTTACTGTTGGCGGTGACCGCATTCTGAATGTTGTTGTGACGGATGATCAGGGTGCAGAGAGTAACAGCGCCAATGCCACGGTTAATGTGCTGGCGGAGAACTGGTCTTTTTCTGAGGATGGCTTAATCGGTAGCCAAATAGCGGGTAGCTGGCTACCTGCAGGAAGTTCTGGCGATGCCTTCATGAGCAAAGTCGTCATGACCTTTAATGGTAAGGACTATGTCCGTGAGATCGGTGGTGAATTTGACACCATCAATGATGCCGGTGATTTTAAGATAGGCATTAAAGACCCTGATGGTACGCCACCCATTCCTGAAGTGGGTGCTATTTACTTCAGGGCAGATGGCACCATTGAATTAGTAGCGAATCCACTGCTTAACTTTTTGCCGAAAGACTTGAACCTGCCTGCCAGTTTTACCTATACGGTTAATGACGGAGGCAGTACAACAGAGCATACCTTTGGTATGGATGTTACAGGTCAGAATGATGCACCTGTTTTAAATCTGGGTGAAGGTGACGAACTATTGGGAGGCATCACTATTACAGATGCTGACCTTGGCTCAACCCTGAGCAAGGCAACCGTTACTATTACCAATGGTGAAGCGGGTGACAGGCTTGGCGTTGACGTCGGCAACTCAGGTCTGACAGCGGTTTATGAGAATGGTGTTTTAACACTGTCCGGTACTGCAACGGCTGGTGTTTATCAGTCCGTTCTTGATTCATTAGCTATAGATTCCAGCGAAGGGTTTACTGTTGGCGGTGACCGCATTCTGAATGTTGTTGTGACGGATGATCAGGGTGCAGAGAGTAACAGCGCCAATGCCACGGTTAATGTGCTGGCGGAGAACTGGTCTTTTTCTGAGGATGGCTTAATCGGTAGCCAAATAGCGGGTAGCTGGCTACCTGCAGGAAGTTCTGGCGATGCCTTCATGAGCAAAGTCGTCATGACCTTTAATGGTAAGGACTATGTCCGTGAGATCGATGGTGAATTTGACACCATCAATGATGCCGGTGATTTTAAGATAGGCATTAAAGACCCTGATGGTACGCCACCCATTCCTGAAGTGGGTGCTATTTACTTCAGGGCAGATGGCACCATTGAATTAGTAGCGAATCCACTGCTTAACTTTTTGCCGAAAGACTTGAACCTGCCTGCCAGTTTTACCTATACGGTTAATGACGGAGGCAGTACAACAGAGCATACCTTTGGTATGGATGTTACAGGTCAGAATGATGCACCTGTTTTAAATCTGGGTGAAGGTGACGAACTATTGGGAGGCATCACTATTACAGATGCTGACCTTGGCTCAACCCTGAGCAAGGCAACCGTTACTATTACCAATGGTGAAGCGGGTGACAGGCTTGGCGTTGACGTCGGCAACTCAGGTCTGACAGCGGTTTATGAGAATGGTGTTTTAACACTGTCCGGTACTGCAACGGCTGGTGTTTATCAGTCCGTTCTTGATTCATTAGCTATAGATTCCAGCGAAGGGTTTACTGTTGGCGGTGACCGCATTCTGAATGTTGTTGTGACGGATGATCAGGGTGCAGAGAGTAACAGCGCCAATGCCACGGTTAATGTGCTGGCGGAGAACTGGTCTTTTTCTGAGGATGGCTTAATCGGTAGCCAAATAGCGGGTAGCTGGCTACCTGCAGGAAGTTCTGGCGATGCCTTCATGAGCAAAGTCGTCATGACCTTTAATGGTAAGGACTATGTCCGTGAGATCGGTGGTGAATTTGACACCATCAATGATGCCGGTGATTTTAAGATAGGCATTAAAGACCCTGATGGTACGCCACCCATTCCTGAAGTGGGTGCTATTTACTTCAGGGCAGATGGCACCATTGAATTAGTAGCGAATCCACTGCTTAACTTTTTGCCGAAAGACTTGAACCTGCCTGCCAGTTTTACCTATACGGTTAATGACGGAGGCAGCACAACAGAGCATACCTTTGGTATGGATGTTACAGGTCAGAATGATGCACCAATTATTGAAATTTCATCCAGTGACTCTTTCGAAAATGCCAGTGGTTTATTTGGTAATATAGAAATCAAAGATCCTGATCTTGGCGATAAAATACAGAGTGCAACAGTATCATTGAATGAGCCTGCCGCTGGAGAAACACTCAGTATTGATGCAGGGGGCATTTTTGATGATTACGGCATTAATGTTACGTCTTCTGTACCTGGTCAGTTGAGTTTCTCTGGTGAGGCTTCAAAAGAAGATTATGAGGCAGCATTAAGTCGGGTTTATTTTATTTCTTCAAACGCCCCCATTACTAGTGGTAACCGCACTCTGACGGTTGAAGTGTCTGATTTACAGGGAGCCATAGGTCATGCAGAAAAAACGATTGCTGTTAATTCAGCAAGAGATTACGAAGTGCATGAAGATGACCTTCTAGATGGACAGTCTGATGACTTGCCAACACATTGGAAGGCAGAAGGCTCTGAAGCTAAAATAACCAGTGTTGTAATGACCTATAAGGATAGAGACTATATACGTGATGTAGAGGACTTTACTCATGGTGATTATTTCAAAATCACTATTGAGGATCAGGAAGGGGCTGGAGGCATTCCTTTTGATCCTATTGGTGAGGTCTACTTTCATGGAGATGGTCGCGTTGAATTTGTGCCGATGGATGATCTGAATATTCTTCCAGCTAATTTTGCATTGGATGCTCGTTTTACCTACACAACTGAACTGTCTGGGGTTGTCTCGGTTGATACGATGGATATCAAATTAATAGGTGATAAAGACTCGCCGACCGTTATCTTTAATAAAAGTTCTGACCACAGTAGTTCAAGTGGGCTGTTTGGAGATGTTAATGTACTGAATGATCTCAGCTCTGTGATCAATTACTTAAAAGTTGGCATTAGTGGTGACGCAGGAGGTGATGTACTTAAAGTCGATATTGCAGCTATTAATCAGAGGTATGGCAATGATTTTATCGATGTAGAATATCGAGATGATGGCGATATTGTATTTAGTGGGCATCTTTCCGGACAAGACTCATTAAAGCTGTATGAAGATTTAATAAGTCGAGTCTATCTGGTACCCGCGGACTCAACGGCTGATGGTACTGAAAGAACACTACATCTTGATATATTTAATTCGGAAGGTCAGGACGGGGAGTTCTACCGAAAGGTTACCGTCAACAAAGAATCAGCCATCACTACCTCAGAAAGCGACCTGATCAGCGGCACTGGCAACCAGCATAGCTGGTTACCGGAAGGTATGAATGAGGGTATGATCACCAGTGTTGTCATGACGTTTGATGGCAAAGACTACATTCGTGATATTCATGATTACTCTGATCGCAGTGATCATTTCAAAATCACCATTGTGGATGAAGATAAAGGCATTCCGGAATTAGGTGCTTTATATTTCAAACCCGGTGGCAGTATTGTGTTTGAACCGTACCCGGTTATGTTGTCACAGGTGTTGGGTTCGAGTGATATGCAGAAGCCGGGTTTGGCTGCAACATTCACCTACACCATTGAAGACAGTGAAGGTAACAGCAGTGTGCATGTTCTTGATATGACGCTCGCAGGTGATGATGTGATAACTGCCACTTTCTCTGAACCTTCAGAGGGGTATAGCGTTCTTAATCTTGTCGGAACCAATGACGAAACAGTGCTTCTTGAGTACTTTGCACGGGAGGCTGGTGACGGCGAGAAAGGCATTGGCGGTATAGAGGAAGTGTCATTAAACAATGCAACACTTAGCTTTGATATAGAAGATATCATTGATGTTACTGATGATAACAATATCCTTTATATCTCTGGTAGTGGTGACATTGAAGATGGCTTTGATCAGGGTCTTACTAATGAGGGAACTGTGAGTCAGAATAGTAAAGACTGGCAGCATTACAGCTATAGCTCAGGCGACGATGAAGTAAATGTGTACGTAGAGCAAAGTTTGTTACCGCAGGTTGTTTGATGACTAATACCAATTCCGCTTTCTAAATATGGCCATGAGCAAGTCATTATGGGTCACGGGACAATACCCTGAAGGGCATAAAGGCGGAACGACGAGTAATAGCGAGCTATTGCGAGGAGTTCCAACGCAGCTCCCGTGATTCAGAATGGCTGCGCAATTCATGTTTAGAAAGGGGAATTGGTATAAGATACTGTAATCTGGTTCACCTTCATAAAATACCCTGGCTGGTTCCGGGGTATTTTTTTGCCTTTTGTTATCTTTCTCTTAACGCGAGTTCTTTAGCCCGGTACATGGGTTTTAGTAAGTAGTCGAGAACTGATTTTTTTCCTGTTTTGATGTCTACGCTTGCCACCATGCCGGGAATAATAGGCAGTGGTTTACTGTCGCTGCCAAGATGATTTTTATCCGTTCGTACCTGTATCTGGTAAAAGCTTTCACCATCTTCGGTGGTAATGGTATCAGCACTGATGTGTTCAAGGCTGGCTTCCAGTCCGCCGTAAATGGAAAAGTCGTAAGCGGTTACTTTCACCGTTGCATCCAGATCGGGGTGTAGAAAAGCAATGTCTGTGGGCCGCACTTTGGCTTCAACCAGCAAGCTGTCTTCGGAAGGGACGATTTCGACCAGATCAATACCGGGTTGTACGACACCACCTATGGTATTGATGTTAAGTTTATTTATGGTGCCGTTGACTGGGGAGCGAACAGCGGTTCGGGCGACCCGGTCTTCCAGTGCAAGGTTGTTTTCATTGATGCGCAGAAGTTTTTCGTTAACTTCCGAAAGTTCCGTATTTAATTCGGTTTTAATCTGACGACGCTGCTCTTCTATTTTGTATTTGGCTTCTTCAATGGCTGCGGACAGTCTTGGCTGCGACAATCGGCTTTGGTCAAGCTTTCCTTTTAGTTCAGTTACCTGACGTTTCATTTTGATCAGTTCGACTTCAGATACAGAGCCACGCTTTGCCAGAGGGATAGTTAATGCTAACTCTTGCTCGGCAAGCATCATGCTCTCATTTAAATTACCATGACGGCTTTTAGCCTCATTCAGTGCTTGCTGTTGCTGCCTGAGTTGCTGTTGCAAAATAGCAAGGTTTGACTCTCTGGCACCGGTTCTTGCCTCATACAGTGCCAGCTCGTCATTAAAGGCACTACCGAGCTTTTCTATGGTGTTAATGCCGGGAGCAAACGGCTGATCATTCAGTTCTGCCAGAAGCCTCAATCTTTCCGCTTGAAGTGATTGCTCTGAATATTTGCTTTCCCTGAAGCTGGAAGCAAATCTTGTGTCATCTATTTGTAAAAGAATCTGACCTTCTTCAACGCTGTCACCTTCCCTGACCATGATGGCGGAAAGGATGCCCCCTTCAAGATTTTGTACTTTTTGTATTCGGGAAGAAGGAATAATTTTACCTTCTGCCCGTGTGATTTCGTCTAACTCGGCATAATGTGCCCAGACAATGGCAGAAGTGAACGCCAGTACAGTCGTGAACAGAATGCCGTGAGTGATACGGGGTAAGCGGGACTTCGCTTTGTCAAACGGATCTTGGATGTAGTCGCTGTCGTGCCATTGCCAGGGAGAACTCATGCGATTTCCTCCGCATTGTTTGTGGTTGTGCTGCGTGTACGCTGATTAAGTTGTTTTATGACGTCGTTCTTTGGTCCGTCGGCGACTAATTTACCCTGATCAAGAACGATCAGACGATCAACCAGTTTCAATAGTCCGGGTCTGTGTGTTACAAGAATCAGGGTTTTATCTTGAATAAGTGTTGTTAGCTCACGCATAAAACGGTTTTCTTCCGACAAGTCCATGGCTGAAGTGGGCTCATCAAGCAGCAGAATCGGAGGGTTTTTGAGCAGGGCTCTTGCCAGTGCAACCGCCTGGCGTTGACCTCCGGACAGGTCAAATCCACCTTCACCCACAGATCGGGAAAAACCTTCAGGGTGTTGTGCGCAGAATCGGGTTACGCCTGTCAACCTTGCGACCTTCAGCAGTTCTTCGTCGGTGGTTTCAGGCTGTCCAATGGTAATATTGTCTTTAATATTGCCATAAAGAAGACGTGAGTCTTGTGTATAAAATCCGAGTTGTTCACGCCATTGCGCCGGGTGCAATTGTTCTGATGCAATGCCATCGATAAGCATGCGCCCGTGAGTTGGGCAGGTTAATCCGGCAATCAATGAGAGCAGTGTTGATTTTCCGCACCCCATAGGGCCAAGAATACCGATTTTTTCACCTTGTCGTATGCTCAGGCTGATGTTGTCCAGAACTGGCGGTTGTTCCGGCCAGCTAAAGCTCACCTGCTGCAATGCTATATCGCCTTTAATGAATGCTGGGGCGATAGTGTTTTTGATATCACTTTCTTTTGGGGCGTTAACGATTTGTTTGATACCGTTCAGGGCTGATCGGGACTGATGGAGTCTCATTAATAATCCGGTAATTTGTGTTGCCGGAGCTAGAGCTCTACCGGACAAAATGCTACACGCAATTAATCCGCCCATTGTGAGTTCACCGGCTGTAACCAAATAAACACCACCGACAATCAAAAACACGTAAGCAATCTGCTGAATTGACTGAGTGACAGACAGTGCAGTTTGTGTGATTTTCCGAACTTTTAAACCATGGTGTCCGCACTGCTCTGCCAGTTGTTCCCATTTTCTTTGTAAAACACTTTGAGCATTATGAATCTTGATTTCACTCATGCAGGCCAGTGTTTCGTAGACCATGATTTGTTTTCTGGAGCCTTCCTGCATCATCAGATCGACGTGTTTTTTCAGGGAGTATTGCAATAGAAAGCTGACAAGGATAGCTACTGGAATAACAGTGACCGGTATCCAGACAAGAGGGCCGGCAATCCAGCCAATAAGTGCAAGGAATAAAAAGATAAAGGGCAGGTCAATTAATGTTGTAATGGTGGTTGATGTAAGGAATTGTCGAAACCCTTCAAATTCGTGGAGATAACTGGCTGAAGAACCGATCTTTAAGGATTGTTGCCTCTGGTTGAGTAATGAACTGAAAACGGTTGAAGAGAGTTGCAGGTCTATTCGGTGTCCTGCCTGATCGAGAAACCAGCTTCTCAAAAGCTTTAGTGTCAGGTCAAATGCAATGAGTAGCCCCATACCGATAGCGAGTACCCACAACGTCTCAAAAGCATGATTGGCAAGAACCCTGTCGTATACATTCATTACGAAGAGTGGCGTGCCCAGAGCAAACAGGTTAATGAATAACGAGGCGAGCAAAACTTCGCTATAGATAGGTATAGCTTGCTTTAGTGGACTTAGTAACCAATGATGCTGAGTCGGTTTTGTTGTAGCGCTGAGCCCTTCCTGATTCTGGTTAGGCTTAAAATAAATGACAGTGCCTGAATATTGTTCAGACAGAGTGGGTAGTGAAATATTTGCGGTTCCGGAAATAGTATGAATTGTTGCTGTTTTCGAGTCGATCTGCTTAAGCACGCAGGAAGATCCATCATTCAAGAGCAAGAGGGCAGGCAGCGCAAGTGTATTGACCTCCGAGAGAGATTGGTTACGAATAGCTCCTTTGAGACCGGCTTTTTCAGCTGCTTTTGGAATGCTTTCAGCCGATAGTTTGCCTTTATTAAGAGCTAGCCCTGAGGTAAGGCTGTGTGAATGGGTGGATATATAGTGGTGTTTGCATATTTCCAATAAAGAATGTAGCAATGGGTCTTTTATGCTATCCATTGGGAACCTTCCCACAATAATGTGTGCAGAGCATTTCCATTTCTGACATTAATGTAATTATTTTTTTAGCTCAGTGTAACTGCGCTTTATATCGTCAGGCAATGAATCAGAGGCATTAGTTTTTGACTTCTGGGAAAATTTACAGGTATTGTATAAATAACAATCAGCAGTGTTTGATTTGTAATAAATAAAATGCTTAATTGGTCGTTTATTAATCTCGAATTAATGATTTAGTAGACAGTACCTTGAGACTAATAAGTATTAGGCGATAACCAGATGTTGAAGTATTCATAAAGACTCAACCGGTATATTGCATGTTTAAGAAAATTACCCTTTTTCCTTTGGCTTCGTTCGCTATTCCCTTTCAGGTATCTCATGCAGACATCACTCTGGATGGGGTAGTTGCTACCTATGGACAGTACTTACCCATTCGCAGTATGATGGACCCCATAAACTGGACAGGTAGCTAAGTTAAGTTTTCTGGCTGTAAGATGACCCTGCAGGAGGGAATCATGACAGCAAAAAGAAAACGACATAAGCCCGAATTTAAGGCACAGGTAGCACTCGAAGCCTACAAGGGCGAAAAGACCATAAACCAGCTGGCAAGCGAACACGAAGTTGCAGCCGTTCAGGTTAGCCAGTGGAAGCGACAGCTACTCCAGGGGGTTCCAGAAGTCTTCGGCAGGGCACGGCCAGAGGTAGATCCAGATGCGCTCACTGCCCCCCTGTATCAGGAGATCGGACGGCTTAAAATGGAGCTGGACTGGTTGAAAAAAAAATCTGGCAATGTCCATTGATGACAAACGGAGATGCATAGACCCGGATCACTCGAAGATCAGCATTCAGCGCCAATGTGAACTGGTTGGGTTAAGCAGGTCAAGCTGGTATTACCAAGCTTCTCCAGCTTTGGAAAGCCCTGAGAATCTGAATCTGATGAGGCTCATTGATGAGCAGTATACACGTACACCGTTTTACGGCAGTCGTAAGATAACTGCATGGCTGAATGAGCAGGGCTTTCCGGTCAACAGGAAGCGTATACAGCGACTTATGAGGCTGATGGGCATACAGGCTGTCGGACCAAAACCGGGCACAAGCCTGAGAAACAAAGAGCATAAGGTTTACCCGTACTTGTTGAACGGCGTTGATATTGTGAGACCCAATCAGGTCTGGAGTACTGATATTACGTACTGCCCGATGCCTCAGGGGTTTATGTATCTGGTTGCCATTATTGACTGGTACAGCCGTTACGTGGTCAGCTGGGAGCTGTCGAACACACTGGATGCAGACTTCTGTATTCATGCGCTGGGTCGAGCTTTGGAACAAGGTGAACCTGATATATTCAACACTGACCAAGGGTGTCAGTTTACCAGTAATGATTTTCTGGCACCTCTTCAGGAACGGGAAATACGTATCAGCATGGACGGGAAAGGGCGAGCACTGGATAACATTTTTGTCGAGAGGCTGTGGCGCTCCGTCAAACATGAATGGCTGTACACGCATGAATTTCAGACTGTTCCAGAGCTTTATACTGGGCTGGATGAATACTTTGAGTTTTACAACACTGAACGATTACACCAGTCGTTGAGTTATAAAACGCCTAAGGCAATTCACTTTGCATGAGGGCTTTGGACCACTGCCAGGACTTAACTTAAATTTGTTGGTTTACTGTCTTGACAGTGGGGTCCACCATACAGTGCCCGAAATGCTGATTATGATAACTTCCGGCTCGGTTTGGTCTGGGAGTGGGAAGAACCATTATACGAATGGAATAATCTTCAGTTAGGAGGTTATTTCGAGCTGGCCGGTAGTCACTGGCGAAGCACATTAAAATCAACAAATAAAAGTCTAAATACTGCAAGTAAAGTGACAGCGGTGAGTTTTAGTCCCGTGTTTCGTTTTACTTCTCAGCATCCTGCATGGGGGGGAGTGAAACCGTTTGTAGACGCCGGTGTGGGAGGTACGTGGATATCCGAGAAAAATCTTGAAAAAGAGAACACTTCACCTATAAACATGGGCGGCCATTTTCAGTTTGAAGTGCGGTTAATGGCGGGTATCCGGTTTGGTGAGCAAAAGGCGTTTGAGTTTCGTTATGGCTGGATTCATTACTCGAATGCTGACCTTTATAAGCATAATGAATCAATGAATTTTCATCTGGCAACGCTTGGTTGGTATTGGTAACGCTGCATGTCTTGCGCATTGCTGGAATCTGTCAGTATTGTTTTCACCCGGCCTGTGGGCGTTTTTCCCGGTCGTAGTATAGATGTGATCAACCGGCCGCTGAGTCCTTCAAAAATCATCAGGGGCAGGTAATACCAATTCCGCTTTCTAAATATGACCATGAGCAATCCAATCCAAATCGCTGGGCAAGGAAGAACGACGAGTAATAGCTGGCTATTGCGAGGAGTTCCAACGCAGCTCCCGTGATTCAGAATGGCTGCGCAATTCATGTTTAGAAGGTGGAACTGGTATAAGTTCTGCCCATTGCTCAGGAGGAAGTGGAAGCACAATCTTGACTCATCTCAAAAAAGGATAAGCCAAGATTAGGATTTGTGTTAGAGAGATCGCTGATTAGGAGAGGTGGTATCTACGACCTGAATTTATAGCAATAGCGTTAGATTAATCCTTTTTCCTTTGCCATCGTCAACGCCAGATCCTCAATCATATCTTCCTGACCACCAACGGTGCCACGACGCCCCAGCTCGACCAGAATATCCCGCGCCTGAATACCGTATTTCGCTTCTGCCCGTTTGGCAAACAGCAGGAAGGAGGAGTAAACACCCGCATACCCCAGTGTCAGTGCATCCCGGTCGATACGAATGGGCTGATCCATAATCGGCACCACCCGGTCTTCCGCCACATCCATCACCTTATAAAGATCGACACCGGACTCTACTCCCATTCGATCCAGTACCGCCACAAACACTTCCAGAGGCGTATTACCGGCTCCGGCTCCTAATCCAGCCACGGAACCATCAATCCGGCTGGCACCGGCCTCGATGGCCGCCAGTGAATTGGCAATACCCATGCCCAGATTATGATGACCATGGAAGCCTATCTCGGTGTTCGCGTTCAACTCTGAACGCAACAGGCCAATCTTGGCAGTCACTTCATCCGGCAGCATGTAACCCGCTGAATCGGTACAGTAAATGCAGTTGGCACCATAACGTTCCATCAGTTTTGCCTGTTCCAGAATTTTTTCCGGTGACACCCTATGAGCCATCATCAGAAAACCTACCGTATCCATTTCCATTCTGGCGGACATGCCAATATGCTGTTCCGATACATCAGCCTCAGTACAGTGGGTTGCCACACGAATACACGACACACCATGGTCTTTCGCCATGCGTAGATGATCCAGAGTACCAATGCCCGGCAGTTGCAGGGCTGATACTTTCGCCTGCTTCAAAGCCGGTACAACCGCACTCAGGTACTCTTCATCAGAGTGCGCCGGAAAGCCATAGTTCAGCGACGCGCCGCCCAAACCATCACCATGGGTGACTTCAATCATGGGCATTCCGGCTTCATCCAGCCCTGTGGCTATATCCACCATTTCTTCAAGGCTTATCTGGTGAGCCTTGGCGTGCATCCCGTCCCGCAGACTCATATCGTGAAGGATGACGCTTTTACCTTTCAGGTTCATTGTTATTCTCCACTTAAATTAGCTGCGCTCAGGCAATGTGATCGTTCCATTCTGCACTTCTTCTGCAAACATCTCGGCAGTGCGCAAACCCGCAGCGGTCATAATGTCCAGATTACCGGCATACTTGGGCAGGAAATCTCCCAGCCCTTCCACTTCCATAAACACCGAAACTTTGTTGCCATCAAATACCGGGCCATTCACCAGTTTGTATCCGGGTACATAACGCTGAACCTCTGCCACCATGTCGTGTATTGATTGGGTAATGGCATCGGTATCCGGTGTATCGGTAGTAAGGCAGTGAATGGTATCGCGCATAATCAGGGGCGGTTCAGCCGGATTGATAACAATGATCGCCTTGCCCTTTTTAGCACCACCCACCTGCTCAACAGCACCGGACGTTGTGCGGGTAAATTCATCGATATTCTGTCGTGTACCTGGTCCAATGGAACGTGACGACACCGTTGCCACGATTTCACCATAGGCTACTTCCTGAACCCGTGACACCGCTGCCACCATGGGAATGGTTGCCTGTCCGCCACAGGTCACCATGTTAACGTTGAGCTTCAGGTCACTGGTATGTTCTTTCAGGTTCACCGGCGGCACACAGAAAGGGCCAATAGCGGCAGCCGTCAAATCCACCATAATCACGCCCAGTTCATTCAGCTTGCGACTGTTTTCAGCATGGACATAAGCCGACGTCGCATCGAAAGCGACGCGAAGATCGTCTTCAATCACGTGCGGCAGAACACCGTCAACCCCTTCAGCGGTGGTCTTGATGCCCATTTCCCGGGCACGTTTCAACCCTTCAGAGTCGGGATCAATGCCCACCATCCAGACCGGTTCAATCCAGTCGGAACGCTGCATTTTCATCAACAGGTCAGTTCCGATATTACCGGGCCCGATAATCACGGCTTTGAGTTTTTTATTCATGGATCAATCCCTATTGTCCAAACACGACAGACGCCGTTCCCAGCCCTTCAATCTCCAGCGACATTTCATCCCCTGGCTGTACCGGCTCCAGAGGTACCAGCGAGCCGGACAGAATCACTTCCCCTGCCCTGAACGGAATACCAAACTCGCCGAGCGTGTTGGCCAGCCAGGCAACCGCGGTCAGGGGATTGCCCTGTACCGCAGACCCCATGCCTTCGCTGATCAATTCACCATTTTTGAACACTTTCATCTGGAGATTGGGCAAATCCAGCTGGTTCGGGTCTACTGCCTGTTTGCCCAGTACAAAGACTCCGCAGGAAGCATTGTCTGCGACAGTATCCTGAATTTTGATCTGCCAGTTGTGGATACGGGAATCAACAATCTCGAAACAGGGCATCACCACATCAGTGGCTTCCAGTACATCCTGTTCAGTGACTCCCGGACCAACCAGATCCTGCTTCAGCCGGAAGGCAATCTCACCTTCGGCCCTTGGCTGAATCAGCTTATTGTCTGCCACAGAAATGGTTTCACCGTCTTGAAACCACATGTTGTCCGTGATGAAACCAAAATCTGGCTGATGCACATTCAGCATGTCCTGCACTGCTTTGGAGGTGACACCAATCTTTTTCCCAACGATCCTGTCACCATCGGCAACACGACGTTGCACCATATGCAGGGATATGTGGTAGGCGTCTTCTATAGACAGTTCGCTATCCCGCGCAGTAAGAGGCTGGATGGTCTGACCAGACGTCAGGGCTTCGTACAGCTCATCACCGTACTGCTCTCTTTTCTTATTATTCATTCCTCGTCCTTTCAGCGGTCTTCCAGAAATTCCAGACACTGACGGTTAAACAGTTCCTGATGCTCCATCATGACCCAGTGTCCGCACTCGCTGAGCAGGGTAAAACGAATGTTGCGGCACTCCTCCATCATGGTCTGGGCACCATGGGCCGGACAAAACTTGTCGTTCATACCCCAGAAACCAAGAATCGGGCATTGCAGTTCTTTCAGGCGCTTGGTGAGCTTTGGCACACTCATGGTGGACAGCACACATTCAGGCTGCTCTTTGACGACAGCCACCCGTTCCAGCACCACTTCTTCAGTCAGGCCGGTGGCGTCGTAGATCTGCAGGCTTAATAAACGACGCATACCTTCCGGCTCATTCAGTTCATCACCGGCAAATGCCGCAGCCATTTTCTGAATGCCTTCCATCTCCTGATAATAACGTTCCTTTTTCATCAGCCCGCCAGGTGCCATAAGAATCAAACGTGTCACCAGCTTCGGATAATCCAGTGCCAGTTTGATGGCAATAGCGCCACCCAGAGAATTACCCACCAGTGTTACTTTGCTGATACCAAGGTGATCCACCAGCTCTCTCATGGCTTCAACAAAAAAGTCCAGAGCATAATCGGTTTCAGGCTTGCTGCTTCGACCATAGCCGGGCAGGTCAGGCACAACGACCCGGTAACCGGCAGCCTGAAAAATTGGATAATTGAGCTTGAAATTACTGTGTCCACTGGCTCCCGGTCCCGAGCCGTGAATGAACAGAACCGCTTCGCCTTCCCCGGCATCCAGATAATGCAGGGTGACATCATCATCCAGTCGAACATAGCTGTGCTCGGGTATTACACTCATCCCTAACCTCCTGACCAGAAAACAGCCAACGGGCTGTCATATTCATTTATTCATCGCATCCGGCGATTCTTTCAATGCAGGGACACACCATCATCGTTTAAACGGACTAATACTCTTGCTGGCTCAATGGGTAAGATTCGCCACAGAATCAATCACCACAGAAGAATAAAAGCATGCAAAACCCGTTGGATTTTACTGGTCAGGTTGTCATCGTCACTGGTGGTGGTAAAGGTGCAGGTAAAGGCATCAGTGAGTGCTTCCTCCAGCAGGGTGCTGACGTGGTGATCTGTGGTCGCACAGAGCCGGAACAACTCCCGGCTGCCAATGGCCGGGAAGCTTTTTTTATTCCCTGTGACGTACGCGACATTGAGCAGGCACAACAACTGGTTGATGCCACCGTTGAACGCTTTGGTCGTCTTGATGTGATGATTAATAATGCCGGTGGTGCACCCTTTGCGGATGCCGCTACAGTATCACCACGTTTTTCCGAATCCATTCTGCGCCTGAACCTGATCGCTCCGCTGAACCTTTGTCAGCTGGCAAACCGGGTCATGCAACAGCAGGAACAGGGTGGCAGCATTATCAATATCTGCAGTGTCAGTGCCAAACGTCCCTCACCCGGCACTGCGGCCTACGGTGCCGCCAAAGCCGGGCTGGTTAACCTGACTCAGTCACTCGCCGTAGAATGGGCTCCGGCAGTACGCGTCAATGCAGTGATTGCCGGTATGATCCAGACCGAACAGTCGCACCTGCATTATGGTGATGATCAAGGCATCGCCAGTGTCGCCAGAACCGTCCCTCTGCAAAGGCTGGCACAACCTTCCGATATAGGCGACACCTGCCTTTATCTGGCTTCCGGACTGGCTTCGTACGTCAGCGGTTCAGAAATAACCGTCCACGGCGGTGGTGAAAAACCTGCTTTCCTTGAAGCGGCTACTGCGGATAATTGAGCGCCATAAGAGAATCTAACAGGGAGACGTTTACAGCCATGAGTTCAAAAGCTTCACACCAGCTGATTATTAACCTTCCTCTTGAACAAACCTGGGCGATTTGCAGGACTACAGTCAGGCGCCCAATTACGTGCCTGACCTGACCGGCTGTGAAATGCATGAAGGCCCGAAACAGGGTATTGGCACCAGTCGTCGGGTATTTCTCAGTAATGGCAGTCATATGGATGAAACCGTTACCCAGTGGCAGGAGTTACAGGGATTTACCATAAGGCTGCACAAAGGCGACCAAGGCGCACCAAAACCGTTTAGCGAAGCCAGTTTTGTTTACCGGATTGAGCCTGAAGGCCAGACCACCCGCCTGACCATGACCATGGATTACACCATGAAGGGAGGCGTTATTGCCCGATTGATGGACAAGGCATTCATGAACCTGATTATTCGAAGCACTGTTGCCAGAATTGCGAAAAACATGAAGGGCTATTACGAAACCGGCATTCCCACCAATAAAGCGTTTAAAACCGGATCGGACAAAAACACATAACGCACCATTTTGACACAGATTCGAACGAGCAAGATTTGATCAACATCAAGGATTTGGTGCCGCAAAATCCGTAAATTAGAACCTGTCACGAGGTCGGATGCACACAGGCGCAGCAGTCGCGCAACGTATTAAACGATCCAGATGCATCAGCAGGCAGTGACAGAACTCACGAGTTGCGGGAGCGCAACAATGTGATAACCAAGCTTGGAAAGCTTCACTTTTCAGCGTATGACATTGGCCCCATTTTTGGGGCTTTTGTTTATTTTGCAGACACGTAGACCCGCCTCTTTCTATAACGCTTTTTATTCTCTAATGAAAATACCTTGATTTCTCCTTTCCGTGAACTATGCCTATAGGTCCCAAAAATAAGAAGAAGAAAAGATGTTAAAGCATTTAAAGGTTCTGATTATCACTGCACTAATAGTGTTATCAGTACTGGCTATAGTTTTGCCAATATTCAATACCATTTGAAGATATACCGTATAGTAGAGGAAGGCGAGAATCTACCTACTCTTTCACTATCACAGCTTCGCTTCTATTCATTTGTACACAACCCGGGAGGGCAGGATCATTCTTTTATCATAACCAGACTTGAACACCCGGAAGATGGTAATATTCAGCAATACAGCAAAGTTCTATCGATCCCTGTTACCAGAGAAAAGAAGGCAGAAGACTCTCAGGGAGGAAAATGGAGGAAATCCTTTCGCAAAAGTAGCAGCCGAAAAAAGGATGACCAAGCTACTCATAGACCCAGTTTAAAACAACTGAATCATTTAATAGCGTTCGAGGTCTGGGATCAGATAAATCTGTCTTTCCAACCATATGCTGCTGATGAAAGTCGATATTACACCGACTATGGTACTTCCGAGAACATCAATACTTACATTTCTGCAAGCCACCATTCTATAACTATTTTTGAGTTACTGTTCGACCTGCTTCGACCAGGCTACAAAGTGGTCAATGCCAGCTCTCTTGCCCAACACATTGCATTATTAAAGGCTCCACAAACATTCACTGATGTTTTATTTTCCGTCACGCAAGATTGGGATATTCAGTTTGTTTATGTCAGGAGCCCAACCAACCCAGAACACTTTAATATTTTGGGAATAAGGATCAGATCTCCTGAGTACACTGACGCAAGGGGTGGTTTAACCAGAACAGACTTACTACTTAGACTAGAAGGTGAATCTGAAAACACCCGAACCACTTCTGACCCGGGAGAGTCCAGGACAGTCTTGACAGGAAAGCCGAGGTTTAATTCGGAATCTCAAACAGAACAAAACACTTACGTGGACATGTCACCGGGAACCCTATCAGGCAAATTTTTTCAAGCGTGACCATTAGCCTCACCCCAATTAACGCAGAAACAGCACTATGAAAATACACAACCTGTATTTCAAATAGAACCGGCATCAGACAACTCTGACTACATGACAATGAACCGATCTAACCAGACCACCTCATATGATCAACCCAAAGCCGCAGAGAAGCCTTCAAGTGAAGAGAAAAGAAGCAGCGGAAGGAAATCCGTGAAACAGAAGAAAACATCCGTTCGCGAAGGAGGCACAAATAACTACGATGCACCTCCACGCCGAAAAGCAGATAGTGCGAACCACCCAGCAGAAGAAGAAGAGCCTTCCCAACTCTACCAGAATGTAGTGTTTAAACCGGAAGATACACATCAAAAATAAAAAGCAATCAAACTGAGCGGGGGTAAGGTATACAACATGCCTATGAACAAAAACCTATATACACCCCGCCAGCATCCCGTTACATTGTCGTTTTCATCAACACAACAAGCATAATGCTGGAGGATATTCATGATTGTAGTCATCACCCACCGGGACAACTGCCTGTAACGTTGTAACTGCAACCTTTTTACTTTAACCGTTACAACTCAACACGCACTCCCTTCTGCCCGGTATTCAAACCGGGGCGAATCTGCACGCCCCTGAAAAATGACTTTTACTCGACGTAAGACCCTTTTTTACGTCCGGGGTGGCTATGACCTATTCAAATCAAACCGCAAGCGAAAACGCCAGCGTAAACCTGTCCCTGCACGAACTGGGCTGGAAGCCTTTTTTCCAACAACAACTAACCCTTGACGAGTGGGATGATGCGATCCCTGCCCGCGTGGTTGAACAGCATCGCTCTGTGATCGTTATTCAGACAGAAGACGAACGCCTTTCATTACCGGTTCTTCCCGATATGACAGGAATAACTGTGGGCGACTGGCTGCTGATCAATCGAGAGAATCGCTTTAGCCGTCTGCTTGACCGGCAATCACTGTTTTCCCGTAAAGCCGCTGGCGGCAAGGTCAACAGCCAGTGCATCGCGGCCAATGTTGATACGGTGTTTATCGTCAGCTCAATGAACCATGACTTTAACCTCAATCGCATTGAACGTTTTCTGGCACTGGTTCATGAAGCCGGTGCAGAGCCAGTGGTGGTGCTCACCAAAGCCGACCTGTGTGAAGACCCGCAGAGTTACCTTCAGCAGGTGCGATCCATG
This sequence comes from Endozoicomonas montiporae CL-33, assembly GCF_001583435.1. Taxonomy (NCBI): domain Bacteria; kingdom Pseudomonadati; phylum Pseudomonadota; class Gammaproteobacteria; order Oceanospirillales; family Endozoicomonadaceae; genus Endozoicomonas; species Endozoicomonas montiporae. Next base: position 1,523,913 of record NZ_CP013251.1, on the reverse strand, counting down.
GACGCCATGCTGATGGTCGAGCCGGTGAACGCCCTGGATACCCACAGCGTCAAGGCTCTGGACAGCTGGTGCTCAATGGGTAAAACCATTGCGTTTCTGGGTTCTTCCGGGGTCGGAAAATCCACCCTGGTGAATACCCTGTTACATCGTCAGAGCCAGACAACGGGAAACATTCGTGAAGACGATAGTAAAGGCCGTCACACCACGACAGCACGCTCCCTGCACCCTATGTCATCGGGCAGCCTGCTGCTTGACACACCCGGAATGCGTGAGTTGCAACTGGCAGATTGTGAACAGGGCGTAGAAGAAACCTTTGCCGACATTCAGCGACTGACTCAACAATGTCAGTTCAGCGATTGCCAGCATAACGGTGAGCCCGGATGCGCCATTGAACAGGCAATAGACGACGGACAGCTGGAGCCAAGGCGCCTGAACAACTACCGCAAGCTGATGCGGGAACAGGCAATGAATGCTGCCACATTGGCAGAAAAACGAGCCAGGGATAAGTCCCTGAGCCGACTGTACCAAAGTGTCCAGAATGAGTCCCGCCGCAGGAAAAAAGGATGAAAGATATGAAAAACATGAAACAACAACTGCTTCAGGGGACACCTCTGCCACTGGATGACAGCTATCAATTATCTCTGATAAGCAAGGCAGACATTGACGATCTGGTCGCCATGCTTCAGGACGAAGAAGTCACGGAATTTCTCTGGTTCGCCCCTGCACCCGAGCAATTCTTGCGCGACTATTTCAACCCAATGGCAGAACATAATGAAAAAGCCATAACAGAACAAAGCGAGCCCATGACTACCCTGATCATTCGGGATGCCCAAACCGGAGCCTTTGCCGGAATGGCCGCCATTCTGCCCATGGGTATGATTCCCGGTGTGTATGAAGTCGGCTATCAACTGCCTCGTCAGAGCTGGGGTAAAGGACTGGCAACCCGCGTCAGTCGTTTATTACTCCGCTATGGCTTTGAAGAACTGGGGGCGCACAAAATTGTTGCTGACTGCTACGCCAGCAACAAAGGTTCGGAAAGAGTGATGCAGAAAATTGGCATGACCAAGGAAGGTCATCAAACCAACTTCTACCCCTACAAAGGCGGACTGGACGATCGCGTCCATTATGGCATAAACGCCTGACCCCTCATTCAGGATGTTGCATAAATATGCAATATCCTGAACCTCCACACAAAAACCCTTCAATCCCCAAAAACATAAGCTGTAAAAACTCATTACAAAAACACACAATTGTCCAAATAGTACATTTAGTCGCCAAATATGGAATTATTATTCACAGCTTGAGAATAATTATTTGCATATAATTCTAACTTTATTGCATAATCGTCCCACATGATCAGAAAAGCATCCGAAATGGATCGGATCTTAATGGCAGTGAAGGTGTGAATCCTTCATCAAATCGAAGTGACCGGGGAATGGAGGCTCGTTATGAAGCAGTTTACAGCCTTAAGCACCAACAACAGACCGTCGTATGGACTGGCACAGTGGATGGCATTTGTTATTCCTTCACTGTTGGGTATCTTATTATTCATCACACCTGTCAGCGTTGGTGAGCAGTTCACCATTCCTGTAGCCCTGTTGGCTTCAGCGTTGAAAAGCAGCATTGACGAAGCCATTGCGCCCCTGATAACCCTGATTATTATCTTTACCGCGCTGGCAACACTGGCGACCAAGTGTTTCAAACCAGCCTTTATAAACCGTTCTGAATTCCTTACCGGCCTGTTTGATGTCAGCCCGGCCTGGTGCGCGGCCCGTGTTCTGGGTATGGTGTTTGCTATCCTGAGCCTGTTCGAAATGGGGCCGGCTCCGATCTGGTCTGCCGATACGGGCGGTATGGTTCTGTTTGACCTGTTGCCGACACTGTTCTCGGTCTTTCTGTTTGCCGGATTACTGTTGCCGCTGCTGATGAACTTCGGCCTGCTTGAACTGCTGGGCACCCTGTTGACCAAAGTCATGAGACCTGTATTTGGTCTGCCCGGCAGAGCAGCCATCAACTGTATTGCCTCCTGGCTCGGCGATGGCAGCGTAGGCGTACTCATGACCAGCAAACAGTATGAAACCAGCCATTACACCCAGAGAGAAGCCGCTGTTATTGGTACAACGTTCTCCATGGTTTCGATCACTTTCTCACTGGTCGTGATTGCTCAGGTCGGTCTGGAACATATGTTTGGTGCTTTTTATCTGACAGTGTGTCTGGCCGGTGTTGTAGCAGCGATTATTGTTCCGAAACTGCCACCGCTGTCCAACAAAAAAGACCAGTACCTCTCGGGCGAGCCCCTCAAAGTCGATGACGAACAAATTCCGGCAGGACAGGGCGCGATCAGCTGGGGTGTTGAGAATGCCATCAAGAAAGCCACCGCGACCGAGAACCATCCGGCCAAAGTATTCAGTGAAGGCATGAAAAATGCCATCGATATGGTGTTTGGCGTACTCCCGGTTGTTATGGCGATTGGTACCGTTGCCCTGATCATTGCCGAATACACGCCGGTCTTTAACTATCTGGGTATGCCTTTTATTCCACTGCTGGAACTGCTGCAGATCCCCGAGGCCGAGCTGGCTTCCAGAACCATGGTGGTCGGTTTTGCAGATATGTTTGTGCCTTCCATTCTGGCAGCATCCATTGAAACAGAAATGACCCGTTTTGTTATCGCTGCGCTGTCTCTGACCCAGCTGATCTACCTGTCTGAAGTCGGAGCCCTGCTGCTGGGCAGCAAAGTACCCGTGACTCTGGGTGAGTTGTTTATCATCTTTATCCTGAGAACTCTGGTCACCCTGCCCGTCATTGCAGCCATGGCACACTTGTTCTTCTGATCATTCAACTTCCAGCCTGATTGAAAAAGCCCCTTAAATATGGGGCTTTTTCAGATTCCCCCCTCAGTCACCAGCCTGTACACTTCAGCCTTATCAGCGGAGTCATACCAATTCATGTTTAGAAGATGGAATTGGTATCATGCTCCTGACCGCCTATTTTTAAGCAGGTATCACGTTCCTTATGGAAGCCTTTTTGTCTTCAACCTTTGCCATTGCTATCGCCGAAATAGGCGACAAAACCCAACTGCTTGCCTTTATACTGGCAACACGTTTCCGCAAACCGCTGGTCATCTGTCTGGGAATACTCGCTGCAACCACTCTGAATCATGCAGCCGCGGCCTGGGTTGGGCAATGGATTGCCGAGTGGATAACCGGAGACACAGGGCGATACCTTCTGGCTGCCTCCTTTGCTGTGGTCGCCATCTGGATGTTAATACCGGATAAAGTCGAAAAAGAAGAAAGCCGCTTTTATCGTTACGGCCCGTTTACGGCTACGTTTATTCTGTTTTTTCTGGCGGAAATTGGCGACAAAACCCAGGTAGCTACCGTACTGCTGGCTGCCATGTATGACAATTACTGGGCCGTTATTATCGGAACAACCGTGGGAATGATGCTGGCAAATGTGCCTGTGGTGATGATGGGAAAACTCTCTGCTGACAAACTGCCCATGCAGTGGGTTCACCGTTTCAGTGCCTGCCTGTTTCTGGCCTTTGCTACGTTAACACTGACTCACGGCTAAAAATCGTTTGACGGCAGACACCCTGACAGGTCTCTGCCTTTTACTGATAACGATCAGCGGTCACCACCCATACGGCGCTTAGCTGCATGCTCACGCTTAACAGGGACAACATTGTTCTTTTTCACATCACGCTTGACCTTGCAGTAAGCAGGCTGCGGATCATGCTCCCAGCGACACGGGTTAGGACCATCCTTGGCCACCGCCATACCTGAAGCCATACCGAAAACAAGTGCTGCTACACCGATTACCTTCTTCATTCAATCCACCTCCTGTGTGGAATCGTTTGCAAATAATGCCTGAAGAAGTATCGGCTGAATGATTGTCGCTTTAACAGAAGCGGGCAGTCTTTGCCCTCGATCCGTTATTCGAAGAGTTCCTGCTGCTGTTCAACAGGCGCTGGCATATGCTTCACCGAATGCGGCAAAAACTTCGTTTCCACAATAAACCACTGCCCTTCAATCAGCCTGTAGCGATCCTGATAAAACCCTCCAAGCTGCTGACTCGCACCTGTACGCCCGTCGATCGTAAAGAAATACAGTGCCCAGCGCCCTGAAGCCTGATCGCCATTCACTTCAATTTCCGGATTAGTGCCATGATGGAGATCGATAACATGAGCATGGCAGGCCATTTGCTCAAAGACTCTGATAAAGCTATCCCGATGGGAAAAGGTGCCTATCACACCATAATCAATCAGTATTTCACCCTCTGCAAAACACTGACGAACCGCTTCAATATCTTTCAGGTCGCAACTGTTAAGGTAACGGTGTTTGAGCTGCCTTATGGCTTCAAGGTGCTCCAACTGCTGAATGCGCTGTTCAAGATTCATTGTCATACTGTTCCCTGATCCCTAAACGGTTTCAGCCAATTCATCGGCACGGGGCACACTGGAGTAGTTATGCTCCGGACTCCAGAAAGCACGCATGGAAATAATCTTCCCATCGTCGTTAAAGCGCATAAAATCAATCGGCTCAATCACCATGGTCTGATCGTAATTGTGCATGGTCACTCTGAATGGTACAGCCCCTTCGCCAACATTAGTGGTACGAACAGAACCGGTCTGCTCGGTAGCTACATCAATCTTTCCCAGCCCTTGACGATAAAAGCGCGCAACCGCCTCAATGCCAACATAAGGCTCAGTACCCACCGGGTCTTCCACCACGGCATCCGCTGCGTACAGTTCCAATATTCCTTCAACATCTCCGGCATTAACCAGCCGTACATACAGCTCCATTTTTTGCCTGATCACATCTTGACTGACCATAACGCTCTCTCCTTCCGTGAACCTTTTATACCACTTCAAACAGACCCGCTGCGCCCATACCGCCACCAATGCATAGGGTCACAACCACGTATTTCACACCCCGACGCTTACCTTCCAGCAGGGCGTGTCCGACCATCCGCGCACCGGACATACCAAACGGATGACCAATGGCAATGGCACCGCCATTGACGTTCAGGTTTTCATTGGGGATACCCAGCTGGTCACGGCAATAAATCACCTGACAGGCAAAGGCTTCGTTTAACTCCCATAAACCAATGTCGTCCATCTTCAAACCGTTGCGCTGTAGAAGTTTGGGAATCGCATACACCGGCCCGATACCCATTTCATCGGCATTACATCCGGCAACAGACAGCCCGCGATAAATACCCAGTGGCTCCAGTCCTTTCTGTTCCGCTTGCGTACTGCTCATCAACACCGACGCGGAAGCGCCATCGGAAAGCTGTGAAGCATTACCGGCAGTAATGAATCGTCCCTGTTTAATCCACTGACCGTCTTTCCAGACCGGTTCCAAGGCCGAAAGACTTTCCAGAGTGGTTTTAGGACGATTGCATTCATCTTTGGTCAGGGTTACATCTTCATAAGTGGTTTCTTTCGTTTCCCGGTTAAAAACGGCCTTCGTCGTATTGAACGGCACAATTTCATCATCAAAAAGACCACTGCTCTGAGCTTTGGCAATACGAAGCTGGCTTTGCAGGCTGTACTCATCCTGAGCTTCACGGCTGATGCCATAGCGTTCCGCCACTATTTCAGCGGTTTCAATCATGGGGATATACGCCGTTGGGTCAAGATCAGTCACCGTTTGGGAAACATTGCGGTAACTGTTTTTGTGCTTGTTCTGCACCAGTGAAATGGATTCCAGGCCACCCGCCACTGCGATATCCGTTTCATCACAAATGATACTTTTCGCTGCCGTTGCGATAGTCATCAGCCCTGACGAACACTGTCGCTCCATAGCCATGCCGGAAACGGTAGAAGGCAACCCGGCCGCAACAGCACAAAGACGACCAAGATTGTATGCCTGTGTGCCCTGCTGGGCTGCGGCACCAATCAACACGTCATCGACCTCACCCGGCTCAATACCAGCACGCTTTACAGCTTCCCGGACAACATGCCCCCCCATAGCCGGAGCTTCAGTGTTGTTGAGGGAACCCCGAAAAGACTTACCCATGCCGGTTCGGGCGGTAGAGACAATGACGGCTTCTTTCATGACAATAACCTTTATTCTTTTTATTCACTGATGTTACGCACCTTAAACGAAGGAATCAGGGCTACAGAGCAATGACCTCGTTCGGAAATCTTGATGATTCGTAGAGGGTGCGTAACTCCAGTTATTCAGTAATCTGTTCAAGCTGGATAATAACGGGAAATAGTATCAATCACGCAGGCTGGGCGTTCTTCCCCTTCAATTTCAATCGTGACCCGCACCGTAGACTGTACACCCCCTTTCACTTCTTCAACGGCAATCAATTCACCACGGCCACGCACACGAGAGCCCACTTTCACGGCACTGGGAAAACGCACTTTGTCACAACCATAATTGACTCCCATGCTGACGCCATGCACTTCAACAATCTGGGGCAGAAAATAGTTTGCCAGTGACAATGTCAGATAACCGTGAGCAATACAGGCACCAAAAGGGCCACCCTTTGCCTTCTCCGGATTCACATGAATCCACTGATGATCACCCGTGGCTTCAGCAAACAGATTAATTCGTTCCTGATCAATACTCAGCCAGTCACTCCTGCCAAGCTCTGTACCGACACTGTCTTTTAATTCAAACGGGGTTTTGAAAACTTTCGCCATATCGCTGTCCTCTGAAATACGACACTTAAGTACTCGATCATATGAACGAGTACTTATCTTTTTATGCTCTTTGACTGCTGGCTGACAGCACTTCACCGGTCATGTAAGAGCTGTAGTCACTGGCAAGAAACATCATAATATTGGCAATCTCCCAAACCTCGGCTGCACGTCCAAACGCTTCGCGTGACGCCAGCTGATCGAGCAGCTCCTGTGGTGCTGACTTCCTAAGAAAGTCATGTAATGCAATGCTGGGACTGACCGCATTGATACGAACACCATACTCGGCAGCCTCTACTGCCGCACAATGGGTCAGAGCCATCACTCCGGCTTTGGCTGCGGCATAGTGTGCCTGCTCTTTCTGGGCACGCCAGCCAAGCACCGAGGCATTGTTGACAATGACGCCTTTTCTACGCTCCATCATTTTGGGCAACATGGCACGGGTCATTCGCATGGTGCCTGTCAGAGTGATATCGAGCACTCTTTGCCATTCCACATCACTCATATCAACCAGCAGTCGGGAGCCCCCCAGTCCTGCATTATTGATCAGTACATCAACGCCGCCAGACTGAGATTCCGCCATAGCGATGAGCGCCTGAACCTGTTCTTCATCGGTCACATTACACAGTTGACCCTGAACCTGCTGCAACCCGGTATCTGCTTTAATTCGCTCTACCGCTTCTGCCAGACGACCTTCGTGTATGTCGCTAATAATTAATGAACGACAACCTTCTTCTGCTGCACGAACCGCTGCGGAGTAGCCAATGCCAGCTCCCGCCGCCGCAGTGATCAAAACAGACTTACCTTCCAGCAGGTTGTGCCCTTTAACGTACTCAGGAATGAGCATGCAACTCTCCAAACTTCTTTTGACTTTATTATTACTTACTGCCGACCTTTCGGCTCTTTTGGCATTCCTAAAGCCCGCTCGGCAATGATATTGCGCTGAATTTCATTGGTGCCGCCGTAGATCGTGTCAGAACGGGTAAACAGATACATGGATTGCAAGCGGGTCAGTTCATAAGGGCCGCTTTCCAACAGTTCTGAATCCGGCCCTAGCACATCCATCGCCAGCTTGCCCAGATCAGCGTGCCAGCTGGCCCAGTACAGTTTGTAAATCATTGCTTCGCGCTGCAACGAACCATCTTCCGAACCCGACAACATTCGCAGGGAGTTGTAGCGCATTATTTTCAACCCCATCCAGGCATCAGCAATGCGTTGTCGAATGGCAGGGTTCTGCGCAGCACCGTTTTCTTTGGCTATACGAACAATTCCTTCTAATTCATTACGGAACTGCATTTGCTGACCAAGGGTAGAAACGCCCCTCTCAAAGCCCAGCAGTGCCATGGCAATTTTCCAGCCTTCTCCGGGCTGACCGACAATATTGTCTGCATCGGTCACAGCGTTATCAAAAAAGACTTCGTTAAACTCGGTGGTAGCGGTCAGCTGCTCAATGGGACGCACTTCAATACCTGACTGATCCATGGGTACCAGCAAGAAAGACAAACCTTTATGCCCTACACTGCCCGGCTGAGTACGTGCAATAACAAAACACCAATCCGATTCATGAGCCAGTGACGTCCATACTTTCTGGCCATTAATCACCCACTGGTCACCGGCATCGTTCAGAGCCGCTTTGGTTTTGACATTGGCAAGGTCGGAACCGGCACCGGGTTCTGAATACCCCTGACACCAGTATTCAGTACCCGCGACAATGCCCGGCAGAAACTTCTGCTTCTGCGCCTCTGTACCAAAGGCAATAATGGTTGGCCCCGCCAGCCCTTCACCAATATGACTCATATGGCCGGGACCACCTGCGCGGGCATACTCTTCGTTAAAGATCACCTGCTGGTTGATTGATAAACCTCTGCCGCCGTATTGTTCAGGCCAGCCAACACAGGTCCAGCCAGCCTTTGCCATATGCTGTTCCCAGAGCTTGCGTTCCTGTGGAAAACTGTGCTCATCACCGGGACCACCGCGAAACCGGAGTGCTTCAAATTCTCCCGTCAGGTTAGTCTTCAGCCAACCGGCCACTTCTTTGCGGAACTGCTCATCTTCCGGGCTGAAACTGATCTTCATGACAACGTCTCCTGCTCCATCCCTGAATCTGCAAAAATAACCTGCGCGATGGCTTCCCTGTGGTAAGCACTGTCACCAAGGAAGGTTTCTGTAGATTTTGCCCGTTTGAAATAAAGATGAGGATCGTATTCCCAGGTAAAACCGACACCCCCATGAAGCTGGATAGATTCTGCCGCGCAGTGAAAAAAAGCATCCGAGCAGTAAGCTTTTGCCAGAGAAGCTGCTTCGGGTAATTCGCAAGCAATCACATTGTTGCCTGACTCATTACAAAACAGTGCTTCCTGGGCAACGCAGGCTGCGTAATACACGGCGGATCGGGCACATTCAACCTGTACCATCATATCGGCAGCACGATGTTTTATGGCCTGAAAGCTGGCAATAGTACGCCCGAACTGAACCCGTTCTTTAGTGTAGTCAACGGTCATATCCAGCGACTGTCGTGCACCACCGCACTGTTCTGCTGCCACGCCGATGGCAGCCAGTTGCAGAATAGTTTTCAGCTTTTCACCCGATTGTCCTTCTGTGCCTAGCAATGCCGACCGGTCAACATAGACATTATCAAGGGTTATTTCCGCCTGACGCCGGGTCTGGTCCATAGCGGGCGTCCAGCGACGTTTAACGCCTTCCGTGTCGGCAGGCACTGCAAACAGGCTGATACCCTGATCATTGAGTGAACCTTCATCCCGGCAGGCAATAATCAACAAACCGGCAGTGTGCCCATCCGGCACATACTTCAGTCTACCCGATAGTACAAAGCCATCGCCTTCTGCCGTCGCCAGACACTGAACACTGTCCAAGCCCCAATGGTTTGCAGACGTATACGCCAGTGTTGCTGTCAGATTACCCTCTGCGATAGAGGGAAGCCATTGCTGTTTCTGGGCATCACTGCCCGCCACCAGCAAGCTGTTCACTCCCAGACATACCGTTGAGTAAAAGGGTGAACACAGTAAATTGCGCCCCATTTCTTCCAGCAGGATAGTCAGCTCAACATAACCCAGACCAAGGCCACCAAAGGTTTCCGGAATGGTTAATGCCGGCCAGACCATTTCAGTGCTGATGCGTGTCCACAACTGTGGGTCATAACCTGATTCTGTCTCCATCGCAGCACGAACGGCTGCGGATGAAGAATGATCCTGCAGAAAACTTTCCGCCGAGTCGCGGATCATCTCCTGCTCTTCAGTAAAGGCAAACTCCATGACAGCGTCTCTTATTATGATTTTGCAGTAATGGCGACACTGTGACGGAATTATGAGAGAGGTTAATCGTTAAAATGGACGATTTCAGGGTGACCGGTGCGATCACCTTTGGGGCGAACGAAAATGACATTGTAATAATTAACCGTGGAAAGCCAGTTCACCAGGCCTCCCACTGCGTATGCGGCGTACTCAGCGGGTTGATAATATTGATCGTTAAACCCCATATACATCAGCGCCTGCAACCGGGCAATACTCCATTTTTTCAGCCTGTCATAATCCTGCATCAGGACCTGTCTGTCGTCAGGGTTATAGCCAACAATATTCAAATAATGCCATTGCAATGCTCCGGTCGCCACCAGCGGAATAACACCATGACGTTTGTCCAGATGTAAGACAACCTGCTGCCACAAAGCATCGAAATCATCGGTACCAAAATAGTCAAACTCCAGCCCACTCATGCCATTACCCGCTTTCGCGTAAGCCGTCATGTACTGAGCCAGCCATTGAGGAGGCGCACCGGTTTTCAGCTTCAGACCGGACAAAAAGCCCTGCAATTTTTGGGGAATATTCAGCATCCAGAGCGGATAGTAAGCAACAGTTAGACCATAAGAATTAAAGGGCATGACGTGATCATACTGATGGTCATGATAAACGCCCAACCCCTTTGGTAAGCCCAGCGCAAAACGGGTGTACTGGATGCCGCTGTTAAACGGCTTTTTGCCTGTCACCAGAGCCACCGCGCGTGTAATAGCATCAGGCCCGCAGGACCAACCTGCAAGATCATTATATTGCCTAATTGTAAGGTGAGGAACGGACCACCCGGACAGGCTCAACCGCTCGTCATCAAACCGCCGCCATTGCTCACTGGTAATCTGCTCACTGGTAGTCTGCTCACTGGCAATATGCTCACTGGTAGTCTGCTCACTGGTAATCTGCTCATGCCAAAGAACTTTATACTCTGTATCATCAATGCCCTGGCTGCGGGTAAATTGCGGAACCGGAGGTTCCACCTGGGTCATACTGGCCAGAGAAAGAAAAAAGAGCAGTTCTTTTGCAAACCAGGAAGCCATTGTTCACCTTATAGTTGCCCTGTGCCCTGTATAGTTGCCCTGTAGTTACCTTGGCAACCTCTATCCTGCAGCAGAATCAGATTCAGGATTAAATCACGGTAGCAACCATATAAAACACACAAACCAGTTGCCCAAAGTAAAGCAGAGAGCGCAGGGTTGTCCAGCTACAGCAGGTAGCAGACAATGTAGACTATTCCCAGTAAAACATGGATAAGCGCTGCCAACTCGATAGCAGCAAGACTGCCGCCGGCCATAAAGACCACAAAAAACCGCGCCCATAAAGATAATCAGCAATTCCTAACTGTTCTGCTGCGCCGCATAAATTCTGTGACCATACTCATCCAGCTTTTGCATTTGTAACCGGTGGTGATGGTTATCATAACCACCCAGTGTTTTCGCCCGATAATAGCCACCCTACCAGGACGTCATGGTGGGCAGTACCAGCATAATTAACAAACAGATTAAAGTGATGCTCATAACGTTTCCCTTTTTCTTTTTTGGTAAATGCCAGCTATAAAAGACTATGTTGATACGCTGGCTGATAAAACTGTCTGTTTTCGAAGTTTGTTATTTAAATGCCAACAGTGAGGCTTCAATGTCACATTTCAAAGAAACTATGCTCTTAAAGCAACTCTGCATGATAGCAGTCCTGCCGGCTCTGATTTTGATTACTGCAAATGCTAAGGCCGGTTCAATCACAGAGCTGGAACATGAGCCTGACTTCCTCTTGCTCATCAAAAATGACTATTTGGCAGTGAATATGATTTGCCTTGGTATCCTCATTACAGCTCAATGGCTCATCACTCCAAGAGAGTGCATCACAATAAAAAATGCTCAAGTTGAAGTGATTAATAATGGAAACCCCAATTCAATACCGGTCAGTGTTGCAACCACTGTAGATACAGCCGATCAGGATAACAGTTTTGCTCTGCTGAAGCTTCAATACCCACCTGAGGGGAAAAAACCGGTAAGCCTCGCCAACAAGACACCCATAGATAAGATTATTCCAGAGTCTGACTGGAGTTGTGTTTTCCTTAGCCGCAATAGTCAGACAAATGAAATTCACTATCATTCAAGAAAAGTCAAACTAAAACATGAGTCCCATAATAGCTACCAATTCACGGTTACTCCCTCCACGAAAAGACTTTCTTTGAGCCAACCTTTATTACCAATTAAAGGCAGTGCATTATTTGACGAACAGGGAAATTTACTGGGTTTAACGTTCACAAACGATGGAATGGCATGGTCTTTCATTGAAAAGTATGACTTCACATCCACTGGGTACTATCGCAAATTAATTGACCAGACGATGGAAAGGCCATTCAGTGCTCTGCCGTAGACTGGGAAAACTGTTCGCAATACTACTCGCGAATTGCTCTACAGACTCCCGAAAACGAGTAATACCAATGCCGCTTTCTAAATATGACCATGAGCAAGTCATTATGGGTCACGGGACAATACCCTGAAGGGCATAAAGGCGGAACGAGGAATAATAGCGAGCTATTGCGAGGAGTTCCAACGCAGCTCCCGTGATTCAGAATGGCTGCGCAATTCATGTTTAGAAGGTGGAATTGGTATAAGCCAGTGCCTGCAACCTGATCAAACATCAAACACAGTTCGTACTTTATCGGAAAACGCAAGATCAAATAATAGTCTAAAATCCAGTGTCTAAGAGGTCAGAAGGAACAGCATGTTAGTAGTCAAATCGTTCTGGCAATCATGTGCCCGGATCAAAATCACTACCCCTATAAGTGAAAAAACATACAGATCAGCACAACTAGCGATTGATTATTTGGTTCAGCCTGAAAGAATAGGCGGATTTTTTTCGTCGAGGTGAAGCTGTTGATTTCTAAAGAATTATTCCTAAAAGCATTGGGTAATAACAAAGCCGTTCGCGCACAGGATATGGAGCTGCTGACCGCCTGGTTTGCTCTTCCTGAACGTGCCGCCACTGCAGAACAGGTGGTTGAGGTGACAGGAGCCAAGCGCGCTTCACTGATCATCAACAACCTGGGGAAACGCATTGCCGGTTTTCTGGAAGTCGAGCCTGAAGGCAGCGCTGCCTCCGTCATCGCACTGGAAGGTTCTGTAGGTGAAGAGCCTGCATGGGTTCTGCGCGAAGAAATGGCTGCAGCCCTGATTGAATCCGGTTCAGTTGCGACGACAGAAGAAACCCCTGTTCAGGAAACCCCTGTTCAGGAAACGACTGTTCACGAAGCAAGCGTTCAGAAAAACACTGTTGAAGTTGAAGTGGTTGTTGAGAAAGCTGCAACGCCTGAAACAGCAGAGCCGAACCATGAAGACGCCGAGCCCGGCTCCCTGAAAGCCGTTCTGATTGAATACGATCAGACAGTGGTACGTGCAGCCTATCCTCAGACACCCGCTGCCAACCGACTGCTCAGCCCGGAAATGATCGATGCCCTGATCAGCAATCTGCCAGCCAGCAAACGCGTTTACCAGAGAGTGATTTCTGCCGAACTGCGCAAAAAAGTCAGCACCCAGGAATCAAACCGCTTCCTGCAACCTGTTCTGAAGCTGCTGCAGGCAAACGCCTGATTAAGCCCCTAACGCCTCCTTGAACCGCCGCCGAAGGAGGCTGTCGCAAAAGCAATGAAATTGCAGGATTAACTCTCAACCGTCATCTCCGCGAAGGCGGAGATTCACTGTTAGTGGTAGGTTCCCATCTGCGCGGGAACGACGGCAAAGAATCAAGTAATGCAAAATGTCCTTTTGCGACAGCCTCGAACGTGATCGGGTGGAAAGGTGAAGCCCCGGAACGAACTGGGAGTATCTGCTAACCGTTGGAGTTAGTTACATGAATACCAGTTTTCAGGTTTATCCCATGTAATAGTTTGTTGAAATCCTGATGGCCGTATATTTGAGCTTCCACGTAAAGTTGCACTGACAACACTGACTTTTATTTTACTATTTTCAATTCTTTCAACAAAACCCGCATACACAATTCCACTTTCCAGTTTGCACACTTTTGTACCAACACCACTTGCAACAATTAACTGTCCTTGCTGATTTTTTCTTTTTGCTTCATCCTGAACTTTCTTTTGAACGTTTTTATATTTTTGATTGTCTATTTCTTTTTTCTCTGAAGCTGTTACATATTTCAGGCTGTTTTTTGTCCAGTTATTCCATTTTGACAATTCGTTGCTTCCTTCGCTTGTTACAGCAATAATCGCTGTCATTTGACCTGCAGAACAATCTGAATTACGAATATTTTTATCAATTAAACTACCATTTCCCACTTGAGCATTGAATATTGCTTGACCTAACAAGGGATCATGACACCATTTTCCATCATATATGCCACCACTTTTTGAACAGTATTGTGTAATTAGTGCCTGTCCGAAAACCCACAAACACTTGAAAACAGCAGCCTGTAGCCCCATATAGTACTCGAAGATTTTCCAAAACAGGCTGTTTCCACATTTATGCGCCAAACCATCAACCCACAAATGCAGTTGGGCGAAGTTGATATCTCCGCCATCACGTTTAATCCCAAGTCCAGAGACGACATTCCCCGCCTGCTCCGGGGGCTGCAACATATCTGGATAACACCTGATCTGCGACACAGGGTTTTTCAGGTGCTTGAGAACATAATTCCTGCCAGTCGGCACAATGGTCGTCCTGGTATGGACCTCTGGAACATTCTGGTCTTTGGCACTCTGCGCCTTGTCACTAATTGTGACTACGACCGCCTGCAAGAGTTGGCTAATGAACATGGGACATTACGGAAAATGCTCGGGCATGGTCCCTATTGTACCCACACCTACCACATACAAACATTACAGGACAACATCAGCCTCTTCACACCGGAGATACTGGATCAGATTAACCAGGTCACGGTGGATGCAGGTCACCAGCTGGTTAAAAAAAAGATGAGCCGCTACATGGCCGTACCGATTCGTTCGTAGTCAAAACCGATGTCCATTTCCCCACGGATATCAGCCTTCTGAGCGACGCTTGCCGTAAGAGTATTGAGTTTGCGTCAGCTCTTGCCAATCAGTACCAGCTTCCGGGCTGGCGTCAGCGCAAATACCTCAAAGATCAGCATCGCAAGCGCTACAACAAGGCTCGAAACCTGAAGCATTCCAGTGCGACCTGTGAACTGAAACAGCAGCAGCGGCAGCACGATATTGAGATGGCTCATCTCGAGTACATAAAGTACAGCCTTTCAATTGTCCGCAGAGCTGAAACGACCTTGTCCTTGCTGGTGAAAAAGCAACCGGATGAGCCAAGGCTGGAAAACCTCAAATATCACATAGCCCACAGTCGTCACCAGATAAACCTGATTTACCGACGGGTGATAGAACATGAGCAGATTCCCCATAATGAGAAGGTGTTCTCAATCTTTGAGCCTCATACAGAATGGATCAGCAAAGGCAAAGCCGGAACTCCGGTTGAACTGGGGTTACGGGTCTGCGTGTTGCAGGATCAGTTCGGTTTTACTTTGCATCATCAGGTCATGCAAAAACAAACAGACGACCAGGTTACAGTACCTATGGCTGAGGCTGCCAAAAAGCGGTTCCCGACATTAAGCCAGGTGAGCTACGACAAAGGCTTCTGGAGTCCGGGCAATCTTGAAAAGCTGGAAGTTCTTCTGGAGCATTCAGTTCTTCCCAAGAAAGGCAGGCTGTCAGCCAATGACAAAAAACGGGAATGCCACCCGGAATTTATCCGGGCAAGAAGGAAGCACTCAGCCGTTGAATCCGATATCAACGCACTGGAAGCGAATGGTCTCGACAAATGCCCGGATAAAGGGATAGAAGGCTTTGAGCGGTATGTCGCACTGGCTGTTGTCGCCAGCAACCTGAAGCGGTTGGGTAAAATTCTGCTGACCAGAGATCGTCAGTAGCCTTTCAGTCAGGCTCCCGTCAGTTTACTTTTGATCATGCCAAGCATGAGAGATTACTGTGCTCGTAGATAGTCGAATCAGGTTGTATTTTGAGCAGCGCAGTACAAAAAACATCCTTTGTTCGTCTGGTAACTGAAATCCAGCCGTTATCAACTTCTGTCGGCCAGGAACGACTGCCATTTTTCAGAGGTTTTCTGACAGGCACTAATTAGATCCTTGGCTTGCTGCTTCGCGCTACTACCTTTAGCACAATACCATCTTTGATAAGCATCGAAACCATTTGCTTTAGTCAAACTTGGGTTGAGCCCAGATGGATCATATAAATCATACGGACTGAATCCTAGCTGGGTTTCCTTTTTTAGTTCATCTAAGGCATGAGTAATATTTTTATTTTCAGACGTAATATTTGGTGACTTAGCAGCACAGCCTGAAAGTATTAAAGCAACAATAAAGAGGAGGCTTATTTTTTCATTTTTACCTTCATTGGATGGATGTTTTTGAGCCTAGCAACAGATTATACAGCTTCAAAAAAGACACGTGAAATCAGAATCGATCAGGTACCGTACACTTTCTGCGCGGGCACCGATTCGTTCACCAGCTCATCAACAACGGTGCCCAGTTCAGACGGCTCCCAACGCGCGCCCTTGTCTTTTTGCGGGCCTGTTCGCCATCCATCGGCAATGGACAATTTGCCGCCTTCTACTTCAAACATCTTGCCAGAAACATGTTGTGAGGATTCTGCCCCTAACCACACGACAACCGGTGCCACATTCTCCGGCGCGAAATGATCAAAACCGTCTTCAGGCTTTTTCATAACGTCTGCAAACACTTCTTCCGTCATACCTGTACGTGCCGCCGGTGCCAGGGCATTGGCCGTAATGCCATAGCGCCCAAGCTCAGCGGCCTGATTCAGGGTCAGTGATGCAATGGCCCCTTTCGCTGCTGCATAGTTTGACTGCCCAAGCGACCCCTGCAAGCCGGCACCGGAACTGGTGTTGATGATGCGGGCTCTGACATCTTTGCCACCCTTGGACTGCTCCCGCCAGTACTTCACTGCATGACTGCTGATGCAGAAATGCCCTTTAAGGTGTACCGCAACCACTGCATCCCAGTCTGCTTCAGACAGGCTGGCAAACATGCGATCCCGACAAATACCGGCATTGTTGACAACGACATGCAAGTCGCCATAGGTATCAACCGCCTGCTTTACAATCTGGGCTGACTCTTCATAGTCGGTAATATCGTGATTGTTCGCGACAGCTTCACCGCCAGCAGCCTTAATGGATGAAACCACCTCTTCAGCCGCTTTCAGGTTGATGTCGTTTACAACCACACGGGCACCTTCCGCTGCGAATGCCTGTGCATACGCTTTCCCGAGACCGCCACCCGCACCTGTAATAACGACGACCCTGTTTTCACAAATTGCCATGACTTACCTTTTATTCTTCTTTCAATCCAGTCGTTCAATAATGGTCACATTGGCCTGACCACCACCTTCACACATGGTCTGTAAACCAAACCGCCCACCGGTACGCTCCAGCTCGTGCAACAATGTGGTCATCAGTTTGGTACCCGTTGCTCCAAGGGGATGACCAAGGGCAATAGCACCACCGTTAACGTTGGTTTGCTCGTGGGGATAACCGGTTTCTTTCAGCCATGCCATCGCCACAGAAGCAAAAGCTTCATTAATTTCGACCCGGTCAATCTGATCCAGAGTCATACCGGCTTTTTTCAGAGCATACTCTGTGGCGGGAATCGGTGCAGTCAACATCCAGATGGGATCAGCCGCCCTGACACTCATGTGATGAATTCGGGCTCTGGGCTTAAGATTGTATTTTTCCAAAGCCTGTTCTGAAACCACTAACACGGCAGAAGCGCCATCACTGGTCTGGCTGGAAACACCGGCTGTTATCTTGTCACAACCAAACAGGAAGTCGAGTTCTGCCATTTTTTCCAACGACGTTTGTCGTGGGGTTTCATCCATCTCAACCCCTTCGAGTGGCACGATCTCCTGATTAAAACGACCTTCCCGAATAGCCTGCAAGGCACGACGATGGGACTCCAGAGAGTAAGCCTCCAGTTCTTCACGGCTTAATTCCCAGTGATCTGCAATCATCTGGGCCGCCTTGAACTGAGTAGGTGCTACTTCTCCATAGCGTTCTACCCACCCTTTGGAACCGGTATACGGATCAGAAAAACCCATCGGTTCGGCAGCTGTCATAGCCGATGAAATAGGAATCTGTGTCATGGTCTGGACACCACCAGCCACCACGACATCCATGGTGCCACTCATGACGGCCTGAGCGGCAAAGTGAACTGCCTGCTGCGATGAACCGCACTGACGATCAATGGTGGTACCCGGCACCGCTTCCGACAATCCGGCTGCCAGCCAGCAGGTGCGGGCAATATCGCCCGCCAGCGGGCCGATCGTATCGACACAGCCAAAAATAACATCGTCGTATTCATCATCAGGAATGCCATTTCGCCCGACAATGGCCTTCAGTACATGGGCTCCCAAATCCGCACCATGCACATGACTAAGCCCACCTTTGCGCCGTCCGGTGGGAGAGCGCAATGCGTCAACAATATACGCTTCAGCCATACTTTAATCTCCTTAATCACACAGCCGACGTGAAGGTGTAACCGGCACCGGCCTGAACATCGCCAGATAACAGTTCTTCCCTGATCCGCAGCTTGTGGTAGCCACGACTGCCATAGCTGCTATCCAGCGCCTAGGCCCGCTTCATAAAAATCTGTAAATCCACTTCCCAGGTGTATCCCATGGCACCATGAACCTGAATACCATTTTTTGCTGCCAGTAAAGCCGCTTCGGATGTCACCAGTTTTGCATGGGACACCTGCCGTGCGGCATCCGGCAACTGATGGGCAACAGCATAGGCCGCCCGATACAGTACCGGTTTGGCAAACTCGATCTTAACGGCTACATTCGCCATATGGTGCTTCACCGCCTGAAAAGAACCCACAGGTTTTCCAAACTGCTTTCGTTCAAAGGTGTAGTCCACAGAGATATCAATAACTCGTCGTGCAATACCCTGTTGTTGAGCAGCCACTGCCAGAGCACCCCGATTCAGCGCATCCGCCCACAATTGCTCAGCCTGTTCTCCGGTCGCAATGCAGTTTTCTGCTGTTGCCCGCCACTGCACACTGAACAGTTTGCGACTGGGGTCAACGGATTCATTCTCGGTCAGTTCGACTTCGTTAGTCGGCACGGCATAAAGACTCCCGGACTCTTCCAGAAGCAGAAGGTCTGCAATATGAGCATCAGCGACCAATGGATTGGTCGAATGCTGGATCGCTACTCTTGCTTCCCCGCTGGCAATCAGCGGCAGCCATTGTTCCTTAAAATGATGAGCCTCATCGCCCAGTGATGCGATTAACGGCACCACCACCATAACGGTTTCAACCAGAGGTTCAGGCAGAGCCGCATAGCCGCATTCTTCAGCAATCAGCAGAAAGTCCGGTTCATTCATGCCGAGCCCACCGAAATTTTCAGGTACGGTCACCGCCGTTAACCCTAACTCGGCCAACTGATTCCATAATGGCTGAGACCGACCGGACCGGGTTGTCCACTGCTCCCTGATATGTTCGGGAGTCACTTCATTGGTCAGAAAACTCTGAACACTGTCGTGGAACATCAGCTGGTCTTCATTGAAGGTAAA
Source organism: Endozoicomonas montiporae CL-33 (assembly GCF_001583435.1). Lineage (NCBI taxonomy): Bacteria > Pseudomonadati > Pseudomonadota > Gammaproteobacteria > Oceanospirillales > Endozoicomonadaceae > Endozoicomonas > Endozoicomonas montiporae. The sequence goes on along the minus strand of NZ_CP013251.1, from coordinate 1,504,372 downwards.
ATCCATGACTGACCCTCCTTATGCTCTGGGCATGCCCAGCATACGCTCGGCAATGATGTTGCGTTGAATTTCATTAGTACCGGCATAAATAGGGCCAGCCTGAGAAAACAGAAAACCATCCAGCCAGCTGCCAACAGCACCTGCATCCGGTGCATGTGACCAGAGTTCAGCCCTGGCACCCAGAATACTCAGCGCGGTTTCGTGCATGGTCTGATCCAGTTCTGACCAGAAAATTTTGTTTGTAGACGACTCCGGCCCAATTTTATCTCCCTGCATAAGCCGGGAAGCGGTCATGTAGGTACTCAGGGTGTAGGCTTCCGCATCCATATAGGCTCTTGTCACCGCTTCACCGATGGCCGGGTCAAGATCAGCCTGTTCTCTGTTTTCCTGATAGAGTTCCAGCAGCCTGCGAGCGGTTTCCTGAAAACGGGCGGGAGAACGCAACATAAGGCCACGCTCAAATCCGGCAGTAGACATGGCAACATGCCAGCCCATACCTTCACCACCCAGCACGTTTTCAACCGGTACTTTGACATCATCAAAGAAAATTTCGGCAAAACCCGGTAATCCATCGAGCTGTTCAATGGGACGAACACTGACACCTTCGGCATCCAGTGGCACCAGAATAAACGTCAGACCTTTATGCCGGGATGATTCAGGGTCGGTTCGGAAAATACCAAACACCCAGTCTGCCCAAACCGCACGGGTAGACCAGGTTTTCTGGCCGTTAATCACATAGTGGTCGCCAACCCGTTCCGCTTTTGAGCGAATCGCGGCCATATCAGAGCCGGCATCCGGCTCTGACCAGCCCTGCGCCCAGACTTCTTCACCGGTTGCCATCATTGGCAGAAAACGCGCCTTCTGTTCTTCTGTGCCAAACTCCATCAGGGTTGGCCCCAACAGAAAAATACCATTCTGGTTCACTCTCAGCGGCGCACCGGAGCGGTAATATTCTTCTTCAAAAATCAACCACTCAATCAGGTTGCAACCACGCCCGCCCAGTTCTTCCGGCCAGGTCACCATACCCCAGCGTCCCTGATTCAGTTTGGCTTCCCATGCGCGGTGCTGGCGAAAACCTTCCTCGGTATCAAACGATTTTAACGGCTCTTTCGGAACATTCTCTGTCAGCCAGCTGCGTACCTCCTCCCTGAAGGCTTTTTGACTGGCGGTGTAATTCAAATCCATAACAACGGTCCTTTATAATTATTCTTCTTTCAACCCTTGAATGAAGCATCACGCTTTTCAACAAACGAGTCTCTGGCTTCCTGAGAGTCAGGTGACGTATAAGCCTCCAGCGTAAAACCCTGTTCCCAGCGGTATTTGTCTTCAAGATTGCCGTCTTCTATTCCGGTGAGGGCTTCTTTTGCAAGCTGAATCATTTTCGGGCTTTTCGCTGCAATCTTACCCGCCATGATCCAGGCGGTTTCCCGCAGTTGTTCCAGAGGCACCACTCGCTCAACAGCTCCCAGGCGATAAGCTTCCTGTGCATCAATCATCTCGCCGGTAAAGTACATGTAGCGAACCTTCTGTACCGGTAACATCCGCTGCAGATGTGCCCCGCCACCCATGGCACCACGATCCACTTCCGGCACACCAAAGCGTGCACATTCGGAAGCAATGATGATGTCAGCAGCACCGGAAATACCAATACCACCGCCCAGTACAAACCCGTGCACGGCAACAATCACCGGTTTCGGATTCTGATGAATGGCCTTGAAAGTATCGTAATTGCCCTTGTTGACCTTGGTGATCAGGCTGCCATCCTGCGCCAGTTCCTTGATATCCACTCCGGCACAAAAGCCGCGCCCGTCTGCCGAAATGATGATGACCCGAACACGGCTATCCTGTCCAAGCTCTTCTATACGACGGGCAATAGACAACCAGCCTTCACTGTCAAATGCATTCACCGGTGGGTGATCAAAGACCAGCTCGGCAATGCCATTTTCAATGGTGACTTTATAGGGCGTACTCATTGTTATTCTTTTCCCGGTACTTTTTTAACTATCTAATTAGCGAACTAGTTAGCGATCTGGTTAACTAACTATTTTTAAACCACCGACAAGACGGCAGCTGTTTTATTTTTATGCAAACGCTGTAACTGTGACAGACATTCTTCAGCTTCACTGACAATACTGGTAATTAATGCTTCACAGGTAGGCAGATTATCAATAGCCCCTGCGATCTGTCCGGCAGGAAGAGCACCTTCTGCCGGATTGCCATCGACCATAGCCTTCTGAATAACCATGGGGGCATTGGCGGACATAATCGCCTGAGCCGCAGTCAGGCCATCATTACGACGCATCTTCAACGCAGAGGTAATCAGATCTGTAATGCTGGCACCGGTGTATTTGCGGTAAGCCAACCCATTACGGAATGCCATCAGCAGCCGTTTCCAGTCACCGGCGTTTTCCAACTTGCCCAAAAACTCATTGGTGATCATGCGCTGGGGCATACCATCAATGGCTTTACTGACAATAATTTTGGCAGGGTTAGTGACTTCAACATAGCGACTCAAGGTCTGAACTGGCACCGGACTGCTCTTGGTCATCAGAAACCGGGTGCCCATGGCAATGCCTTCGGCACCATAGGCCAGTGCGGCCACCAGCCCGCGTCCGTCCTTGAATCCTCCGGCACCGACTACAGGCACGTCTAAAGCATCGACCACCTGCGGCAATAGAATCGATGTCGGTACCGAACCGGTATGCCCACCTCCCTCACCGCCTTGAACCACGACAGCATCAGCTCCCATTTCCACAGCTTTGATGGCGTGTTTCAATGCACCAACGGTAGGAATACATACTACACCCGCCGTTTTTAACTGCTGGATCATGGCCTTACCCGGCGAACGACTGTAACTGACGGCTTTCACACCATGACGGATGACCAGCTCGATAATGGCCCGGGCATTCGACTGATACATATGGAAATTCACCCCAAAAGGCCGGTCAGTCAGCGCTTTGGTGTCCAAAATGGCCTGTTCCATTTCCTGAGGAGGAATGGTGGCACCTGCCAGAAAGCCAAAGCCTCCGGCATTACAGGTGGCAGCCACCAGTTTGGAATCGGCTACCCAGCCCATCGCCGTCTGGATAATCGGATAGTCACACCCCAGCAGGTCGGTCAGTCGTGTTGACAATGACATCAGGACTGCACCTCTTCAGTGGTTTTATCTTTGCCTTTTTCCTGATCCCGCTGGGACTGTGCCATTTTTTTGCCATCAAAACCGGACAGCCGGTCACCCGACACCAGTTCATTATGAGAGTGAGCAAAATGATGGTAACCAAACGCCATGTCCATGGTCGTGCGTTTACCCATCAGGTCTTCTGCTGAATTAATCACCTGTTTGGTCAGCTGCAGCCCAAGGCGTGGCATTTTGGCTATGCGACTGGCGACCGCGAGAGTTTCTTCTTCGAGAGTATCCCGTGTGACTACTTTGTTCAGCATGCCCATCTGGTAAGCACGTTCGGCTGGCATGCGTTCGCCCAGAAACAGAAACTCTTTGGCAATTCTTGGATTAAGTTCATGAACGTGAGCAAAGTACTCAACACCGGGAATACCCATGCGAACGACAGGGTCAGAATAAAAGGAATCATCCGTGGCAATGATCAGGTCGCACACCCACGCCAGCATCAGACCACCGGCCACACAGGCACCCTGCACCATGGCAATGGTTGGTTTAGGGATATCACGCCAGCGACGACACATACCCAGATACACTTCCTGCTCACGGGTATAGAGAAACTCGCCACCGGGTTTATTCACATGGTCATACCACAGACTGGCACGATCAAAGGTTTTATCGACGTCACGGCCCGGAGTACCAATATCATGCCCTGCCGAGAAGTGTTTACCGGCACCGGCCAGAACAATGACTTTGACACTGTCATCATCACTGGCGCGTTTAAAGGCGGCATCCAGTGCGTACGTCATTTGGGAATTCTGGGCATTGTTGTATTCAGGACGGTTCATGGTGACAATGGCGATGTCATCCCGTACTTCATAGAGAACCACGTCCTGATTATTATTATTCGTCTCTGTCATGGGTGGGGTTCCCCTTGTGCATCCTGTTTCCCTGAAATGGCAGGTGTCGTTTTGTTTGTACACCTGCCCGGAGCGGTCATCGTCTGCCCGGAGGGTTATCTTTCAGCTGACGGGCACGCAGGTTATGAGGGTCAAGCTGCTGAATGATGTTTAGCTGTTCTTCTGTCGGTGCAGCGGTTTCTGCAATCTGTTCCGGAATAAATACGTCAAACCCTGTATTTTCCTGAACGTCCTTAACACTGACACCCGGATGCAGGCTGACCAGCCTTAACTGGTGATCCGGCCCCTGCCAGTCCATGATGCACAAATCAGTAACAACAAAACGAATATCCACATCATTCAGGCTATAACCTTTCGGCAATCGTGCCGGGTTGTAACCAATGGACGCCACCATGTCGCATTCACCACCAACAAACACTCGTTTGTTATGACTGGGCACAAAAAAACTGTTGGCATGACTGATGGAGTTGCCGGGAAAGCCTCGCACGCCCAGCATTTGCACCTTGGGTTGTTCATAAGAGCCTCCCAGCGTGGAAATATTCGCCTGACCGTATTGGTCTATCTGGGTCGGTCCCACCATGGCATGACGCTTGCGACTCCAGACATTGTCAAAAATGCGCGAAAAGCCCATCCAGGTTTCATTCTTTTGTACAAAATCGTCGGGGCGATTACCCACAGGATTGGGTTCACTCAGCACGAACGCTTCCGAGTCCGTCATCATCAGGTCAGGATTAAAGGTTTTCATGGCCAGACTGGCCGCCAGTCTTGGAATCAGGCCAATCCCTGTCGCCAGTACTTCACCATCGTGACGAAATGCTTCTGCACCCGCGCAGATCATCAATTCTGCCAGTGAAAATTCTTTAGCCGGTGTACTCATATCACTTCTCCTTAATAAACCGGCATGGGCAGACTGCGAATGGCTTCAAGCCCACCGACCTTTTGCTGATATTCTTCTTCAGTCGTATTGCTGATGTACTTGTCAAAGTAAACGGCAAAGCCACCCTCTTTCGCGCTGGCGTTGTACTCCTTGAAATGGGCGACATCGAAGCCATACAGTGGGGTACAGGAAGATGGATGAGCACCACCGGGCATCAGACTGACTCCCGTTGTCATGGAGCGTTCCCAAAAGACATAGCGGGATTGTTCAGGGTCAGCGAAATAGTCACTGTCCACCAGCTCATCACAGGTCACAAAGGTTTTCTCTGCGGCTCTGGCAAACCAGTCATCCATATAATGATCAGCGCCCTTGATCTGGCAGACCCCGCGCTCATCAGCACGATCAACATGCAGCAGGGAAACATCCAGTTTCAGGGCAGGCATGGCCACCCATTCTTTCTCATCATAAGGGCTGCCGATGACTTTCAGGTCAGAATTTACCTTAATCACATCGGTGCCCAGTCCAATCTGCGTCGGAATGAAAGGGCAGCCCCAGGCCGCAGCTCTCAGACCCAGCAACATCATGCCTTCGTCGATCTCCATCACTTCAATCTCACCCTTCTGGCGAGCCTGACGGAAATATGGTTCAAGCGGAATGAAATCCAGAGAGACAAAGGCAAATACGACTTTTTTCACTTTGCCAGCAGCACACAGCATGCCGACATCGGCTCCGCCATAGGCGACGATCGTCAGATCTTTAAGATCGGAGCGAAGAATTTCTCTTACCAGTGCCATAGGCTTGCGTCTGGGTCCCCAGCCGCCGATACCAATGGTCATTCCATCACGCAGTTCGCCAACCATATCGGCGGTGGTCATGCGCTTATCCATGACAGCTACTCCTTAATCCTGCTTGAAGCCGATGCTGAAATCGTGACCCCAGTGACTGGTTGCCATGGTTTCAAAAGCAGTATGGTTATCCCAGTCCATAATCAGACCTTCACTGCCGTATTCCATATCAAAGCCGGATGGCGTCTTCATATAAAACGACACCATATCGTCGTTGATATGCCTGCCTAAGGTGGCTGACAGTTTGACGCCATGAGCCTGTTGCCGGTCCAGTGCCCGTCCAACCTCATCCACATCGTCTACTTCCAGCATCATATGGATACAGCCGGACTCACTGGGCATTTCGAAAATCGCCAGGGAATGATGACGGGCATTATTGCAATGCAGGAAGTGCAGCCGCTTATTAGGCTCGGCAGGATCAGGGGTGAAACGGACATTCATCAGATCGGACAGGTCAAAACCCATGACATTGGTATAAAACTCACGACAACGGTCAAACGCTGTGGCAGGCAGCACCACATGTCCCAGCCCCAGTTCTCCGGTCACAAAACCTTTAACACCAACAGGAGAAACAAAGCGGGAATAGTCGCTGACCGGCCCCCAGAACAGTTCGTGCCGGTTACCTTCCGGGTCTTTAAAGGTTACCAGAGCCTGCACCTTACGCGCCTGAACATCGACCTCAGAACCATGGGCAATATCAACATCTGCGGCTTCCAGTTCGGCCACTGCCTGATCGAAGGCTTTCTGGTCGGCCACTTCCCAACCACTGGCTCCAAAACCATTCTGATCAGACTTTATGACCGCAATGCGGTAGCTGCGCTCATCCAGTTTCAGTAGTAGCAGGTCATCGGTGGATTCAGGAGCAACCATCATCCCAAGCACCTGGGTACCGTACTCTCGCCACTGCTCCAGATCGGTCGAAAACGCAGTGACGTAACCCAGACCTCGAATATCCATTTACCTGCCCTCTTATTATTTTTATGACGAATCCGGCCAGCCGGATTCGACGTATGTTTTTAGCTATTGCAGTGGATTAAACCGGACAAACACAAGGGGTATCATCGTCCAATAAGACTAACGATATTGCGGCAGGAGTTGCTTGAATAAGCGAATTACCCAAGCCAGAAATTGAGGCAATTCCAAAAAGAGCCAAACTTCATATTCAAATCCGTGATGAACTCCATGTCAGGGTTATAATGAATTGCCAACACTCCGGCAATCATAATTCCGACCATCACTACCGGAATCACTGTTTTGATGATCCATTCATTATGCACTGAACCATCACTTGAACCTCCGGTTACTGAGGTCTGAGAGTACACTGTGCCTGAATAGGGCGTAACGGAATGAAGACCACTCGTTGACTCACTTCGAGCCGCAGCTTCGTCTCTTTTTACACGAACATGCCCGCTGAATGTATCACTGTTCTGTTTTTCAAGACTGTATGTCAGCTGTAACTCTGCATTGCTTTTTGACGGGCTGACTTTAACGGATAAACTATCAAACAACGGCTGATTAAGACTATTAATGACATAGGTTGTTGAACCGTCCGGACTTTCACTATGGCTGACCGAGTACTGAACATTGTTCAAGCCCATTGTTGAGCTGGAATACTGGATACTCACAGGCACTGAAGGTAGTTTTTCAGTTGGTTTAAGGGGTGTGCTGCCTAATTAATGTACTGGAGGAAGGTTGTGTGTGACAGGGAATCCGTAACGGCTCATTTTTGACCAAAATGCATTCCAGGATCCGGATGTGCAAACCAGTGCCCTTAACGTCAGCAACATCGATGCTCCCTGCTCCTTCCAGCGCATTCCTGAACGGCACATTCTCTGTTTCACCAATGTTTTACAGCCTGCTTCAGTCACTCCCGAACCTATCGGCAAGTTCTGCTCTCTCGCTTGCGGATAAATCATCTGATGCCAATGATTTTTGAAATACGTTCTGGCACTGATTAACTTTTCCAGAGACGCAGTACGGTTGTTGCCTGGCTTTGCACTATCAAGCTCTTCCTGAAGTCTTTTGGCTGCACCCTTTTCATGTTTCAAGTCGTGTAGTTTCTGCTTCAACCATGCATGCCTCTCCTGTGATGCTTTTTTGCCGGGATAAAGAGCCTCAGCAGCCCCGGCAACATATTCAGAGACATGGTAAAAGTCCAGCACCTGCACGGTTGTAAAGGGCTCTAAAAAAGTCCAGTTATCCGCTGCTCCGTCAGCAATTCCCACATAAACTGCATCAGGATATCGCGCTTTAACCTTGTTGATTTCTCTTGAAAATCTGCTTTTAAAGGTTCCCTTGCCGTATTCTGGTGCCTCTGCACAATAGATGGTATGGAGCCGCTCCCCTTCGTCATCATAAAGGCTTATCGTGCCACACATGGCTTCACGATAGCCTTCGTAATAAAGAAGGTTGGCTCCATCAAGGCCGATGCCTATTGTTTTTACTGCCTTAGGCAAATCGGGTATGTCGTATGCCCATTTTTCTTCTTTTGCCTGAGCGATGCTTGCTACGACATCAGCCAGATCTCTAAGCGTCGAACGACTACTCTTGCGGCCATGGTTTTGTAGTAAGTCTTCTTCTACCTGGGGAGCAGCCATTTGTGCATATTTCCAACTGACGAGCCGGGCAAAAGCAGGAGTCGAGTTGACAATGATTCGCGCATTCTGATCCAGGGGACAAAAGGTTTCACCACCCTGACTGCTTTGATATACATAGCGTGCCAACTTAACGGAACCCCATGAAGTTTCATACACTTTGGGTTCTTTTTTGTGCTTGCTGCTCATGGTAATCCCGCCTACTTTTATAGGCGAACCATCGGTGTCCATGGCTTCAAGCTGTTTTTCTACCCCAAGCACGCCTGCTTCGTTGAGGCTACCCTGAAGAGCAGTCTCAAAGTCAAGCATTGAGTCACCATGCTGGATGGTAATCAGGATCTGCGTTTCGTTGTTTTCTGAAGAGATAACTTGAGCGGGCATATGGTGAAGGCTGTAAGATTTTCAATATCTTAAAATAGACAGAAAATGTTGTTTCTTCCTACATTAATTACCGCTTACACCCGGTTTAAGAGCTTTCGCATCTGGCATCTGATCATAAAACGCTATGCTACTGAACCTGACAGCATCAGCATTATCCGGTTCAATGGGTTGGGCTGCTCCAAGAGGAATAACACCCTGCAAGCAGAACAAGAGAAATAAATGTCTGCCAATAAAAACAGTAAAGAGCTTACAAGCCCATCCTTTAGCCATATCACAACCAATTCCTGTGCTAATTCAAGCTGCCCGGGAGAATAGGATTTATTTTCGACTTAAGAACTGTAGCAAACATTCACTGGTGCACAGCAATCACTCAGTATCAAAGAGATCAGAGGCTTGTGATTAGTGGCAGATTGCTTGCCCAACCTGCCACATTTCCGTTATTTGAAGGAGGAAAGCACAACAAACTTGGCATTCGAAGCCACCAGTCTGCAGTTACCAAACAGCTTTTTCATCAGGCCGTGATAGCCCAGATGACGGTTGCCAATGACTCGAAACTCACCGCCCGATTTCAAAACCTGTTTAGCATCTCTGAACATACGCTGGGCAATCTGGTCACCCACGGTGTTTTGCTGATGGAACGGTGGGTTACACAAAATACAATCCGCACTGCTTGATGCAAAACCCTTCAGTGCGTCGTTCACTTTAAAGCTTGCCTGCGTTTCATTCATTCCGTTCGCCTGCCAGCTGGCGCGGGCAGACGCAACCGCCATATGAGACTCGTCAACAAAAGTAATATGCGCAGGGTTTTGCATGGCAGTCGCTATTCCAATAATGCCATTGCCACAACCCATATCAATAATGTGACCATCGACGTCGGTTGGCAGGTGTTCTATAAAAAATCGCGCACCAATATCAAGGCTGTCTCTGGAAAACGTATTGGCATGATTAATCAATCTGATGCCGTTATGAGGTTTACGAGCGTTATCGACCTGCCATTGCCTTGGGTATTTTGACTCCGGTACTGTTCGTTGCAGGTCGGCATCTGCGATCAACAAGCGTGATTTCTTTTTCGCTCTGGACAGACTGGCTGGTCCAATGATGTGCTCCAGTTGTTCCAGTGCCGAATGAGGCAGGTGTTTTACCATGGCACCCACCACTACTTTACTGCCTTCATGAAGAAAGGGCTTTATTCTGATCAACTGTTCGCGGAACCATGACTGGTTTTTCGGTAGTTTCATCAAAACAATGTCCCACTTTTCCTGACCAGACTTACCTTCCGGGTGACTGGTTGAAGGAATGACGGAAACAGAAGAAACAGGAAGGTTATTCAATTCGGCATTGTGAGCCAGAGCCAGCTCCGCAATATGCGAGTCGGTATAGAGGGCGGGCTGATATTGGTGGAGGTTCAGACAGAGCGCACCGAAGTTGTCATTACATACCAGAATATTCGGGTGGCTATTAGTGTGACTATTCTGGTCACGATTCAGATCGCTATTCTGATCACTATCCGGATTCTGTGTCACAAATTCCGTTTGAAAATAGTCAAGCAGATATTCATCGGCAGCATCCCAGGCCTGAAGGGTTTCCCTTTTACGCAAGGGGATTCGTTGCAGGCTGAGAGTATGGAAAGGGGATTCGAAACGGGGATCAATGACAGACATGTTCTGGACACGTAAAAGGTCAAGTCTACCATATCTGTCATTCCCGGCCTTCAGTCGATTATGAATACAGCTGAAGAACAAGCTCGTCTGATGTAATCAATAAGCTTACATGGATTTTGTAAAAGTACGGGTAATCACATCGCGCTGCTGTTCCGGCGTCAGAGAGTTAAAGCGCACAGCATAGCCCGAAACCCGAATGGTCAGTGACGGGTATTTTTCAGGGTTATCCACAGCATCCTGCAACATTTCTGATGACAGCACATTAACATTCAGGTGTTGTCCACCTTCTCTCAACGATGGCTGCTCCAACGCCACCTCACGGTATTCAATGTTACCCAGACGATCAAGCTCTACCTGCTCATCCCTCGCATAAACATTATCACGGCTGCACAAGCAGCGAGCAGCGTTATCAGCTTCATCAATCAGCCAGAATGAATGCAGCAGAGCCTCATTATCTGCCGCAGTAATCTGAACTCCTTTTACAACACTCATCGCCTACTCCCGATACTTATAGGTATTCATTGCTACAAAACCAGTGAGCACGACTATAACAAAGTCAATTTTAACTTAAAACTAAAAATTCATATAAAATGAATGTATTATAGCTATACTAATCAACGAGTTATAAATTCATATATTTACAAAGAAGAACATCTCTTCTCTGCACGGCAAAGGAGTAAAACATGCAATGCCACCGTATCAATGAGCTGTTGGAACTGCTGAAAGACGAATGGATGAACAGCCAGAACGACAGTCTGATGACCTTTCTCGGAAAAATGGCAGAAGAAGCCGGACACAAAGGCGACCTCTCTACAATGAGCGACGATATGCTGATCTATCATCTGAAAATGCGCAGCCGTGATCAGGATGAAATGATTCCCGGTATTGCCAAAGATTGTGTTGATGACTTCAAGTCCGCCATTTTAAAGGCTCGGGGTATTCAGTAGAAAAGAATTTAACGACACCTTCTGACAGTCACTGCTATTTTATAAACGTTCAGCGAGCTCTTTCGAGACACAAAAGAGCTCGCCCTAAAATCGTTATCGAGTCAGGAGTTTTGCTATGTCTACAAGGCTGAAAGGAGAGGCTCTCGCACCTTTTCTGCACATCGTCAAACAGTATGAACGCTGCATCAAGGACAAGGATGTCGATGGCATGATGTCACTGTTTGTGGATGACAACGAACCCCACAGTTTCGGACTGCACGTCAACCTCAACAGCCGGTCTGCTATTGAGCAGCGCTACAGTGATTATTTCAACAGCGAGGCCGGTTTTGAATCTGAAATTGAAGAGCCTGTCGTCTATTTGCATGGTGAAGCCGCGTGCATGTGCGCCCAACTGAGTATAAAAGGCCATGAGCACCCAAAGGTGCGCGTCACCGCCTTTCTTGAGAATCACTCAGGCAAATGGCTGATTCGTCATCAGCATATTTCTCCATCGCCAGAGTAACATACGCATCAACGCCCTTCTCTTTCTCAACAAAACTACACCAGTAGTTCACAATAAAAACACTATTTTAAAAAAATCAACCTGTCACCAGTTCGGGCAGCCAAAACCTACCATCTCATTCAGGTTCTGTTCAGGATGAACAGACTAATATGCCCGCAATTTCACTGTCCCCATAAAAGGTGACCCATGTATTTACTGTTTGATCAATCTTCGGAACCTCCGTCTACGTTGGCGGGCAACAGATAAAGGATCACCTTAAAGACCGTGGTGTTCCTGCCAAGTGTCTGTTGCCTGCCTGAAACCAGAGGTTAACAACACGACACTGACACATTGCAGGATTAACGCCATGTTCAACACACAGGCTCGCACTGCCGCCATCGGCAACGCATTCAACACTCGCGCTGAAACCACTCACAGCGAATACCTGAACCAGTCCGTTATGGATCACTTCCAGTCCCGAATTGGCTGGATGGTTATGCTCGCCCTGTTCGGATTTATCTCCGGCTACATCATCACATCCTTTGAGGACACCCTGTCCAGCCTGCTGATTCTGGCGGTTTATATTCCGATGATTGCAGATAGTGGCGGTAACAGTGGTAGCCAGGCGGCGTCTGTTATCATTCAGGCACTGGCAAAAAACGATCTGCACACCGGACTGTACCTGCGTGTTCTCTGGAAAGAGCTGCGGGTTGGTATTATGACAGCGGGTGTCATCTCTATTATTGCTTTCTGTAAGGTATCACTCTTGAGCGGGGATGCGGCTTTGCCCATGGATACCAGCCTGTTTGAAGTCGCCTTTGTTATTTCATTCGCTCTGGCTGTGCAGATTGTTCTCTCTACCCTGATCGGCGCTACCATTCCTCTCGGCGCTTCCCGGGCAGGCATTAATCCGGCGGTAATGACCAGTCCAATGCTGACCAGTGTCGTAGATATCTCTGGTATGCTGATCTACTTTGGTCTGGCGACCAGCATGCTGAATATTTGATCACAAACACCGCTCGGGGTGTAGTTCGCACCCCGAACCAGATAAAACGCTATTTCACGCCACCTCTGTTTTAGCCATTTCCCGAAGCTGAAACTTGAGCACTTTTCCGGATGCATTCAATGGTAGGCTGTCTACAAACCTCACATGCCGGGGCACTTTGTAGTTCGCCATTTGCTGACGACACCAGGTAATAATGTCTTCAGCTTTTGGCCGGGAAGAAACCGAAGGAATGATATAAGCCATTGCCACTTCTCCCATGCGTTCATCAGGTACTCCGACAATGGCAACCTGTGCAATCGATTGATGGGCACTAAGCACATTCTCGATCTCGGCAGGATAAACGTTGAAGCCACCGGTAATGATCATGTCCTTTATCCGGTCAGTGATGCGTAAATAACCCGCGTCGTTCATAACGCCGATATCGCCCGTGTGCAGCCAGCCGTTTTCATCAATGGTTTCGTTCGTAGCGACGGGATTATTGAAGTATTCAGCCATGACATTATGCCCCCGAATCACCACTTCTCCGGGCTCGCCACGTGTAACTTCCTGACCATCGGGGTCAACACACAGCACCTCCACACCGGGCATTGCCCGCCCTGAAGTCGTTGCAATCAGCTCAGGGTCATCACCTGACCGGCAGATGGTTGCAAAGCCGCACACTTCAGTCAGACCATAAGCCGTGATAATGGTGTCAAAGCCAAGCCGGTCATGCATATTATGAATCATGCTGACAGGTATGGCTGCAGCGCCGGTGACAGCCACCCGCAGTGATGAAAGGTCGTACCTGTCCAAGTCAGGCTTCGAAAGAATTGACTGGTACAATGTTGGCGGACCTGGCAGCACAGACACTTTCTCGCTCGCAATGGCCTGCAGAATGGCATCTACATCAAACACCTGCATGGGAATAATGGTACAGCCTCGCATCAGGGCAGCGATAAAACCGGCTTTATAACCAAACGAGTGAAAGAACGGATTAACAATCAGATACCGATCACCAGACTGCAAACCAACCACTTCACTCCAGTCGGCAATCACACCAAGATTCTGCTTATGCCCAGTGACCACACCCTTAGGCTTGCCAGTGGTGCCGGAAGTAAACAACAAATCCGACATATCTTCTGCCGACACCAAACTCTGACGACTACGGATGCGCTCTTCATTAAGCTTCTCACCAAGCGTCAGGAAGTGTTCAAAGCTCATTCGGTTCTTGTCGTTAGTTCCGGGAACTGATGGGCGGAAAGTGATAATTGTATCAAGCTCCGGCAAGTCTTCACTTTCCAGCAACGACGAATAATCACAACCCAGAAACTCATCAATACAGAACAGAACATTAACCCCGGCACTGCGCAGCACATAGGCTGCTTCAGACCCTTTCATGCGGGTATTAAGAGGAACCAGAGCAGCCCCTGCTGTCTGCAACCCCAGCGCACACACGACCCACTCCCAGATATTGGGTGCCCAGATAGCCACCCGATCACCTCGCTCCACACCCATTGCCAGCAGGGAAGCTGCAGCCTGAACCCTGAGCCGGTCCAGCTGCTGATAGGTTAACGTGACATCGCCATCTTCTATCGCATGACGCTCGGCAAACTGGCTGGCGACACGATCCATCATTTCTGGAATGGTATTGCCGGTTATCGGATCGGCCATACTGAACACCTGTTTTATTTATTATTGTTTATCAGACTGCTTCAGCCACTTCCTGCTGCTCTACAGGTGCCTTCTCTGCACTCGTTCTGGCATCATCATCATCCTGTACAACGTGACGCCCGGCTCTCCTGCCGGAGAAAATGCAATCCGCAATAGATAGTCCACTGACGTATAAATGAGAAGCAACGCCAACCGCATTACGTCCTGCAGAATAAAGACCTTTGATTTCCTGACCTTCTTCATTCAGCACTTCGCCGGTTGCTTCATTCACCTGCAAACCGCCCAGAGTAATCATCGGGCATGGGAACTTGTCATTGGTGACATCAAGATCCAGAACATACCAGGGGCCTTCATCCAGATTCGCCATAAAGCTTTCAGCCTTGCCCAGTGCATCTCTGGTATTGGTTCTGGCATCTTTGCTATAGCCGTGCAGGGTTTTGACCAGGGTTTCCAGAGGTGCTCCGGTGTATTCAGCCAACTCTGCCAGTGTGTTCGCTTTTTTCGAAGCAACAAAAATAGCCATCAAAGCAGGCATGTACTGGAAGAACGGTAACTTACCCGGAATCGACTGCGACAGTGCCTGCTTGCGCAGTTCCGCATTAAAAATCAGTGATGCCTGATTGCCCTGATTCTCAACCACTTCAAAACCCAGTTTGGCTCCGTAGACATCTTCACTGCAAAAACGTACACCATCCTTGTTAACCGCAATGCCACGGGCAAAAGCTATTGGCGGATTAATAAAACGCCAGACACTGATTTTGTTCATGCGATCGGTTGCGCCACCCGCACCCTGTCCCAGCCGAATACCTGAACCATTGCAGCCAGACGTACCCAGCTGCAAAGCACCGACATACTTTCCACCGTGCTGATCCATCATCGCCTGATTCATAACAAATCCGCCCGCAGACAGAACAACACCTTTGCGCGCCCGAATGCGTTTCACAACACCTTCAGCACGTTCAAGAACCGCCAATTTATCTCTTAGCCGAAAAGCCAGCTTACGAGCTGAATTGTGACAACGCTCGGCCAGCCGGTATAAACGCCTGTGCTTTCTGGCAGCAGCCGACCCAACCGGTATCTGTCGTACTTCAAGTCCTACGACCTGACGACTCTCGTCAAGAATCAACCGGGTGGCTTCTGTCTGAATCTGGAGCTTCACTCCACGGCTGATGGCCGATTTCTGTAACGCTGCAAACAACACCTCACCTGACAACCCTTTACCTTTCACCCTGTGACCACGGGGGGCAGGTTTGACTTTCTCGGCGTAAGACGACACCGACTCATTGCCTGAGTAATAAAGGTAATACTGATCAGTGGGATAGGATGTTTTGACCGGCGGTATATTCCCGGAAAATTCGACATTGTGATGTTGAAGCCATTGAAGGTTCGTTACGCTCTGATCACAGAATCGGCGAAGCGTCTCGTCACTGACAGCATCTTCAACTTCCATTTTCAGGTAATCGAACATTTGTTCCGGAGAATCCTCTACACCTTCGGACTTTTGTATGGAGGTTCCCCCTCCGGCGTAAACAACACCACCACTTCGGGCAGTGGCACCGCCTCCAAAAAACCGTTCAACCGCCAGTACCGAAGCACCCTGATGAACCGCTTCCAGCGCGGCAGCAACGCCTGCCCCACCAAAACCAACGACAACGACATCCTGTTCATCATCCCAGTCAAACTGATCTGCACTTTCAATAGAAAGTGCCTGTGGAACTTCGGTAGATTGCTGTCTGGTCATAGTTTGCTCTTTTTATTTTCTGACTAGTTGACCTCGTCCTGAACAGGCTGATGCTGAACAGGCATGACTTTCATGGATCAGGCTTCAACAGATACAGCGGTTGTCGTGTAATGACCATCAACATAAACCAGTGGATTCACATCATCACTGTTCCGTATCTCTTTTATACGACCAATAAAGATAGTGTGTGTACCATAATCGTAATGACCGTCCTGGGCACAGATCAAAACGGACTGGGCATCTGACAGGTAAGGCAGACCACGATCAGTCGTTACCCAATTACCAACCGTAAAACGATCTTCTCCACGTAAACGACCACCACAGGCGACAGAGACTTCCTGCTGCTCCAGACTTAGGATATTAATGCAGAAATCAGCGCCTTCATCCAAAGCTGAATGCATGGCTGTGGACTGGTTAACACAAACCAGTAACGAAGGCGGGTCCATGGAAAGGGAGGTCACCGAAGTGGCGGCCATGGCATGACGCTCGGAATCACCTGCACAGCTTACAACCGATACTGAGCTGGCGAGCCGTCTCATTGCCTGCAGCATATTGCCTTTCAAATCATTTTCGCTGCTCATTTACCGCTCCCGTTATCTTTATAGAGTTAGACGGAATTT
Organism: Endozoicomonas montiporae CL-33; assembly: GCF_001583435.1. NCBI lineage: Bacteria > Pseudomonadati > Pseudomonadota > Gammaproteobacteria > Oceanospirillales > Endozoicomonadaceae > Endozoicomonas > Endozoicomonas montiporae. The sequence goes on along the minus strand of NZ_CP013251.1, from coordinate 1,487,531 downwards.
TGTCTTTCAGGCTCATCAGCATCATCGTCCATCAAGACTAAAGGGCTACAAATGAACCCTATTCGCCGCAGCTCCAGAAAGCCCGATAAGTAACTAATCCATTTAGATGATGTGGGTATTGAGCGGTCTTGTTTCAATCACTTCAATACTAGGAGGCTGCCCGAGAATAGACTGCCCTACCGGCAACTGCTCCTGCGTTGCACTAGCTCCTGCATCCATGCAGTCGTGCGGTGACAGCAAATTGGTCTGAAAAATCGCTTTTTCATCCTCAATTTTCTGCCATCCTCGCTACGGGCGCTATTCTCGGGCAGCCTCCCAGATTTTCAGAATACAATCCGGGGATGCGGAGATAATAATGATGGACAAAGAACAAATCAGGCAGGAACTCTACACAAAAGCCCGGGAGCTGGTACCTGTATTAAAGCAAAGGGCACAGGAAGCCGACCTGCAAGGCTTTCTGCACGAAGAAACCATTCAGGATTTTCAGGACGCCGGCTTTTTCCGCATTCTTCAACCGGCTAAATGGGAAGGTTACGAACTGGAGCCCAAAGACTTTTTCGAGGTTCAGATGACGGTAGCCGAGGGGTGCATGTCTTCAGCATGGGTACTCGGGGTTGTGGCGATTCATAACTGGCAGCTGGCGCTGTTTGACGACCGGGCGGCACAGGATGTCTGGGCAGACGACACCAGTGTGCTGATTTCTTCCTCCTATATGCCAGTTGGTAAAGTCACCCATGTCGAAGGTGGCTACCGCCTCAGTGGCAAATGGGGCTTTTCATCAGGTTCCAAACACTGTGAATGGGCGTTTCTGGGCGCAATAGTGCCACCCAAAAATGAAGGTGAAGCTCCGGATTACCGGACATTTCTGGTACCTCGCAGTGATTACGAGATTCAGGACAACTGGGATGTGATGGGACTGAGGGCAACTGGCTCAAATGATATTGTGGTAGATGATGTGTTTGTTCCGGAATATCGCACACACCGCTCACTGGATGGTTTCATGCAGAGTAGCCCGGGCAACGAAGTGAATACTGCCCCGTTGTTCAAGCTGCCCTTTGGTCAGATTTTTGTACGCTCTGTGTCGTCTTCTGCCATTGGAGCCCTGAAAGGTGCAGTGGATGAATACATAGAATTCAATCGCAACCGTATTGTTCTCAGTGACGGCAAAGCGGTGAGGGAAGACCCCGGTGCACAGAAAGCCGCCGCCGATGCCCTGAGAGTTGTGGATGAATGTAAAACAACGCTGTTCAAAAACTTTGATATTCTGGTGAATAAAGCAGAAAGCGATGTCGCACTGGATATGGAAGAGCGTGTCAAAATGCGCTACGACTCAGCCTATGTGATGACCAAATGCGCAGAAGCTGTTAACCAGCTTTATACCTTCTGCGGTTCTTCTGTCATCTTCAAGAACCATACCGTTAACCGTGCCTTCCGTGATATTCAGACAGGACGCACCCATGTTGCCAACGTGCCTGACAAGTATGGGCGCAACTTTGGTGGCGTTGTATTTGGACGGGAAAGTACCGACTTCTTCCTCTGATAGCAGTTGCTACCCAGACTCATGCAGAGCGTTTATTAGACAAACGCTCTGCATGTTGTCCGAGAGTGTCCCAGTAATACCAATTCCGCTTTCTAAATATGACTATGAGCAAGTCATTCTGGATCGCGGGACAAGGCGGAATGACGAGTAATAGCCAGCTATTACGAGGAATTCCAACGCAGCTCCCGTGATTCAGAATGGCTGCGCAATTCATGTTTAGAAGGTGGAATTGGTATAAGGGTTCTCTCCCATCGCCTCCGCCAGATAATCGATGAAGGCACGCAGTGGCCTTGAGACAAAACGGTTTTGCGGGTACACCGCGTAGATATTGCCCACCGGAACTTCATAGTCTGGCAATACCCGCACCAACCTTTCCTGTTGAATATCCTGCCAGCAAATAAACGTCGGCGACATAACAATTCCCTGACCAGAAATAGCCATTTCATTGAGGAAATCGCCATTATTGGCAATCAATCTGGGCTTCATGGAGTAAGTGACCACCTCACCCTGGCGATTTTTCAAACGAACAGCGCTTCCCCGACTGGTTTCATATTGCAGCAAAGCATGATGCTTCAGATCTTCCGGTGTTTCAGGTATTCCTTTTTCTGCCAGATAAGCCGAGCTGGCTACCAATACCGCACTGGCTGGAGCTAAACGGCGGGCTTTCAGGCTGGAGTCCGGCAATGCGCCTATGCGTATCGCCATATCTCGCCCTGACTCGATCAGATTAACGAACCGGTCCGAGAGATCGATATCCAACATGAGACCGGGGTGTAAGCGGGCAAATTCATCAATAATCTTCACCAGATGACGACGGCCAAAAACCACTGGAACGGCTATCCGCAGCGTTCCCTGTATCTCGTGCTCCTGCTCACCAACAACGGTATGCAGTTCGGAGACAGCATCAAGAATCTGCAAAGACTGCTGATAACAGCGTTGGCCCGCTTCAGTAAGGTTTGAACGCCGTGTTGTACGATTCAGTAGCCTTGTTCCAAGACGCTTTTCCAACTGTACCAGACGCTGACTGACGGCAGACTTGGCAATGCCCAGCTGTTCCGCCGCTTTACCAATGCCTCCGGATTCCACGACCCGGACAAATACCTGTAACTCCTTAAGCTGGCTCACGTCATTGTTCTCTTTTTTGAAATTATTTTTTCACATTCATTGTGTTTTTCCCGCTCACTCTAATTCATACACTACAGGCAAACAATCTATACGACACATAGCTAATACTAAGAAACCAAAAAAGGTACTACAGCATGGATCAGGCTCAGAAACTTATCGCTCCTTTTGGTCGCTTACTCCTTTCCCTGATGTTCATTATGGCGGGCTACAACAAAATCGGTGGTTACGCAGGCACTCAGGGGTATATGGAAGCCATGGGCGTACCCGGCATGCTTTTACCACTGGTGATTATTGTTGAGTTATTTGGTGGTCTTGCCCTACTGGTTGGCTGGAATACCCGTATAGCCGCTTTTTTGCTGGCCGGTTTCACTCTGGTCGCCAACCTGATTTTCCATAACCTGACAGAGCAAATGCAGTCTTTGCTGTTTATGAAAAACCTTTCGGTTGCAGGAGGTCTGTTGATGGTAACTGCCCTGGGAGCCGGGTCCTTCTCGCTAGACAATCTGTTGAAAAACAAAAAAGCGCAACAACTGCAAACAGCCTGATTAGACAAAAGAGTAAAAGAGGTCGCTACGTCGACCTTTTTTGCTTTACAGCACACCATTACACTGTGTCATCATAAACACTGATCACCTGAAAAATGCCAGCTACATTTAACATCAGGAGGCTGTCCGAGAATAGCGCCCGTAGCGAGGATGGCAGAAAATTGAGGATGAAAAAGCGATTTTTCAGACCAATTTGCTGCCACCGCACGACTGCATGGATGCAGGAGCTAGTGCAACGCAGGAGCAGTTGCCGGTAGGGCAGTCTATCCTCGGACAGCCTCCTAGTCTGGCGAGAATAATAAACAGGAATCTCTGGTTATGACTCAAGTACTCTGGACACCATCAGAACAAACAATTAATGCCTCGAACCTTCAGGCATTTCGTCAGGCAGCCCAGCTTAAAACCGGGCAATCATTTCCCGATTACCAGCACCTTTATGACTGGAGCATTTCTGATCGAGTCTCTTTCTGGGAACTCGTGGCTGACTTTTTTCAGGTCATGTTCCATCGCCAGCCTCAGGCTGTTCTGGCTAACGATGTCATGCCCGGAGCCCGGTGGTTTCCCGACAGTACCCTGAACTATGCCGAACACCTGTTGCAGCACAGAGAATCGGACGAGCCCGCCATTATTTTCCGGGGAGAAAAAGGACAGCGGCAATCCCTGAGCTGGCAGAAACTGTATCAGGAAGTAGCGGCCGCCCAGAGCGGACTGGTTCAAAAAGGTATAAAAAAAGGTGACCGTGTCGCAGCCTTTATGCCCAACTGTCCGGAAACCATCATTATGATGCTGGCGACCACGGCACTGGGAGCTATCTGGTCTTCCTGCTCACCTGACTTTGGTTTTCAGGGCGTACTTGACCGCTTTGGGCAAATCGAACCCAAACTGCTTCTGGCCTGCGATGGTTATTTTTATGGCGGAAAAACCATCGACTGTAAAGACAAGGTGGCGGCGATTCAGCAGGCGATTCCGTCATTGCAGCAAACGGTGCTGGTACCGTTTATGGAGCCCGGTCTTTCTTTGAGTGAATCGCCCCTGACCAGCACCCTGTTGTACTCAGACTTTACCGCACAAGCCAGTCACGCCATCCACTTTGAGCCAGTCGCGTTTAACGACCCTCTGTTTATTATGTATTCATCAGGAACAACTGGCGTTCCTAAATGTATTGTTCATGGTCATGGTGGTACGTTATTACAACACTTGAAAGAACTTGCCCTGCACACTGACCTGAAGTCTACCGATACGTTTTTCTACTTTACGACCTGCGGCTGGATGATGTGGAACTGGATGGTATCAGCCCTGGCTTTAGGCACCACTCTGGTCATTTACGACGGTTCACCTTTTTCACCCGGGCCTTCGGCGTTGGTGGACCTACTGGAAGAAGAACAGGTCAGCGTGTTTGGTACCAGCGCAAAATATATTGCAGCGCTGGAAAAAGCCGGAGTAAAACCGGACGAAACTCATGACCTAAAGCATCTGAAAGCCATTTTGTCCACGGGCTCGCCACTTCTGCATGAAAGCTTTGATTATGTTTATCGCTCCGTGAAAAACGACCTGTGTCTTTCATCGATTTCAGGCGGTACTGATATTGTTTCATGCTTCGCACTGGGCAATCCGGTTCTGCCAGTCATTCGCGGTGAACTGCAGTGCCGGGGACTCGGCATGGATGTGCAGTTTGTCAACGATGACGGAGAACCACGGTCTGAAGAAAAAGGCGAGCTGACCTGCCAGTCAAGCTTTCCCTGTATGCCGGTTGGGTTCTGGAACGATGAGGACGGAAGCCGTTATCAGAACGCTTATTTCAACCGTTTTCCCGGCGTCTGGGCTCATGGAGACTATGGCGAACTGCGACAGTCCGGTGGGGTAGTGATTCATGGCAGAGCAGATGCCATATTGAACCCGGGTGGTGTTCGTATCGGAACGGCTGAAATCTACCGTCAGGTAGAAAAAGTCGAAGCCGTCCTGGAAAGTATTGCCATTGGTCAGGAGTGGGAAAATGATGTTCGTGTCGTATTATTTGTAAAACTTCGCCCCGGAGTTTCCCTGTCTAATGAGTTAACAAAAGAGATTAAAGACACCGTTCGCCAGAACACCACGCCCAGGCACGTTCCGGCTGTCATCTTACAGGTAGAGGACATACCCAGAACCATCAGTGGCAAAATTGTCGAGCTGGCGGTGAGAGATATTGTTCACGGCAAACATGTGGAGAACACCGAAGCTCTGGCCAACCCGGAGGCACTGGAGTACTTCCGGGACAGGGTCGAGCTGAAGTGACAGAGCAGGTTTGAAATCTGGCGCTTATGCCGTAGCCAGTTCTTTTTCAGTGCCGATAACAAACTGGTACAGATCCTCGTAAGAATCCCACAGATGTGCACCAAACAGAGGATCGGGGTTATCATTCAAGGCGTTAGTGACAGCGGCAACGTCTTCTTCTGTCAGAAGCTTTTGCATGGCGGGTATCATGCAGGTGTTTTCCAGCCTGAGGTGGTTGATCTGCAGGTCGGCATAGCGCTGGTAATCGGCCAGAAGGGCATCTATTGGAATAATCTGGTCGTTTTTTATGGACTCAAATCGATCAATGAGATTATTGGTCAGCTGACTGATTTCTACATGCTGGTCTTCTATGACCTCCAGCTTCTGACGCAACTCGGTATCTGTAATTCTCGGACGTAACTTTGCCAGCAGCCGTGATTCGAGTGGATGATGAAAGCTGTCCGGATAATTATGAAGATAATCCAGCGCATCAATAATGACAGATAGCCGCGGCCGCCGGCTTGCCCCTTCCTTATAGTTTGCAATTTCCTTGTCCAGACAAACCAGTAAACGTGTCAGGTGTTCATGATCTTTTATAATTCTATCGATCAACATCGACATAATGCTCCCCCTTGTGAAGGACAGCTTTTTATCAGTGCCGGGATAAAAAGTTATCCAGAACCTATGGTTGTTATTGCTGTTAGGTTACTTGCATCATGCCTTGTTGGAAAAGTACCTATTCCCTATACATTGACCTGAGTCAATTTCAAAAGACTATCTGACTGATTTATAAAATGAAACCGATCTGCACAGGCTACCTGACAAATGAACGACAACAAACGTATTTTTAACCGCTCTGACCTGAGAAAGTGGTTGGGCGATACTCGTCAGACCGCGCTGAAGAATGGTTCGCTGCAATCACTCTCTACGGAATTGATCACGCTTTCCGATAGGGTACCTTTCGAAGTCAGAAAACTGTCCAGCCTCAGAAAAAAACCTTCTCTTCAGATGGCGAAAGCTTCTGGCAGAAACCCGTTTCTGCCTTACGAGCAAGAACTGTACATCTGTCATGTTGCACCAGACAATGTTGCACCAGACAGTGTCGCATCAGATCATGTGATTCTTCTGAATAAATTCAACGTCATTGATGACCACCTTCTGGTCGTTACCACTGACTTTGAAGCTCAGGAAACAGTACTGGCAGAGAAAGAATTTCAATCCATACTGACTGTTATGGGAGCCTTCCCGATGCTGGCATTTTATAACAGTGGTGCCGAAGCGGGAGCCAGCTAGCCCCATCGCCATTTTCAGGCATTTCCACTGCCATCCCTGCCCATTGATCAGGCTCTGAAATCAGTCAGCGAGAAGCAAGAACGCATAGTGGAACTCCCTTTTCCCAATTTAGCTGTGGATATAAAAGGAAAAACGGCCGAGAAGGTCTACAAACTCTACCTTGCAATGATCAGCCAGCTTGATAGCGGGAAATCTTTACCATCAGCGCCTGAACCTTATAACCTTCTGATGACTGACCACTGGATGATGGTGATTCCCAGAGCCCGGGACCGTTATCAGGGCATTTCGATTAATGCCCTCGGGTTTGCCGGGCTGATACTGGTGAAAAATGATGAGCAACTGGAAACGGTTCAGTCTGTTGGTGGCAGCAGGTTACTGGCTGAAGTTTGTCGTCAGGACGTTTTCTGAACGGTTTGTTCGCCTGAACATGGCTATATGAGGAATACCATCTTCATCATACAAATCTCCTGAAGCAACAAAGCCATAATCACCATAATAGTTTTGCAGGTGTGCCTGGGCGCTCAGGTAGATATCATGGTCAGGGTACACTGCTTCAGTGAGTTTAACCGCCTCAGCGAGCAGTTTGCGTCCAAGTCCTTTTCCACGAAGGCTGTTGTGGGTTATGACTCTGCTAATGGCTGCCTCGGGCTTTAGGGTTCGGGGGGGAATAACCCGGGCATAGGCGGCAAGGGTTTTATGTCCATCGTCGTCAGTGGACCACCCCATAAGATGATAAGCCCTTGGATCGACGCCATCAGCATCTTGATAAACGCAATTCTGCTCTACAACAAACACCGACTGACGCAGTGCCAGAATCTGATAAAGCTGATTCAGCGACAGTTTGTCAAAATGACACCATTCCCATTCAACCACTGCGGAACTTCCTGATCGTTAAAAGGTTAAATGTACCAAAATCAGAATGGAAAAAAATGAAAAGCTGCGTCACCATCGTGGCAGACGCAGCTTATTGAGAAGCACTTCAGGAGGCTGTCCGAGAAAAAGACAGTGGGTTACAGTTCGTTCAGCATTTCTGCTGCCGGACGGTAAGGCAGGTTTTGAGCCTCAGCCACTGACTGGCAAGTAATGATGCCCTTGCAAACATTCAACCCTTCAAGAAGGTGCGGGTTGTCTTCCATCGCTTTTCGTGCCCCTTTGTCAGCGAGCTGCAATACATAGGGCAAAGTCGCGTTATTCAGTGCCAGCGTGGAAGTGCGTGCCACAGCACCCGGCATATTAGCAACACAGTAATGCACCACATCATCGACAATAAACGTTGGTTCATCGTGAGTGGTGGCAACAGCCGTTTCAGCACAGCCACCCTGATCAATGGCAACATCAACAATCACAGAGCCTTTTTTCATCTTCTTGATGAGGTCCCGTGTAATCAGCTTGGGGGCAGCCGCGCCGGGCAGAAGAACCCCGCCAATGACCAGGTCAGCGGTAGTGACATGATCTTCAATAGCGTGGGATGTTGAATAGACCGTACGAACACGGTTGCCATATTGTGCGTCGAGCTTGCACAGTACTTCTACAGAACGATCCAGAATAACGACTTCAGCGCCCATGCCAACGGCCATGGCAGCAGCATTCTGCCCGACGACACCACCACCGATAATGACCACTTTGGCCGACTCAACACCGGGCACACCTCCCAATAGCAGACCGCGACCTGACATGGATTTTTCCAGACAGTGGGCACCTGCCTGAATCGACATACGACCAGCGACTTCAGACATGGGGGCTAACAGAGGGAGACGACCGTTTTTGTCAGTGACTGTTTCGTAGGCAATACAGGTGGCACCGCTACGAATCAGATCCTGAGTCTGGGCTTCATCCGGTGCAAGGTGCAGATAGGTAAACAGTGTATGATCAGGGCGCAGTCTGGCCCGTTCTTCTGACAGAGGCTCTTTAACCTTGACAATCATCTCGGCTTTGGCAAACACTTCGTCTGCTGTTTTGAGAATGGTCGCACCGGCTTCGGTGTAATCGTCATTGCTGAAGCCAACGCCGTCCCCGGCATGACTCTGGACAAAAACCTCATGTCCGTGTTCGACCAGCTCTTTAACAGAGGCCGGTGTCAGCCCAACACGGTACTCATGGTTTTTTATTTCCTTAGGTACACCAACCAGCATAATATGCTCCATTCAGTATAAAATGTAGTTTTATGATCAAGTATAAGGATTTTTATTAGACGTATACCCTTTTTATAGTTTTTTATTAAAACTTAATGCCAGCAAATCAATTAAAAACAGATCTTTTCACCAAGCACCGCAAAACCACCACCTTTCCACAATCATTACACTTCTTTAAACATTTACAGGTGCTGTAAATTTATGAAAATAGACTGCAAAAGGGTGCTTCAGGTCAAAAAACCTTAACGAAAGAGTGATATTCTACGCTCGAATTTTACAAGACAGGTTAGCCCTGGAGGCTGCAGTGCCCGACCCCAGATTTATGCTTGAATACCTACAGCGTGTGGGTGTGGAAGTGAAACAAACAATAGACAGCGACGATCTTAAAGCGGAGTATCTGCGTCATATTTATCGAGTTGACGCACGAGACAAGCTGATTGATCAGGATGGTAAGCCCAAAGGTAAGCCATCTAATCCAAGACATTTGCACTGAACCAAAAACATCCAACGAAAAGAACAGATTCGATCAAGTAAAATAATTCTTTAAATCCATTTTTAACAAAAAAATACCCTTATCCATACTTTAACCTTCAGTGCCATCCCAAAATAGACGACACTGAAGGTTTAAATCATTCCTTACCTAACTCAAGACTGATTCTGCCTGAGGCGTTGGGCACGAACTTCCTGCTGACGAATTCGGATGGCTTCGAGCTGGGCTTCCGGCATCAACGATTCGCGCTTAGGGTAGTGCGTTTTCATCATCTTCAATACTTGTCTTGGGTTCTCACGCGCCTGAAAGATTTCCAGTACCGGATCTTCGGTACCCTGCATCCAGGACTCCAGCTCGGCACGATACTCCTTGATAATGTCCTGATAGTCAGGGTGGTCAATCAGATTGTTCAAGTTGCCCGGATCGTTTTCCAGATCATAGAACTCTTCCAGTACACGTTTACGGAACAGCTCTGCCCGTTCAATCTGCTTTTTATCGCCAGACTCCTGCATCAGGGCAATGGTTTCGCGGTCATAGCCCACACGGAACTCGGAGAAACCGGTAAATGGGTTAAAGATGTACCCGTACTGCTTGCTTTGCACCGCTCTCATTGGGGTAGCAGGGCCACCAATTTTGTAATCGATCTGGGCAAAAGTGTAATCCCGATCCTGCTGTTTCTCACCACGCAGAACAGGCAGGAAAGAAACACCGTCTACATTCTCCGGGACATCAATATCGGCAGCATCCAGAATGGTCGGCATAAGATCAACAGTAGAGACCATATGCTCTGTATCGGTCAGGCCGTTTTTGAGCTGTCCACCCGGCCACTGCACCAGCATTGGAGTTCGGGTGCTGGCAAGGTAAGTATTCGCTTTGGCAAATGGAAAGGGTGAGCCATTGTCGGATACAAACATCACCAGTGTGTTTTCAGCCTGACCGGTTTCCTCCAGAGCCTCAATAACACGGCCAAAGGTATCATCCAGGCGACGTACTGAATTGTAATAATGGGAGAGATCCAGCCTGACTTCAGGATAATCGGGCAGATAGGACGGTACTGTCACTTCGTCAGGATGATAAAGCTGAGATGGGTTTTCTTCGCCATCAAGCCTGTTCTTTTCAGGGTCATGGAATACACGGTGTGGATCGTGAGAATTCACCATCAGGTAGAATGGCTGTCCGGCTTTTTTGCTTTCTTTAATAAAGGCCTTGGTTCTCTGGTAATAAAGCTCTGGTGAGCGACCGGAGCCCAGATCCTCAGCATCGTAGGAATAGTCCCAGCTGAAATCCAGATCCGGTGTTGAGTGAACCACTTTACCCAGCACACCGGTACGGTAACCATTGTCTGCCAGAACACTCATCACGGTCGGGTTTTGTTCTTTCATGTTGATAAAGCCCATCATCCCGGACGATGTACTGTACATGCCTGTCGCCATCACTGAGCGGCTGGGCATACAGATCGAATGGTTGACATGGGCATTGGCAAACTGGACACCCTGTTTAGCGAATCGATCCATGTTGGGGGTTAAGTTGGGAAGCTCATTATCGAACAAGCTGTACGCTTCATAACCCAGATCATCCGCTGTAATCAGCATGACATTGACGGGAGCGCTTTCCGCCCACACGAAACCCGTGGCAGCAAGACAGCCTGCTGCCAGCAGAGAGGTGCATTTCTTCATGATACTTCCAGTGATATTCTGCTTATCTTCACATCACAGGTTGCAGGGTCTGTAACCATTGTGCAGTACCATGATGTGATTTTGAGTTGGCTGAAGATTGGGTATGTTCAGCGAGCCTGACTATATCGGGTATAAAAACCGGTCTCGTTAGGTAGTTATGACTATTTCGTCATGTTATTGATCTGAATCGATTTTTTTAACTATTTTGATAATTTTTTAAGTGCTGGTTCTATGTTTTTGATGGACACTATTCTCTGGATATTTCCTGCTTTGTTGGCTCTCTGGTACTGGTCAGACACCTCCAAAGCTCGGGAAATCGCCATCACCCACGGCAAAAGGGCCTGCAAGGATATGAACCTGCAGTTTCTGGATGGAACCGTTGTACGTTATAAGACTCGCCCCAAACGCGGGCCTGATGGTCAGATGTGCCTGTCAAGGGACTTTAGTTTTGAATTTACACCTGACGGTATCCGCCGTTATCCCGGCCATATACGCCTGCTGGGCGTAAGGTTACAGATGATGGATATACAGTATCCTGATGAAGCCGGAGCACAGGATAACAATGTTATTCTTTCTGCCTCTTATAAAAAAGAAGGCGTTGCTCAATCCGGAACCGTCATACCGTTCCCCGGACAGAAAAAATGATCTTGCATTGTTGCAAAAATAGTGACTCTCGCGCAAAGGCAGTCTCTGGTAGAATGCGCGCACTATTATCTTCTTGAAGGGCTTGCAGTATGAGTTACGCAAGAGAACTGAAAAAAGGCCAGATTGTTCAGATTGACCGTCAATACTATCTGGTTCGTCAGGTTGAAACCAAAAGTCCTTCGGCTCGTGGCGCTTCAACACTCTATAAGTTTCGTTTTTCTTCCGTTCCTGGCGGACAGAAACTGGAACAGACCTGCACAGGTGATGATCAGTTCACCGATGTAGACCTGTTAAGACGTACTGTCTCACTCTTATATAAAGAAGGCGATGAGTACACGTTTATGGATTCTGAAGACTACGCCCAATATCTGGTAAATAGCAGCACCATTGAAGATCAGCTGCTGTACCTGAGTGATGGCATGGAAGGGCTGACCGCCCTGTTGGTTGAAGGACAATTGCTGGCGATAGAGCTGCCTGCTTCTATTGCGTTGGAAATTATCGATACCTCACCAGCCATTAAAGGCGCTTCGGCTGCGGCCAGAACCAAGCCAGCGAAGCTCAGTACCGGGCTGGAAGTGCAGGTTCCCGAATATCTGAGTATTGGTGAAGTCATCAAAGTGAATACTGAAACAGGCAAATTTATGTCCAGAGCCTGATCCTTATTCAGGCAGCAGAGCCCGAATCGCTTGGCTGCCTGTTGGTATCCGTTTTTTTATCTTTATCCAGCTATTCTTAACAACTCAAAGAGCATTCAAGATCCCTGTCCATTATCCGATAAAACCCTACACAGCTCCGTAAGCAGTACACTAAAAAATGCATAAATAGAAATAACAGAAAGAGACCTGTTAACTCGTTTTTCTATTTGTTCTGTCATATTTATGCAGCTCAATTATGATTAAGTGCTCATAATAATAATTAATTCTTATTTATAGATTTAATTGTTATATAAAAGGGTTTCTGTATAGAAGCCAGCAAAACCGGATGCTTTACTGATTAAATACGGGATAATTCCTTGCCAGCATGGTGTATAGACTGGCAATATATTTATTGGCGTTAATGGATAAACGTCAGGGAAGGATAGACACCATGGATGGACGTAAATTATTTCACTGCCGCCATATCTGTCGATCACTCAGGCAGCTGCTTGTAATGGCAATTGCTCCTGCGGCATGGGCTGAAGCGCCTGATACTAACAGCACAATCAGCTACGCCAAATACCTGAATCAATTCTCTAACGACGTCGCTCAAATCGATTCTTATTCGCCTTCCAGATCTCAACGACTTTTTTCTTCTAATCATCAAGACGACATGCCAAAACTGGATGTTAACGCTAAATCCAACAAATTCACCCAAAAGAAAGTTGGCAAATTTATTTATAAAGCCTTTAAAGACCCTAAAAAACTCTCCTCTGATGCTGCTGCCAGTGCCGCTTATCTTGGCTTGGACGCACTGGGATTTGCCAAACCAATAAAAGAGCGTGTTGAATTCCTGAAAGAAAAAACCCGATTTAATTTTGGGAAGTGCGGAAAAGTTGAATTCAGCGGCAAACTTAAGGCGGAAAGCTGCCTTATGGACAACTCTAAAATTGAACTCAACTCCAACTACAAAATGGACTCTGTGACGGTAAACTTCAAATGGTCGCTCTGATAGCTACTCAGAGCGATGGCCTCCTTTTAACTGCCTGATGCAATATTTCTCTTGATACCATACCACTCCTGATACAATACGCCACCTGATTCAACAGCAGGAAGTTACCTTGAACACACATAAGCAGTATGCCCTGTTTCGTGACAGGATCGATTCGTTCACAGACTGGAAGCTCACCGCCGCTGCTACCGCTGTTTCCGAACGAGCATGGCCGAATTTCGCGCTATTTTCTGAGCTGGCCGAATACGGAGATAGCCCAACCGTCAGGCATTGCCTGAACATGCTATGGGACAATATAGCCGGTCACCAGTCTTCTAAAAACTTTGAACGCCTGCTGGAAAAAATCGACGACAACACACCAAATCCCGATGACTTCGATATGTTTGGTGTTCAACCAGCCCTGGATGCCATTGTCAGTATCAACTGCGCCATAAATTGTGCCATGACGCCAAGTCATGATGAAGCCGCCAGCGCTCTTACGCTGTCTCTCAGTACCATAGGTAAGTTTATTCGCTATGCCGAAGTACCTGATTTGAATGGTACCGAGCTGGCTCAATACATTGAAGAACACGACCTCTACAAACAACATATGGGCTTTTTGGATAACATGCTGGATATACTGAAAACCCAGAAAAAACAAAACCCTGATTTTATGAAAGAGGTCAGGGCGATGGCTCAAAATGATGGCATCAGTCAACTGGGGATTTCGTTAGACTGATTACTACTTAATATTGTTTACAATATCCCGCAGCAGACTGTAAATTTTGTTCTCAGCGTTCGACATGGCATCGTAGTTCTGATTGTGCGTTGTCAATGCTCTTTGCAGTTGGACAGTCTGCAGCTGGTTGCTGCCAGTGAGATTTTCCTTGGCAGATTGAAGCCCTGTTTTGAGAGTGGCCCACTCTTGTTGTGTAAGCCTGCCCTCTCCGCTGGAATCATTGAGGGTAATTTTCAGTGTATTAGTGATAATATCCTTTTCTGCACTTGTTAATGCTGGCAGCCCGCCACTGTATTCTTCATTAAGGTTATTTTGAAAAGCAAGTTTACGAGCAGAGTATCCGCTAACCTGAACATCTGCATCGTTTGGGTCGGTTCGGGTCAAGCTGGCTAAGTTAACACCATCATACTCCCAAGAGTTCAACCCTCCTGCTTCCAGCAAAACGTGACCATCGTTATCCAGCGTATCCAGCGTATTGCCATTCAAAGCAGCTGCAACAATCTTGGGATCTGCCGTGTTCACATCATTGATGGTCATTCCCTGATTACCACGCTTGATGGTAATCGTCTGAATATCTGCCAGACCACCGGAAAAATCACTGGAATCAAAGGCTACACCGGCGGCTCCTGTTTCGAAGGTGATTTCAGTACCATCATCAAGAACCATTGTCATATCATTCATGACAGGAATACCAACTTCACTTGCATCTGCACTGCCACCAGCTGCTACTGGAATGAGGGTCTTATCTTTATAGATCAGCTGGTTACCCTCAGCATCTACCAGCGTAAATGAGGTGTTACCTGCATCATCCGTCTGAAATCCCAATCCATAACCATTATCCAGAACAATGTTCTTACCGTTTTGGGTCCAGGTTGGAGCGTCATAGTTACTGTCACTGTACTGGGCAATGTTAGCCTTGTTAATCAGGGTATTAACAGAGTGCAGTAGGTTATTGGATGTCTCAATGTCCTTTGCAATCCGGCGCACTTCGCCATCAAGCATACTACCCCGTTCCAGATAAACAGCCGCAATAAAGTCCTGCTGACTCAATGCTGCCGGATCAAGGGTTTGAAAAGAAATGTTATTATTATTTACGCCATTAACATTACTCATGCTGCACGCATCCTTGCTTTATTCACAGATGTGCATAGATCGGTTTTATACAAACCCGGTACGGCGTCTCCGGACTGTAGATTTGCTCTTGCTTTTTGGTTTGAGAAGATTACTGGCCACTCTGATTTCTCTGCGCTTTTCTGAGGCCTCTTCAGACATTCCCTGCTTCAGCTCTTCACTGAAGCGAACCAGCTCTTGACGGGCCTTGTGTCTTTGTTTGACTGTCCAGCGGTCACTATTAATGAAATCTCTGAGGGCTTTACGATCCAGGCCTACATTCTCTATGAACTGAGCCTGTTGCTTTAAGCTTTGACTGGCCTGACTGAGAACAGCTTCAGATTCCTGCTGCACCAGAAAGCTCGATTTGCTGAGTTTGGTAATATCTACCAAGCGGATGCGGGATGCCATTCCCTGTCTCTCCATAAGGTTGCTAATTTCAGTTTAGACAGATTTGATACAAACATTCATTCGTCTGAACATAGCCGCTAAAATCATTAACCAGATGTGTCACTGATACAGAATAATAAACAACCGAGTACGCAGTAATGGAAATAGAAGATTTTGAATCCCTGATGCTTAAAACCCTGCTGACAGGGCTGATTCTGTTTATGGCTTTCATTGTTTATGACCTGTCAAAAAAGTCCCGGGCAGGCAAATTCGGTACATTTGTTTTATTTGGAGCACTTTGTCTGGGAGTGCTGGGCTTTGTCATCAAAGGATTTCTGATGAGTTCGATTGGCTGACAGTCATCCGCCCGAAAGAGATAAAAAAAAGCCCGGGTCAAAACATTGACCCGGGCCAGAATAGAAGAACGAACATGACAAGTCGACAAGTCAAACAGACCTGCCGTTGAGTACATCAGCACTCCATGACAAGAGATAAGATATAGCAGCCTATCTGCTTGTTATTTTGAATGTTCCGACAAATTCATTAATCCGTAAATATACGCCAAGTTTCAACACAAACTGACAACCTGCCACAAAAAACCACTCACACAGTGACGGCGGTTCGTATTATTACCCATTCAGCCATTGTAACCATTCGACTTTTAACGTAATTACCCAAAATATCCCAACCATTCCATCCAGGCTGTACCCACCGTGAGCCATATGGTCAGGTAGACGAAGCTCATCAAAAGGCCTGCTTTCCACCAGGTGGCCAATGGCACATAACCGGCACCAAACAATATAGGAGCCGGACCATTACCATAATGCGTAACTACAGCACAGTTATTGCTCAGATAAGCCAATGTCAGAGCCGCCCCCACAGGATGAACGCCTGCGCCGATCATAATAATCAGAAAGCTGGCATACATGGCACTGATCTGGGCCGTCGTTGCCGCAAAAAAGTAATGTGCAAAGTAGTACACCACACTGATGGCTATCAGACTTAGCCACACAGGCATACCCTCAAACCACGAACCTATTGAGCTACTGATAAATGTGACAACGCCAAACTCACTTAGAAAGTGCGCCATTGTGACAAAGGCACCAAACCAGATCATAGTGTCCCAGGCGCCTTTATTGCCTTTAATCTCGTCCCAGTTCAATACTCCAGACAGCAACAAAACACAGACACCACACAGAGCCACCAGTGCAGCCGACAGTCCAAAATAACGCCCGGTAACCCAGAGCACCAGTAACGCAACAAATGTCCCGGCCATAATCCATTCATCACGTTTAAAGTTGCCCAGTTCATGCAGTTTCTCAGTGGCCATCTCCACGGCTTTTGGCGTTTCCCGTAACTGGGGAGGTGAAATTCTGTAAAGCAGAACCGGCATTATGGCCAGACAAAGCAGGCCGGGAACAATGGCACCTATCGCCCAGGAGGCCCAGGTAATGTCCACTCCCTGATCTCCCGCCAGTTTTACCACCAGTGGATTACCCGCCATGGCGGTCAGAAACATACCACTGGTAATGGCATTGGCATGGAACACAACAAGGGTTAAAAAAGTCCCCATGCGTCTGGCAGAAGGTTCTCCCGGATGACTGTTGTACACTTCGGCAATAGAACGCATGATAGGGTAAACCACAGCCCCCGCTCTGGCTGTAATACTAGGCATGGCGGGTGCCAGCACGGTATCTGTCAACACCATGCCATAGCCCAGCGTAATCGTACTTTTACCGAGCATCCGCATAAAGCAATACGCCATTCTCAGACCCAGCCCGGTTTTGATGAAACCATGCGAAATAAAAAATGCCAGCACAATCAACCAGGTGATGGGTTCGCTGTAGCCAGACAGTGCCTGTTTCAGTGTCAAAGTCTGGGTTAACCCCAGTGCTGCGATACCAAAAAAGGTAACGGCAGACATCGGGATCGGCAAAACCATTACACCCAGCAATGTACTCAGGAAAATGGTCATCATTTGCCAACCTCTGGCATCCATACCTTCCGGCACAGAGAGGTTCCAAAGCACCACTCCGAGCAGCAAGGGTGCACAATACCTTAGCAACAAGGCTGGCCGGGTCAAAATAGAATGGTTTTCAGCAGGCTTTAAATCACTCAACGTTCACCTCATCCTGTGTTTATCATTGTTATCCGATCAGGAACAAAACACGCCATTGACCGGTGTTTGTAAGTTAAGGGCAACAGTGTAGTTCAGATTATTTTTTCAACCGCTGAGCACGGTTGTTTACTTTTATTCAAATACTGATGTTATAGATCGACTGTCACCCTATAATCCCATGCTATTTTCTCCGGACATGCATCATGCGCAGAAACACACACCAACCACCTTCCAAACCAGCCAGAAGCCTCAACGAGCCTGTCCGACTGATTCTGTTTAACAAGCCTTATGGTGTCCTGACCCAGTTCACAGATGCCGAAGGCAGGGCAACCCTGAAAGATTACATTGCCATTCCCGGCGTATACCCGGCAGGCCGCCTTGACCGCGACAGTGAAGGGTTGCTGCTGCTGACCAATAACGGAAAAGTCCAGCATCAGGTCAGCTCACCCATGCATAAAATGCCGAAAACCTACTGGGTTCAGGTGGAAGGTGTTCCGGATGATACGGCTCTTGACCAACTGAGAAAAGGCGTGCAACTGAATGATGGTTTGACACTGCCAGCCATCGTCAGACGTATCAGCGCCCCTGCATTACCGGATCGCAACCCTCCGATTCGGGTAAGACAGTCCATTCCCGACAGCTGGCTGGAACTGACCATAAAAGAAGGGCGCAACCGACAGGTTCGACGAATGACCGCTGCCGTTGGCTATCCCACTTTAAGGCTGGTTCGTTATAAGATAGGTGACTGGACACTGGACAATCTGACACAAGGTGCGTTTCGTGAAGTACCAGTACCTGAATCATTAAAAAAACAATTAAGCCATAAAAGCCCGAAGCAGGCTCACCATTGGCACCGGCGATCAAGGACGACGCATTGGAAGCGATAATCACCCGACATTTTTCTTTGCTTGCCAGAGTTTCTCTGGCAACCGCCCTCATAACCATGACCATCCTCGGGTTATTACCCGTTGACCAAATCCCATTGTCAGACTGGAATGACAAGCTACAACATATCGCCGCCTTTCTTGTTTTGACCTATCTGATGGATGCCAGCTGGCCTGAAACCGAATTAAACCGCAGGAAAGTACTGGCATTGCTTGGTTATGGTCTGACACTGGAAGTGCTGCAACTCTTTACAGGGTATCGTCATTTTTCATGGTTGGATCTTCTGGCGGATGCTGCAGGTATTGGCTTGTATTTAACAACAAGACCCTTATTCAAACGAACCCCGGTGGTCAACTGGCGCTGGTATCGACCCGGCATCCAAGACTGAGTTCAAAACAGACTTCTCCGGACGCCTGTTGCGTACAAGCGGCCGAGCCATCGAGCGCATGCATAATCTGGCGACACAATGACCACCATACCCCCTTTGGCATCATATAACACACTTCATCGTCATCGTTTTTCAGCGTTCCGACAACACTAAAGGTAATGCCCATTTTTTCAGGATTTTTATGCTCATACTTCTGCACTCTTACCTGAACATAAGACCCCACCCCCAGCTTTACCAGATTCTCGATGACATACCTGAGAGCCCTGGACATTTTTTCTGCATCAGCATACAAAGTCCTCGATATATCATCAGCAATCTCGAAAAGCAGCTCAACAGACTGGTCTTCACACACAATGCTGACACCATCTTTAAGAATATCCATCTGTCGCTGCATATTAAAAGGAACTTCTGTAAGCTGGCCAAGTTCTTCCTGCCGGTCAGATAACGACACCAGATAGGCGATCAGTTCATCAACCTCTGAAGCCGTTTTGCGGATATTATTCAGCAATTCCTTCTGCTCAAACGAACCGGGCTCTTCAACCTGCTGTATCTTTTCTGCAATGTAGCGGACAGGCTGCTCCAGCTCGTGAGACAGTGTTGAAAGAAATTCAGCTTTCAGCCGGCTACCTTCCAGCATTCTATGGCTTTCCTTCTCCAGAGCCTGTCTGGAATTCACTTCCGTCACCACCCATTCATCCCGTTGTCGTCGTACACGACTCCACAAACCAAGAGACAATAAAATGAGTCCAATCACGCCTGACACCGGGACAGCGTTAACATAGAAAGCAGAGCCCCCCAGTTTCAGCCATATCATTAACGCATAAACCGCTTCACCCGCCATCAGCACCAGACAGGCAGCAAAAAAGAATCTTGCCGAGCGATCCCTTTTCACCAGCCAGATATAAAGCCCTGCAAACATCAGGCAGGGCATCACCAGCAACTGTTGGCCAGTAATCAGCCAGACGGCCTGTTCATAGGTCATCAACATAGTAACAGGCAGAATAAAAATACTGAGTAGTAACAGCATGGTAAGAAAGCGGTTCAGGCTGGCCGCTTTCTTACCCAGACGGAGAAAAACAACCGAAAACATGATCAGCGATGTAACAGAAGCGCTAATATAACGCGGAGCCCCCGCACTGAGAGAAGGAGAGTCAGGCCACAGGTACTGGAGCCCGATACCACTGATCGACAGGAAATACATCAGAAAACAGCTGGCATGAATGGCAAAAAACAGGTAACTGCTACTACGAAGCCGGAGCAGGATAATCAGGTTGAAGATCAGCAGGGTCACCAGGGCACCCAGAATCATTCCCTGGGATATATTGATACTGCTTGAGCGCTCTATATAAGCCAGTGGAGACCAGAGCTTTAAAGGCACATACAAAGACCCGCTGGTTTCTATACGAACATAAAACCGTAAGGTATCGCCGGAACGGATATCCACCGGAAACAGCAAGCGCGGGTATTCCACCAGCCTGACATCAAAAGGAAACTTGTCTCCGGCATTAAGCTGCTGGAAACCATCCCAATCATCCTCAATATATATTGTCACCAGATCCAGTGGTGGGTGAGCCAGTTCAATCAGCCAGGTACCCAGTTCTTCTCCAACATAAGACAGATAGCGCAAATCAAAGCGCAGCCAGACCACTGACTCACTGATTCCTTTATTAAATACAGTTTTTTGTACCGGTTTAAACAGCGCATCGACTTCAGGCCGGTTAATTTCTTCAAGGGTGTACTGACTATCCGGGTCTTCAAGATACTCGGAAACCGTAATCAGATTGAGCTCTTCGGTATTTTCGGTGATGATCGTTACATCGGCATGGACATAAGAGAAACTGGAGACAATCAGCCATAGCCAGACGAACAGGCTTAATGCCTGCCGGGCAGTGCTCAAAATAGAGGGTTTTCCATCCAACGATGAGTAAGACATCTGTTCCTTCAGATGAATGCACAATAATAACTACAGTCTAGGAGGCTGTCCGAGAATAGACTACCCTACCGGCAACTGCTTCTGTGTTTGCACTAATACCAATTCCATGCAGTCGTGCGGCGGCAGCAAGTTGGTCAGCTTTCACTGACTTTCGGGGTAATTACCAGCCGACCCTGCTCGACTACCGCAGCGGCAGGAAAGCTGCCCAGTTTTCGATACAGAACATCTCCCTCATCCAGAGGAATAATCGGCAAACTCCCCAACTCCTGCCTGAGTGCTTTCTTCAACTGATCAATAATCAACGTTTCAACCATGGCGATATCCAGATCAATCCGGGCATTCTCCAGCTTCACATCCGAGAAAAAGAACGCCCTGTCATCCGGTCGATACTCCAGATTAGCCGTACCTTCTATCCCGAATGGAATAGGGTCGGTAATGCCTCCCTCAACATAATCACTGAAAACGTCGGCATCCAGAGTCCCATTGAAGCGAAAACCCAACGGTTGAAAGTCTCCTTCCAGAATGAGTGTTGGCGTTTCCAGATAAAGCTGGACATTAACAAAGGGCGGCAACACTTCCAGCTTGCGAATCTGTGGCGACATAAATTTCTCATTCACCAGAGACTGAAGCTGTTCTTCTGTCAGCACTTCGGATTTGGAAAACGGACATCCGGCAAGTATTGCAGTCATCATTGAAACAAGCATCAGGTTCATAACCCGAGCAATGTTACGATGTGCGCCCCAGAATATGATTAGCTTTTTCAACGGTCTTCCCCCGGTTAGATGCCAGTCCGTCGGCCCATCGAATGGGTTCAGGCAGTTTGAACCCGGCAAGGCTTTGCTGCACAAAATGCACAGCAGATGTCAGAGAAACTCTGTGTCCAATACTAACATACAACGGTTTAACACCACGGCGACTTCGCAGCACTGTGCCTATGGTTTCCTGCCCTTCCGTCAGCGCAACCACGCTGTTTTTTTCATCCGGCAAAACATCATGCTCACCACAGAGCTTCTGTTTGCCAACACCGATCGCAGGTATTCCCGATAATAGCCCCACATGGCACGCCACTCCGAAACGGCGGGGATGCGCCCTGCCCTGACCATCACACAGTAAAAGATCAGGCTTTACAGTCAGCTGTTGCAAAGCGGCCAGAACGGCCGGTGTTTCACGAAAAGACAATAGCCCGGGAATATAGGGCATGCAGGTAGGCAGGCGGGCAATGGTGAAGTCCAGCAATTGAAGTTGCGGGAAAGCAAGAACAGCCACCGCCGATCTGGTGACTGTTCCGTTTTCTTCAAAACCGACGTCCACACCAGCGATTGTGCGGACATCGTTCATATCATCGTGACAGACAATCCGTTCTGCCATTGCCTGTTGCCAGTCATGAGCCTGAGCAACGGTCAGACGGCGACCTTGTGATTCAAAGGTAAACAAATGGTCACCTCAAGACCCGGATGAACATTCCTTGCCGTAATGATGCCGCCATGATTTTTTACGGCACCCATTGCAATGGACGTCCCCAGCCCAAAGCCATCATTTTCTTTACCACGGGTGTCGTCCACCCTGAAAAAAGGCTCAAATAACGAGTCCAGGGCGTCTTCGGGAATACCCGGACCATAATCCCTGACCGTCACAATAGCATGTCGTTTATGCTTTTTAAGAGCCACTTCAACCCGGCTGCCTTCAGGCGTAAAACGGATGGCGTTGCGCACCATATTTTCAATAGCACTTCCCAGCCAGTCTTTGACACCGTTGATTTCAATGTCCTGACTTTCTGTCACCACCACTGTCTTATCCTGAGCCTGAGCCTCAAAATCAGCATCATCGACAATGTATTCTATCAGGCCATGCAGAGACACAGGTTCCCAGGCACGATCCGTTACACCACTCTGAATACGTGAAAATCGGATAATTTCGCCAATCATCTGATCCAGCCGTTCGATTTCACGCTCAATACGCCCATGCTCAGACTCGGCATCGGGCGACTTCCGCCGAGCCAGCGCTAACGATAATTGCAAACGCGTCAGGGGGGAACGCAGCTCATGGGACACATCCCTGAGCAATCGCTCTTTGTCGTTTATAAGGGTTTCCAGTTGCTCGGCCATGTGGTTGAAGTCACGACCAAACTCACCCAGCTCATCGCCACGGTCACCCACCACCTGAGCCACCCTTGCCGCCAAGTCGCCCTGCGCCAACCGACGGGAAGTACCCTGCAACTGTCGTATGGGCACTACCAGATAGCGAGCCAGCATAATACTCAGAAGGAAGCTGACGCCCAGAGCAATGATGACCAGATGCCACTGTTGGGCAAACACCTTTTTGACCCGCCAGTGCACCAGCCGCGGCATTTCCTTGGTCAGGTAGAGATCAAAGGGAGTACGATCAATCCAGACTTTCCTTGGACCCACGACCACAACACCGCTGCGAAAGGTAATCACA
Organism: Endozoicomonas montiporae CL-33; assembly: GCF_001583435.1. Taxonomy (NCBI): domain Bacteria; kingdom Pseudomonadati; phylum Pseudomonadota; class Gammaproteobacteria; order Oceanospirillales; family Endozoicomonadaceae; genus Endozoicomonas; species Endozoicomonas montiporae. The sequence goes on along the minus strand of NZ_CP013251.1, from coordinate 1,464,206 downwards.
GGCTCGCGCCGGTCCCGGGTTTTGTTGTAGGAAAACTGGACTTCAGACGGCACCGTTGGCCTACCCACCGGTTCGCCGTTAGGCCCGAACAGATAATAATAACTACCAGGCAACTGTCTTATGGCAAGGTTGGTAGACCAGCCTGCAGCCATCCGCTCAACCTGTCGGGATGCAACTTCCAGCTCACGAAACAGGGCTCGTCGTTCAGACAGGAAATCAGCCGGGTCAACAGTAATGGCAACCGCTACGACCAGCGCCACCATCATCGACACCATGGTCAGCCAGAACCACAAAAACAGTTTCCAGAACAAACTGCGAAAGGGCCAGGCCAGCATTTTATGTATTTGCGCTTTCATTCAATCAGCTACTGCGAACGTGCTCACGGCTTGTGAACCAGTGACACCGTCACGGGCGAATATAAAAATAGCCGGCACCACGCACAGTTTTGATACGGGCAGAGCCGTCAGCACGGGTGCCAATTTTCTTGCGAACATTACTCACGTGCATATCAATGGCACGATCATAAAGCGTCAGACGACGATTCAGGGCAATCTGTGTCAGCTCATCGCGGGAAATCAGTTCACCCGCTTTTTCGATCAGCGCTTTGAGCACCATAAATTCGGTGGCGGTTAACTCCAGTACCTCACCGTCAATGGTGGCTTCACGATTCGCCAGATTCAGGGTGATATCGTCAATACTGAGGGTTCGCGGGTTGCTGTCAGCCACCTGTGTACGACCTCGACGCAGAATGGCCTTGATACGAGCCACCAGTTCACGGTGGTTATAAGGTTTGGGCAGATAGTCGTCCGCACCGAATTCCAGCCCAATAATGCGGTCAACATCGTCGCCACGGGCCGTCAGCATCAGCACGGGAATGTCCGAGGTCTGACGGACTTTTTTCAACACATCAAAGCCATTCAGCTTCGGCAGGGTGACATCCAGCAACACCAGCTGATACTCACCGGACAGTGCAGACACCACACCCGACTCGCCATCATGAACCGCCTTTACGTCATAACCTTCAGTGGCCAGATATTCGATCAGCAACTCACATAATTCGACATCATCGTCTATCAAAAGAAGTTTTACGCTGTCGCTACTCATTTGATACTCCATCCAGACAACCATGAGCACAGAGCCACTGCCCGGTGATGCAGCCGCTCCAGATAAAAAAGACCCCGGCGGGGGTTCGTCGGGGTTAAAGTACAGCTCGGGGTAACAGGGAAATTTGGCAATATGCTACCGGCCGGATGTACTAAAACCTGCCCGTATCATATTGGATTTTGACTGACAGTGCAGTTACAAATTCGCACATGCCTCCAGAATCAGGTTTAAACAATTATCCTGATCCATTCGAGACTGCTCATTGCGTCATTACGAACAGTTTCTTTGCGAACTACAAAAGACAATGAACAACCGCAGACGACCATCAGTGTATGCCTGCTGATCTAAATTTGGCGGTTAGAATCAGTAAGAGTCCTGTAAATGAGTGACAGCATCATGATGGAATACGTTCACATGTACAGCATTGCGTCAGTTGCTTGTAAAACACGCTCTGAACACTACAAGACAAGCCTTTCAGCAGGTAGAATCCACGCCCAAAGTGGAGAATGGCTCAACGGGTTTAACAAACTGTCATCCCTCGGACACGCTGCTACTCAACACGCATTGGCCACCCACCACACGCTAGCAACTCCTTCTTCTGTTTCTTCCGATCGGAGCAGTCAATGAAATCGATCATTTCACACACCCGCCAGCGACATTTGATGTCGGTTGGCTTTATCATCGCGTCTCTTTTTGCGCTGACCGGTTGTGACCAACAGCCACAACAACAGGGGCAGATGCCTGCACCTGCCGTCTCTGTCATTAATGTTACCAAACAGCCTGTTGGTGATTATCAGGAATACATCGCCCGTACTGAAGCTGTCAAAACCGTTGACCTGCGTGCCCGGGTGGAAGGTTTCCTGACCAAGCGTGATTTCATTGAAGGGGAAAATGTCAAAAACGGACAGTTACTGTTTGAGATTGACCCGAAACCCTATGAAGCAGCCCTGAAAAAAGCCGAAGCAGACCTTGCCAGCGCCAAAGCCGAACATACTAAAGCCGTCCGGGACCTTCAGCGCAGCAAAGACCTGTTCCAGAAAGGCCATATCAGTCAGGCGGATCTGGACACCCAGACCAGCAATCAGGCTCGTGCTGAAGCCGCTGTTCAGGCCGCTGAAGCCGGACTGGAAACCGCAAAACTGAACCTCGGTTACACCCGCATCCATGCGCCGTTTGCCGGTCAGATTGGTCGCGCCAGTTACAGTGTTGGCAATCTGGTGGGCCCCACCTCAAGCTCTCTGGGCACATTGACATCCGTTGATCCAATGTACGTCAGTTTCCAGGTTGATGAGCGCATGCTGGTAAACCACCTGCAGAACACCGGTGGCCAGCGCACCGATAACGGCCGCTTCGATATGCGCCTGCGCCTGCCAAACGGTTCTGAATATAACCAGCCGGGCAAATTTAACTTCGCCGACACCCAGGTTGACCAGACCACCGGCACCCTGACCCTGCGTGCCGAATTCCCGAACCCTCACGGCATCATTATTCCGGGTCTGTACGTGACCCTGATTGTTGAAAGCCACGAGAAAGAAGATCGTCCGGTGGTGCCACAGTCTGCCGTTCAGGAAAACCAGAGTGGACGATTCGTACTGGTGGTGACCGCTGACGATCAGGTGGAGAGCCGCCAGGTTGAAATGGGACGCCGTATCGGCCCGTTCTGGGTAGTCAACAGAGGCCTGAAAGCCGGTGAACACATCATCGTGGAAGGCCTGCAAAAAGTTCGCCCCGGTGTAAAAGTTCAGCCAGATATTGTCAATATTGACCCTGAAACCGGTGGCATTCTGATGTCACCTCAGGCCGACTCCAGCACTCAGCAGGGTAACTGAGATGTTCAGTCAATTTTTTATAAACAGGCCCAAGTTTGCCTTTGTCATATCGATCGTCATCACGCTGGTCGGCCTGATCGCCCTGAACACCCTGCCCGTGGCAATGTTCCCGGACATCACACCACCACAGATCACCGTTAATGCCAGCTACCCCGGCGCAGACGCCGAGACCATAGAAGAGGCGATTATACGTCCTCTGGAAGACAACATTAACGGTGTGGAAAACATGCTGTATATGGAGTCTTCTGCGGATGATGGCAGTGCCACTGTCACCGTTACCTTCCAGTCCGGTGTGGACCAGGACATGGCGATGGTCAACGTACAAAACCGTGTATCTGCGGCCGAACCGATTCTGCCGGAAGACGTTCGTCGTATGGGTGTGCGGGTACGTAAGCAGTCTTCCAACATGCTGCTGGGTATCAACCTGATATCGGACCGGCCTGAATACGACGGTGTCTATCTGAGTAACTACGCCAACAACTATCTGAAAGATCCGCTGGCGCGGGTTAACGGTGTGGCAGACGCCAGTATCATGGGCCCGCTGATCTACAGTATGCGTATCTGGCTGAACCCGGAGCGCATGGCCGCACTGGAAATTTCCACCACTGACGTTGCTGCTGTATTGCAGGAGCAAAATACAATCGTTGCAGCGGGTCAGTTGGGCCAGGGACCCAACCTGCCTGACCAGCAGTTTAACTACACCATCAAGACCCAGGGGCGCCTGAGTGATGTTGCCGACTTTGAAAACATCATTATCCGCGCCCGTCCGGACGGTACCATTGTTCGTCTGAGCGATATTGCCCGGGTCGAAATGGGCTCTCAGAGCTATGGTGCCGAATCCCAATTCAATAACGCAGATACTGGCTTTCTGGTTATCTACCAACAACCCGACGCCAACGCCATGAGCGTTGCAGCCGATGTTAAACAGGTAGTGGAGGAACTGTCAGCCAACTTCCCGGAAGGGGTTGAGTATGTCATTGCTTTTGACACCACTGAGTTTATTGACGAGTCCATTCGTGAAGTGGTTATCACTCTGTTCCAGGCGGTGCTACTGGTTATTCTGGTGGTATTCCTGTTCCTGCAGAACTGGCGTGCGACCCTGATTCCGGCTATTGCCGTTCCGGTATCCCTGATTGGTACCTTTGCCATCATGCTGGTACTGGGTTTCTCCATCAATACCATCACCCTGTTTGGCCTGGTACTGGCAATCGGTGTGGTGGTAGACGACGCCATTGTTGTTATTGAGAACGTTGAGCGACTCATTACCAAAGAAGGCATGGAGCCGAAAGCGGCGACCAGTCAGGCCATGAAGGAAGTGGCTGGCCCCATCGTGGCAACCACCCTGGTGCTGCTGGCGGTGTTTGTTCCGGTCGGCTTTATGCCGGGTATTACCGGTGGTTTGTACTCCCAGTTTGCGGTCACTATTTCCGTGGCGGTAGTCATTTCTTCCATTAACGCTCTGACCCTGAGTCCGGCTCTGTGTGCCACCCTGCTTAAGAAAGAGTCCATGGGGCATATTGCGTGGCTGAAACCTCTGGACGCCTTTATCAACAGAATGACCAAAGGCTACAAAAGCTGGGTCACACTGCTGCTGCGTCGATCCATTCTGAGTGTGGGTTTATTTGCCATTCTGATAGGCAGTGCCGGTTTCATGTTTGACAAAACCCCAAGTGGCTTCGTACCCAATGAAGACCAGGGTTTTGTGATGATAGACGTTCAGCTGCCTGATGCAGCCTCCCTGAACCGAACCAAAGATGTGATGGCCAGGCTGACCGATATGATCCGGGCAGATAAAGATGTTGACAGCGTGATCACTGTATCCGGCTTCAGTATCTTTGCCGGTGCGGGCTCCAACGGTGGTATGGCGATTGCCAACCTGAAGGACTGGAGTGAACGCCCAAACCCTGATCAGCATCAGTCTGCCGTAATGCAGCGCATTCAGGGCATGGTCTGGACACTGCCGGAAGCACAGGCCATGGCCTTTGAATTCCCGCCCATTCCGGGTCTGGGTACGTCCGGCGGTTTTGACTTCCGTCTGCAGGACACCGAAGGGCGTTCCGCACAGGAGTTGGGACAGGTTCTGAACGGGCTGGTTTACCAGGCAAATCAGGATCCTCGCCTGAATCGTGTATTCAGCACCTGGCGTGCCAACATCCCTCAGTACTATCTGGATGTGGATCGTGACAAAGCCAAAGCCCAGGGCATCGCACTGTCTGAAATTTTCATGACACTGCAAACCCAGCTGGGTTCAGCGTACATCAACGACTTCAACAAGTTTGGTCGCTCCTACCAGGTGCGTCTGCAGGCAGAGAGTGAGTACCGTACCGGTCCTTCCGACCTGAGTCGTTTCTATGTGCGCAACAATAAAGGTGAAATGGTACCGCTGACGACAGTGGCAACCCTGAAGCCGATTCTGGGCCCTAACAGTCTGAAACATTACAACATGTTCCGTTCTGCCAACGTCAGTGGCCAAGCGGCTCCGGGACTGAGTTCCGGTGAAGCGATCACCGCCATGGAAGACATCGCTCAAACGCTGCCAGACGGTTACACCTACTCCTGGTCCGGCCAGAGTCTGCAGGAAATCGAAGCCGGCAACCTGGCACCGCTGCTGTTCAGTCTGGCGTTCCTGTTTGTGTATCTGTTCCTGGTGGCTCAGTACGAGAGCTGGTCTATGCCGCTGGCGATCATCAGTGCCGTACCGGTGGCCGCCTTTGGTGCATTCGCCGGTATTAACCTGTTCCGCCTGATGGCTCCGGAGATGGCATTCGACATCTATGCCCAGATCGGTATGGTTCTGTTGATTGGTATTGCCGCCAAGACCTCCATCCTGATCGTGGAATTCTCCATGGTTCAGCGTCAACAGGGCAAGAGCGTTCTGGACGCCGCTGCCGATGCAGCTGCACTGCGTTTCCGCGCGGTACTGATGACAGCACTGTCGTTTGTACTGGGCGTAATGCCACTGGTATTCGCCAGCGGTGCCGGTGCTGCCAGTCGTAAGATCATTGGTACAACAGTAATGTCCGGTATGATCGCCGCCACGGTCATCGGTACACTGCTGATTCCTGTGTTCTACTTCCTGCTGCAGCGTCTGCGCGAGCATTTCAACCCGGATAAAGCTAACTGCTAACCGGCTCCCTTCTGCCCCGGATACAGGTCTGTCCGGGGCAACCTCCCTTTCCTCAACCACTGTTTTTACCCAACAATTAGTACCGATTTGTCTATAGTGTTCTGGTCACCATAAGGATAAATCCAATGCTGACCCGTTTTTTTCTGCAACGCCCCCGTTTTGCCCAGGTACTGGCGCTGATTATTTTTATCAGCGGATTACTGAGCCTTCCCCTGTTGCCTACACTGGAATACCCGGATGTCACACCGCCTCAGGTTTACGTGAACGCCCATTATCCGGGTGCCACTGCCAGCCAGGTGGAACGAAACGTTGCCAACCCCATCGAGCAACAGATCAACGGGCTGGATAACCTGCTCTACTCCTCATCCAATAGCGCCAACGATGGCTCCATGAACATGGAGGTGACCTTTGCTGCGGGAACGGATCTTGATATTGCCACTCTGGCAGTACAAAACCGGGTCACACTGGCACAATCCTATTTGCCCCTGGAAGTGCGCGAACGAGGTGTTCAGGTTTTCAAGAAAAACCCCACCCAGCTGATGTTTGTGGTTTTTTACTCGGATAACCCCGAGCACTCCGATATCTGGCTCAGTAACTATGTCAGCCTGAACATCATGGATAACCTGTCCAGACTTCCCGGTGTCAGTGATGTCATGATTTATGGCAATAAAGAATACAGCCTCCGCATCTGGCTTGATCCGGATCGCATGGCAAGCCTTGGGCTGACCCCGAAAGATGTTGAAGACGCACTCTACGATCAGCATCTGGAAGTCATTTCCGGCAAAGTAGGACAAAAACCCTCTCTGGATCATCAGCAACTGGAATATGTCATTGAAGTCGAAGGGTTGCTGCTGACCACCGAAGAATTTGAGCAGGTGGTCATAAGGCGCAGCAAAGACGGCAAGCTGGTTCGACTTGGTGATATTGCACAAGTCGAACAGGGTTCAAAAGACTATGACTTTGTTAACCGGCTGGATAATGCTCATGCCATTCTTCTCTCGGTTTATCAAACACCCGACTCCAATGCCATTGAAGTCAGTCAGGCGATCCACAAAGAGCTGGAGCAACTGAATAAACGACTGCCGGCAGGGCTCAGCTATATCGTTCCGTACGACAGTAGCCTGTTTGTTAAGGAGACCCTGAGCGAACTGAAATGGACTCTTCTACTTACCATCGCACTGGTGATTCTGGTCATCTATCTGTTTCTGGCCGACTGGAAAGCCACACTGATTCCTGCTATTACCATTCCGGTTTCACTGGTAGGCAGTTTTACCGTTCTCTATGTTCTGGGATACAGCCTGAATACCGTTACCCTGTTCGGGCTGGTGCTGGCAGTCGGCATTGTCGTGGATGATGCCATTGTCGTCGTGGAAAACGTTCAGCGACAAATGCAGGAAAACCGCCTGTCAGCTCACTCTGCTGTCGTCGCTGCCATGAAAGAAGTAACCGGCCCGGTGATTGCCACAACCCTGGTTCTGCTGGCGGTGTTTTTCCCCATTGGTTTTATTCCGGGTACATCCGGGCAGTTTTATAAAGAATTTGGAGTCGCCACCTCCAGTGCCGTACTGATCTCCTCCATCTGCGCCCTGACCCTCAGTCCATCCATGTGCGCCTTGCTGCTCAATGAAAAAGACCGTGCCCGCCATCCTCTGCAACTCTGGTTGCAGTCCGGTTTCCAATGGATAACTGACGCCTATCTGAATATCACCCGCTGGTGTCTGAAACACTGGAGCATGGCTCTGGTCATATTGCTGGCTTCAATCATCGTGGTCTGCTGGCAGTTTAAGGTCTTACCCAAAGGCTTTATACCCATTGACGACCGAGGCTATTTCTTTGTATTTGTACAGCTGCCTGACAGTCACTCAGTTAATCGAACAGACAAGGTGCTGAAAGACGTTGTCAGCATTATTCAGAACGAGAAAGAGGTCGAGCATACTGTTGCTGTCACAGGGTACAGTCCAGTCTCCGGATTCAACGCCTCCAACTCGGGGTTTGTCGCCGTTATCCTCAACCCCTGGAGTGAACGAAAAAACAGGGATTCATCATCCTTTGCCGTCATTGACCGGGTTCAGCAATCGCTGGAGGGCATCAGCAGTGCCAGTATTATGGCGATCCCGCCCTCAGCCATACCGACCATGAGCATGCTCAGCGGGTTCAACTTTAAACTTCAGGATCGTCTGCAACAGTCACCCCGGACACTGTCCAGAATGCTCGATATTGTTATGGCGCAGATAGAAGCCCGACCTGAAATTCAGCGACCCTTCAGCACTTACCGTGCCAATGAACCTCACCTGAAAGTCATTATTGACCGGCAAAAGCTTCTGAACCAGAACGTTAAAATGTCCAGTCTGCAAAATACTCTGCAAAGCTATCTCGGCACCCGTTATCTGGGCTATTACTACAAATTTGGCCGACTCTATAACACTATTCTGCAGGCTCAGACCAAAGACCGGACAACACCGGAAGACCTGCTTGAACTCCACGTTCGCAACGAGGACGGAAAAATGGTGCCCTTGAAAACACTGGTAGAAATCCAGCCGCATATGGGTCCATCCAACCTGGAACACTACAACCTGATTCGCTCGGCTTCCATCAGTGGACAGGCCGCTCCGGGCTATACGACAGAAGATGCCATGAGGGCAATGGAAGACATTGCCAGACAGTTGCCCGATAGCTTCACCTATGAATGGTCCGGTCTGTCCCTGCAGCAGCTCGAATCCAGTCAGTGGACCGTTCTGATTCTGTTGCTCGCCCTGTTGTTTTCTTACCTGTTTCTGGTAGCGCAATTTGAAAGCTGGCTTCTGCCCATTGCTGTGATGGCTTCGATTCCTATTTCACTGGCAGGTGCCCTGCTGGCACTTTACCTGTCGGGTCTCGATAACAATATTTACGCTCAACTCGGCATCGTTCTGCTGATTGGTCTGGCAGCCAAGAATGCCATTCTGATTGTCGAGTTTGCCCGGCACAGGGAACAGGAAGGTGACACTCTGTTTAGCGCAGCCAGCACAGCTGCCCGCCTGCGCTTCAGGGCGGTTACCATGACAGGATTGTCTTTTATCCTCGGTGTATTACCTCTGGTGATGGCCAGCGGAGCAGGCGCCTCGGCAAGAATTTCCCTCGGACTTCCAGTGTTCTGGGGAATGCTCAGCGTTGCCATTCTTTCCACCCTGTTAACTCCGGCTTATTACCTTGTTATCCGCACTGTGCATATACATTGGAACAAAGGCAGGTAATAATCATACCTGCGAGGTACGGATATCAGCAGGGGGAGAGTGATGGGAAGAAGCAAATACTGCCATTCAGGGCTTTACACTGTAACGATGATCAGCCTGTTGCTTGCCAGCTGCAGCACCAGTGCCCCTTTGAACTGCCATTATGAACCCGTCAGGGGATCGGTGGTCGTGAACCGTGCCGAAGCCCCCCTTCAGGTGAGCTTCACACCTGACTCGGCCCCTAACGCCTTTCGGTTCAAGAGAGCCGGAATTGATATGTCCAGTCTGGATTTATCCCTGCACAACCAAGGCTGGAACCTTGAATCTGACCAGCGATACGATGCCATTGTTAATATAAGAACCACCGGAAAATGTGCACCGTATGTCGTTTACCTGCTTAGATAAGCAACCTTCCATGAATCAGAAAATGTGCCAGTATGCTGGCAATGTATCCAAGGGCAATCACCCAGCTCCAGCGCAAGTGCGACATAAAGGTATAGTGCCCTTTCGATGTGCCCATCAAAGCAACGCCCGCTGCCGAGCCAATCGACAGCAGGCTGCCCCCAACACCGGCTGTCAGGGTAATCAACAGCCACTGAAAGGTATCCATCTCCGGATTCATTCCTAGAATCGCAAACATCACCGGAATGTTATCGACAATGGCTGAAGCGACACCGGCGGCAATATTTGTCCAGCTTACGCCAATACCTTCGTACATCAGTTCGGAGACCACTTCCAGGTACCCCAGATAACGCAGCCCGCCCACCGAAAAGATAACACCGAAGAAGAAAAACAATGTATCCCACTCGGCACGGGCTACCCGCTGAAAGATGTCCAGATTCTCATAGTTATGCATTCCGGAAGGAAAGCGCTTGCTACTGGTCAAGCCCTGCAGCCTGAGGAAGTAGGTATAAAACATCAGCAACGCCAGCCCGGTCATCATTCCCATAAAGGGTGGCAAACCCAGAAAATGTTCAAAGGAAACGGCAATAGTGATGGTTAAAAGAAACAGAAAACAGATCATCAGGCCACCTGGCCGAACGGTCACCTGATCCTTGACCGGTAAAGGCTGTCCTTTGCTGACAAAAGCACTCATGATCAAGGCAGGCAGAAGGAAGTTCACTACCGATGGAATAAACAGAGCGAAAAACCGGGCAAACTCAACTTTGCCAGCCTGCCAGACCATCAACGTTGTAATATCACCAAATGGACTGAACGCCCCTCCGGCATTGGAAGCCACCACCACATTGACCATCGCCAGAGAGATAAAGCGAACATCCTTCTGCCCGACAGCCATAATCACTGCGCCCATCAACAGCGCAGTGGTGAGATTATCCGCAACGGGAGAAATAAAGAAAGCCAGTATTCCGGTCACCCAGAACAGCTGTCGGAAGTTATAGCCTTTCTGTACCAGCCAGGAGCGTAAACTGGCAAACACATGCCGTTCTTCCATGGCATTTATATACGTCATGGCCACCAGCAAGAACAGAAACATTGCCGCATATTCTTCCAGATCATGCATCACGGCACTTGACAGATCCTGATGCGAAACACCCTGTTCTTTTGCCAGCCAGGCAATCAGTGCCCAGATGATCCCTGCAGCCAGTATCACAGGTTTGGATTTACGCAGGTGGATTTTTTCTTCCGCCATGACAGCTATGTAAGCCACCACAAAAATGGCAACACAGGCCCAGGCCAGTGGATCCGTTGTGACTCTTAACAGATCATCTGCAGCCAGAGCGATCTGTGGGAAAAAAATCGCTAACGCACCCAACGAGGCACGCCGAATTCTGCGACACATATACACCACCTGCGACGTAAGTATTTTTACCGAAGTGCGTACAGCATAACGCTGTTAAATACGGAAAAACAGGGTGATCTGGTGTGTAGACCAGCTTCTTCTGAGAGTAAAAAGAGCAGAAAAACAAGCCATGGAATCTATACGACAATGTTTTAATTCAATTTTGTTCTCATTTTAAGCATCAACTTATTAAGCGTATGCTTTTATTCCATATAAACTTAGTTTTTATCTCTAATTTGCACAGATGTCAGGTTGCTTGCGTTTCTGCAATGATTGCTTTGCAAATTGCTGATCTGCAAATGCTGACAGGGGTTACTGATATGGCTATTGCCCAGCAGCTGCAATCGTTTCTTCACGAACACCATGCCGACTACGAGTTGGTCTGTCACCCTTATTCTGAAACCGCCCTGGACACCGCCCGTTCCGCCTGCATACCGGTCAGGAATATGACGAAAGCTGTCGTACTCCATGATGAACAGGGTTACCTGATGGCCATCATGCCTTCCATGAATAAACTGATGCTGCGCTGGATTAACACTAAACTGGACAGACACCTGCGCCTGGCCACCGAAAAAGAGTTAAGAAAACTGTTCCCGGACTGTGACTCCGGAGCTGTTCCGGCGATGGGGGCTGCCTATGGCATGAATACCTGTTGGGATGATGAGCTTAACTCGGTTCAGGATGTTTACCTTGAAGCAGGCAACCACAGAGAACTCGTACATATGCAACGGGAACAGTTTAAAGAATTATTGCAGGGGCAAACCCATGCCGCTATCAGCTGTGACCCGGAAGAAACCGAAGCGTACCGAACCGGAGGGTGAGCATTATGTTTAGCGTGTCATTTTCTTCACAAACACCACCACAAACAAAGCCATACTAAAGCTACCGGTGAATGCTTCCAGTGCCGCAAAAAGCCTTGATATGCCTATTGGGGTAATATCGCCATAACCCAATGTGGTAAACGTGACAACGCTGTAATACAAGGTATCCAGCCAGGTTCGTGCATTGACCAGTAAAGACTGGTCTGAAGAATACTGAATGAGTCGTCCGCCTTCCTGAACCCCAAACAACAGATAGATAAAGGAGAACAGGAAGATCAGACCTGCTGCAAACGAAATCACTCTGCGCGGCTTTTCACCATAACCACTGATCACATCAACCAGTGTTGATAATATTCTGTCGTACGACCATTCGGGGTAACTCTGTCGGCGAATGACCATTTCCCGGTAAAAGAAATCACCGGCTATGGCAAACAACCCCTGATTTTCACAACTGCGTCGAATATTACGCGCCACTTCCTCCGCTTCCTCAAACAATGGTCGCGCAGCTTCAGTCTGTCCATTACACAGTTTTTTATACGCCTGACGTTCCTGCAGCAGATGAGTTCCCCAGCAAACTTCGTCAAGCCGGGCCGATTTGAAGTTGACCCCAAGCAAGTTGCAATCGGTCAGGTCAGTAAAGTGCAGGTTAGCACCACCGAGATTTGCCTTCAGTAGATTGCATCGTGATAGATTGACCTGATATAAATGCGCACGATACAGGTTGGCACGATTTAAGTCGGCCTCCACCAGCTGGAAAGGTTTGCCGCCACGGTTAACCAGATTAACGTTTTCAAGATTGGCCCCTTTCAGCAGGAAACCTTCCATCGGTCGCCCGGTTCTTGCCCTGTTTTCCAAACGTTCCCTGAGATCCATTCCTGATTTATCAATATCAGGGCAATGCCAGAAACAGAATTCCGAGCCTTGTTCTGGTAGTTCGTTACAACCATGACCAGACGAACCTTTAAAAGCACATTGCAGCCCTTCGGAATGCATAATGCTGTCAGCCTCATTAAATTGAATGGTGATACATTCCTATAGTGTCGGCACTAATGCAGAGCCTGTTAAGTTCTCGCAACCGTTCGTTAATTGAGGCATAGTAGGCGCGGCAAGGGCTTCAGAGTAACTTCAGGAAACACTATGACCACGCTTCACGGGATCACTCTCTACGGCATCAGCAACTGCGATACCATAAAAAAAGCCCGTCGCTGGCTTAATGACAACGGGATTGAATACCGTTTTCACGACTATCGGAAAGACGGACTCACTCTTCAGCAGCTTCAAAACTGGTCAGAAGAACTGGACTGGGAGGAGCTTCTGAACAAACGTGGCACCACCTGGCGCAAACTGCCCGAAGAACAAAAAGAAGGAATTAACAAAGATCAGGCTCTTTGTCTGATGCTGGAACACCCGGCTATGATAAAGCGTCCACTGCTGGATACCGGCTCTGAAAAACATCTGGGTTTTAAACCAGACCTTTATAAACAGATTTTTGCCCCCATTACCGGGGAGGCTGTCAGAGAATAGACTGCCCTACCGGCAACTGCTCCTGCGTTGCACTAGCTCCTGCATCCATGCAGTCGTGCGGTGACAGCAAATTGGTCTGAAAAATCGCTTTTGTTCGTCAAATAGCTCGCTATTCTCCTTACAAAACCGCTTTTTCATCCTCAATTTTCTGTCATCCTCGCTACGGGCGCTATTCTCAGACAGCCTCCCAGTAACCAACGGATTCAAGTTTCCACTTACAACAAGGCAGCATATTCACAATGAGCACAACCAACACTCTGTTCAGCCTCGCCATTGGTATTGGCACTAAAAACAATAAAGAAGAATGGCTGGAGGTTTACTATCCAAAACCACTCATGCACCCGGATGCCAAACTGGTTGAAGCTATCCAGAACCTGATTCAATACGAGGGTGGCAATACCTTTATTGAGCTGGACAGCGAAACCTGTCACGCGCTGGAAGAGCTGTTTGAAAATCTGGGAGAGCAGGAACTGGCCAGCATTATGCTGAGTCTGGAAGAAAGTGACCGTCCAAGGTTGATTACTTTCCTGGAAACCGACAGCGCCCTGACCACCACGCCGGAAGCCTATCTGAAACTGCACCTGTTGTCTCACCGCCTGGTTAAACCACATGGTGTTAACCTGCAGGGTATTTTCCCACTGTTGCCTAACGTGGCCTGGACCAGCGAAGGTGCCATTGACCTGTCGGAGCTGCAGGAGCGTCAGATCAAAGCCCGCGCTGAAGGTCGTTACCTGAGCGTCAATTCCGTCGACAAATTCCCGAAAATGACCGACTACGTGGTACCGGCGGGCGTTCGAATTGCCCACACCGCCCGAGTACGTCTGGGCGCTTACGTCGGTGAAGGTACCACGGTCATGCATGAAGGCTTTATCAACTTTAATGCCGGCACAGAAGGCAAAAGCATGGTGGAAGGTCGCATTTCCGCCGGTATCTGGGTCGGCGAAGGCTCTGACCTGGGCGGTGGTTGCAGTACCATGGGGACATTATCCGGTGGTAACGACATCGTTGTCTCCATTGGTCGTCACTGCCTGATTGGTGCTGAAGCGGGCGTCAATATTCCCCTGGGCGATCATTGTACTATCGAGGCGGGCTTGTACCTGACCGCGGGTTCCAAAGTGACACTGCTGGATAATGAACGCAAGCCGGTTGAAACCGTTAAGGCTTCAACACTGGCCGGACAGTCCAACCTGCTGTTCTGGCGCAACTCCCAGACCGGTGCCATTGAATGCCTGACTCATAAAAGCTCTTTTGCTTTGAATGAGGAGCTGCACGCTCATAACTAAGGCATTGAAGAAAGCCTCTCTGTGGGGCTTTCCACTCCTCCAGTCAAAAAAATAACAACCTTTCAAACACTTTTCCCGATTTCCTCTGATTTGCTGGCAAAACGCCTCTTCTCCATTGCCAGTACACACCATGCCTATACTCACCTCAAAAGCATCCGTAGAGTTTTCTGCTTTCGGATGTGACTACAAAAAACCATGGATGGAGAAGTACCATGATTATCTCGAAGCTGAAGTCGAGCCTCATCATACTGGCCGTGCTGCTCACAACGGGCTGCGCCTCAACCTCAAACCAGAAGCAATCGTCTGCACCTTCCCAGCACTGGGCAGCCTGTGCAGCAAAAGGCGGTGTAGTCATGGGCGTCCCTGCTGCAGCCTACAGCTGGGCCACCGGAGGAGCAGCCTTAGTAGCGGGCGCCGTCATTTCAGGAACAGCATGTGCCCTGTCAGAACCTGTTGCAGATGATGTTATGGATATTCCCAAACCGGGCAATATGAACACTCTGCACTTTGCCTTTGATTCTACAGCCATTCAGTCTGGCGATGTTATGAAGCTGAATGAACTGCTGAATCACGTTAACGAGGATACCCGGATCATGATTACCGGGCATGCCTGCGATATTGGTGGCGCAGCTTACAATCAGAACCTCTCCGAACGTCGGGCTAAAGCGGTAAAACAATGGCTGATGAATCACGGTGTAGCTGAAGAGCGCATTGAAACAGTGGGCGTTGGTGAAAGCCAACCGGTAAGAGGTAATGAAACGGAAGAAATGCGGGAAGAAAACCGTCGGGCAGTCATCAGTTTCACACACTGAACCAACTCATCCTAACAAGCGGAAGGTGGTGGCAGCTCCACCACCTTTTTCAGTCAGTCATCACCTTCAAAATATCCAGCACACTGATAATCCCTTTCAGCTTTCTGCCTTCTGTCACCAGAACCCTGTGGATGCGGCCTTTAACCATCGCTTCCGCCACTTTCACCAGTGGTGTATCCGGTTCCACCTCAAACACCATGGGCGTCATGATATCGCTGACCAGAACACTCTGATCGATACTTTCATGAAAAGCGCGCATGTCTTCTTCTGACAACTCGGCATCCAGCATGGAACTGTAGAATTCTTCGTCCCGACGCTTCATATCCACCAGACCACTGCCTGCCTGCCGCACAATATCAGACAGGGTCACCACACCGACCAGACGGCGGGATTCGTCCACTACCGGTGCCCCGGAAATGCCTTTATCAGTAAAAAACCTCGCCAGACGATCCACTGCCCAGTCGTAAGGAACACTGATCACCTTGTGGGTCATGATCTGTGCAGCGGTGACAGACTGCAGAGAATAGTCCTCATTCATGGTTCGGCCTCCTGCTCAAGCGTCGAAACTGCAACGGGTTTGAGTACAGTATGACCGATTTCGGGAAACCACTATTGTGATCTGGATCAATAGAATTTGCCCCTGTCTGGTCTGTTTATTGCTGCGGCATTCCTAATGTCATCATTCAACGAAAGCCTACTTATGCCCTGTCTTTAATACTGCTAAAGTACGATGATCTACTGATTATCCAAACCAGATCTATTTATGACTGATACTGTTTATCTTGAGATGGCGCGATCGCTGTCCAAGCTGTCCAAGTGCGTGCGTTTGCAGGTCGGCTGCCTGCTGGTGAAAGATGGCCGGGTGTTGTCTACGGGTGTCAATGGCACACCGTCCGGCTACATTAACTGCAACGAAGCAGATTACGAAGAGCACCATTACTGGTCACTAAGGCATGAAATCCATGCCGAGCTGAACGCCGTCATCTGGGCTGCCCGCTGTGGTACTGCCATAGAAGGCGCCACGGCCTACGTCACCCATAGCCCCTGTGACCAGTGCACCAAAAACCTGCTGGCAGCCGGTATCAAGCGCATTGTTTATGATGAACAGTACGATCGCAACCCACAGGAAGAGCTCTCACAGTTCTGCCGGGAAAACGGAGTCACCATTGAACAGGTGCCTCTGGCTGAATCATCAGAAACCTGACTGAACCGAAGCAATGACAGCAAAAAAAATACTGGTGGTCTACGCCCACCCGAATCCCGAAAGCTTTAATGCTGCCGTGAAAGCTCAGGTTGAAAGCACCCTTGTAGAAGCAGGTCATGAGGTGAACGTGCTGGATCTGTATCAGCAAGAGTTTACCGCCACCATGAGTCTGGATGAACGACTGCGCTATATGACCAGCGATAACACCACGGGCATAGAACAGGAAGTCTGTCGTTTACGTTGGGCAGAAGCCCTGGTGCTGGTTTATCCGACCTGGTGGTCAGGGCCGCCCGCCATCCTCAAAGGCTGGCTGGACAGAGTCTGGCTACCCGGCATTGCCGCAAAGTTTAATACCGGTGTCGTTGAACCGGGGCTGACAAAGATAAGAACGGTGGTGGTGATCACCACCCAGGGCTCGTCATGGTGGCGTATGAAGTTGATCGGAAATCCGCCCAGAAAGATGATGAAACTGTGTCTTAAAACCTGCACCCGCTTCCGGCGGTTTCACTGGCTGGCACTGTACAGTATGGATAAAAATACCCAGCAGCAGCGGGAGCGGTTTTTGCTGAAACTAAAAACCGGGCTCCCGAAACTACTCAGTCGTTAATCATCCGAGAACGAGATCGTCGGCCCGGCGGTTGCCTGACTGTTCTTCAGAGACAGTTCTGCTGCCAGTCGGCGTGCCATGTCCTTGTAGATCATGGTGATCTGTGAATCCGGCTCGGCCACTACGGTTGGTGCACCGCCGTCGGCCTGTTCACGGATCATCATCGATAATGGCAATGCCCCCAGCAGGTCTACACCAAACTGTTCAGCAATGCGGGTACCGCCACCTTCACCAAACAGGTGTTCACTGTGTCCGCAGTTGGAACAGATATGAACCGCCATGTTTTCCACCACACCCAGTACCGGGATGTTGACCTTGTTAAACATCTCGATACCTTTTTTGGCATCAATCAGCGCCAGATCCTGAGGCGTGGTCACCACTACACTGCCCGTTACAGGTACTTTCTGAGCCAGCGTCAGCTGAATATCGCCTGTGCCCGGTGGCATATCAATCACCAGATAATCAAGGTTATTCCACAGGGTCTGGGTCAGCAACTGCTGCAACGCACCACTGACCATAGGTCCACGCCATACCACCGGTGTATCTTCAGTAATCAGAAACGCCATGGACATGGCTTCAATGCCGTGTGCCTGAATCGGCATAAAGAACTTTTCGTTCTTTACTTCCGGGCGAGTGCCGTCGGCAATACCCAGCATAAGCCCCACACTCGGGCCGTAAATATCGGCATCCAGAATACCCACCCGGGCACCCTCTGCCGCCAGTGCCAGTGCGAGGTTGGCCGCCGTTGTGGACTTGCCCACACCGCCCTTGCCGGACGCCACCGCAATGATATTTTTCACATTGGCAAAAGCTTCCAGCTCACCCTGAACCGGCGCCGAAGCAACAGACCAGCTAACGCTGACACTGCTGTCTTCCACAGCTTCAACATTGTTGATTTTGGTACGCAACAATTCTGCCACACCATTCACCAGACCATCAGCCGGATAACCCAGTTCAACGGAAAGTTGCACCTTGCCACCGTCAATCTCAAGGGACTTGACGCAACCGGCAGACAGTAAATTCTGTTTTAAATAAGGGTCCTGGTAGGACTGGATGGCCGCTTCAACCATGGAACGGCTAATCACAGTAGGACTGGGTGTACTCATAAACACCTGGCTCCAAAGAAATCGTATCAGGTGTGCATTATTACCAAACAGAAGCGTTTAGTAAAAAATATCATACGACTACGATCTGAGAAGCCGGAATAGCAGAAAAACGATAATGGTAATGATAATGATTTTTATTTTGCATCTTGTTACATCTTACCTATACTTCCTCATCGAACAAAATCATTCTTAACAAAGACGATAGCTCCTGCTTTTTGTATTAATTCAGCAGCCAGATGACACTAAAAATACCTGCACTGACAGACGAGACTGCCCGCTTTGCTTTGTAATCAGGAAACCATGAAACTCTCACTATCACTCTCACTATGCCTGATCGCTTCTACAACGATCCTGTTGGCAGAAAATGCTTTAGCAACCCCCCTCCCCGGTTCAACCCCAGCCTACAACGCCACAACATCCCCCCTTCCATCGGCCACTGCCGAGCCAAAACTTTACAGGCTGTGCTCAGGGATTGTAGAAAACTTAGAACTGCTGACTACCGATGTCATGAAGCAGGCAGCAGTTGATAAATTGGAACGAGTCTTCGACAGTGCCCCACAAGCCATTGACCGGTGCGTCATCAAAACTCCGGTCAACGGCAGCTACCTCGACGAAAGCATCAATGGTTTCAATACCGGCAAACCATGGGAAGAAACAGCCAATACCGCTTTTCTTCTGGTTGGCGTTGGCATGAAGTCAACACCTGTCACCGCAGACGAAGATTGTGCTTCAAAAACACCGGTCCCGGTCATTGCCGGAAAACAGAAGGGGCATGTTTCGACCTTACCCGATGAGTGGCTGGAGCAGTTCCAGATTAAGGGAACGATCAACCTGGAATCAGGGCAGAAACTGATCGGGATTCCACTTGATCGCAGTAATGGCTCGTTGGCAAATGACTATTTTGTAGGGCTGAAGAAAAAAATCGTAGTCACCCATTACTGTAGAAGAAGTGGTCATTATAGTTATCATATTCAGCCTAAAGCAGAGCTGATTCACTTTCATGGTGCAGGCATCCTCGTTACAGGCATAACAACGTTACCTACATTAACCACCGACCATTACAGTTCCAGTAAACACAGAGACTATTGTAGATTTGATTATGGGCATACGAATATCAATATCCAAAGCCACGATATACATGAAGAGATGCTAAAAGGTGAACTGGATTTTAAATCGCTGGAAGTTCCGGTTAATGGCTATATGGTCAATATTTCCGGCAATGAGTTCTTTCAGATTCGTCACCCTGCCATCGACATTTCACTCGCCGATCAATCAAAAGACGTGGATTCCAGACTATTCAACAGCAGAAACCTGATTGGCTTTTCGGACAACCAGGTGTATACCTGTTATAGAGGTGAAGCCGGACCTGCAATGAGCATTGACATTGCCTATCAGGATGCGTCTCCACAGCCCGTGCTTATCCGTGCCCTGGACTTTAAAAATAATCAACTTCTGGGTAAAACGCCTCAGGCTATCAGCCTTGTTCTCCCTGAACACGTAAAAGTCGACATAACCAACAACCAGTTTGTCACTACAAAAGAAGGTAACAGTCCGGCAAAAGGCATCAGCATTGCCGGTCCCAGCCAGAGCAGTGAAAACTGGCAGGTTCCAGCAACAATCAATCTCACGGGTAACACGATAAAAGGCTATCAGGCGGCACTGTCTTTGACGGGGTATCTAAAGCTGGTGCTCAAATCAAATCAGCTTCTTGGCGAGAGGGTAGCCATAGAACGTCGTCGTGACCTGACACTGCCTGTCACACTGACGGGTGACGGGACTAACCAGTTCAAGGCGGGCGACTACCATCCGTGCTTCCAGCTTGAGGACACAAATATCATTGGAGAATTTGTATTTTCTGACGGCAAGACCATCTGCCCCAAAAAAATGGTTGCCCCCGGAATACAACCTGCTCAACTCATAAAGCCTTCGTTCACACCCCCTGTCAGTCAACAACTCTATCAGGGGCAAAGTACCTCAACAAAAGCTCTGGGCTACCGTCCCTCCATGACCTCAGGCACCTTCGAACGCTTACCGGAAACAACCACCACAATTCCGTCCGACTCACTGACCAACAGAGACAGAAGCAAAACGTCACCCTCTCAGGAAAAGCAGATATTCAGTACACCGGCTCAACCTGCGAAGTCTTCTGACTCTGCCAAAGCCTCAGTTATAGGTTCTCAGCCGGAAAAAAACAGGGGCAGCCGATCACTGACATTGTCAGGATCGGTAACGCCTCCACCCGTTGCAAAATCTGTATCGGTAAATTCGCAGAAAAACCTTCAGGGCACACCAACAATAACTCACTCACCGACCGTTGAAAGACGGGTTAAAAGTACCCGGCTCCATCCTGATCCATCACCAGCGAGAAAACAGCCCTCCGGCTCACAAAGTCCAGTGACAGAAATGCAACAGGCATTCAACAACACAACTCTGGCAGGTTATGGTCAGCATTTGGGTGACAAGAAAAGCGACCATTCGCCAACCTTGAACAACTGGCAAATCGCATTGACGACCGTTGGCTCAGTTTTGGCTTTGGGTGTAGGTATTTGCTATGTCAAGTACAGACATAAACACTCAGTTCAATCGAAAAATCTCGAAATGCAACCCCTGAAAAAAGACTTTGATATATAAAAGTGTAAACGGTCAGCAGGAATATCTTGCCGCCAGCCAATTACAGGAAAGATAATGGTTACTTACCAGTCAGTTGTTTACGCATTTTAATAAACGCATCGCGTCCGGCATCCGGATCAATGCCTTGCTTTTCCATCTGTTGACGCAGGGCCTGTTCGGCCTGTTCGTCTGCTAACCTCACCGCCTCTTTATTACGAGTGTCTTCAAGCCCCTGAAAAATATCGGCTTCAATATCTTCGCCATCCAGCACCCGATTACAGATAATCTCGTAATTGCGCTCGAAAATCGGCAAGGCAATGCGCTGCTCTTCACTGCGTAACGTCATCCAGCCGGTCTGTTTGGCAGCCAGATAGACGGCAATGTGCGACCAGTGATAATCGCGGCTCTGAACGGGCGCGTAACAGGCTTCATAGTAAGCCTGCAAAGGTTCCTTCAGTCCCACTTCGTCGTAGCGCAGCTTGCACAGTTCACGGATATCACTCAGATCGGGAAAGAACTTGCTGGTATCCAGCGCTTTCTGAGCGGCCTTAACAATGCGTCGGGGGTGAAATTCTTTCAGCGACTGGAACCAGACCCGCTTGGCCCGGTTCAGATCTTCTTCGGCAGGAAATGCCCGCTTGAACTTTAACGGGTAGGCGTCTTCCAGCAGGGTGAACAGGGTGTTGATCGCGTAACGGTAATTTTTTTGCTGTTCTGCACTGTCAGTCTGATCAGTACCCGGGCCGGAAGCAGCCCCCTGCACAGACTCAGTCGTCGGTGTCGTCGGTGTCGTCGAAGTCGAGCTGTATGCCGTCTGCCCAGCTGGTGTCTGTAAGCTTTTCAGCTGTTGATCGATTAGCTCTCTGCCCTGTTTCACTTTGGCTCCGCTTCCACTGGTAGATCACATGGTTCTTGAACTTGTTCTGCCATGCCTTGCGCGCTTCACCCGTCTCACGCCAGTACAGTTTAAACTCAACCAGCTGAGCCAGAGTAAACTCACGATCAATGCCGTGGTGAACTTCAAGAAACTCGATGTATACCGGATCAGGTTGAAAATCGTCCGGTAACGGCTGTACCCGGGCACCTTCATTAACGGGTGCTGCCGAAGCGTCCTGCTGGATACCTTGGGAAAACACCGGATGCTCCGGTTCGACAGGTGCCGAATCTTCAAGTTCCCAGGGCAATGCACCGGCGTTGCGTTGACGAATGTAACGCTGTTTTCGATCCTCTTCGGTCATGGAATTAACAATACCTGCCTTCCCGGTTCCGGTCTACCGGTCATTGAAATTAAACATGGATCGGGCGAACCCTTGTTGGCGATGTTCCGGGAATCCCGCCGGCTCTGCCCAAACAGTCGTGACAAACAACCCTGAAAAACGTCAGGATTTCTGAAAGAAAAAAGGGCGGCAAGTCTGCTCCTGCGTCAACAAAAGAGCAATGCGTAGTTTTACACTGTTCAGCACGTTCCGCCTTTGTATGTAAGGTTAATAGTTTACCCCGAGGCCGGGTTGAGCAACAGTGACAATTTTTAATCAGGGTTGCGCTGAGTTCGCCGATAGTCAAGACATTCCTTACCCAGAACAAGAGATAAAGCTATGAATCCCAGTGAACTCAATGCTTACCCGACTGCGTACGATTTTTGCAAAACTATTCGCGAGTATGGAAAAAGTAAGCCCGGGGAACAACTGGGCATGTCTGACAATGGAAGAGTCATGTCAGAAAAGGAGTTCAATCAGGAGTTCGGGCAAACCGATGGGACTTGGGGTTGGACAAAATCCTGGGTAGTGACGGTCAAAGATCCTCAAGGCAAAACATTCACTGATTATCAAAACAATATGACCGCCAGCCTGAACACTTATGCTGAAAGAACCCACTTATCTGAGAGAGGAATTCAAGTCCAAGCTATTAGCAGTTTAACACCATCAGGGTTAAAACCGTTTGTTGGTGATATTGAAAAGTCAGCAAAAACGCCTTTCCTTCCTAAAGCCCGTGTTTATGACCGAATTGATAATCAGAAAAATGCCGTTCTACCCAATTTGCGTGAAGGCGACTACAAGCACTTAATGAGCCACCTGAAGCAGGCGTTTTCCGGAAAGTTTGACTCAGATTTTGAATCCGAGGCTAAAGAAAGAGCCTTTTTTCAAGAGCTTTGTTCAATCAACAGTAAGTTCGTGGAAGAGTTAGCTATAAGGGTTTCAAGCTCATACCGAGACAATAAAGAAGAGTCTGACATTTCGGATCATTTGGCTATGGAGTTGTCAGCCAGAAGAAGAACTCTCATGAACAGGCCTCTATCAGCCAGATTAAACAACCTTCCGGATAAGGAGCAGTTAGTTAAAAGTACGATGGTCAATGGACGAACAGTTGATACCATTAAAAAGCAGTGTGCTTTTGTGTCAGAGCCCAAACTAAACAAGCTATCTCTTCAGGAGTTGCAAGATCTTGACTACGAGATAACCACCAATGCAGCAATGCTTAAAGAAGAACTCGCAGTAAATAAGAAAAGAGCCAGAGAGCAAGGAGAAAATGAAGCGTTCGATGAAAAGCAGCATGGAACGTTCCAAAGGCTTCTGGACGGAACGCAACCACTGGGGCGTTGGGAGTACGCGGATCATTACAAGATAATGTCAAAAGAACTACCAGCAACAGGCATTGCAGCCGCCGACGGTAATGTTGTTTATGGTATGGAAGATGTCACTGTTGCCCAACAAGCGCATGGCATCATTGCCGGTCACTGGACACCGGTTCGAATTACCGCCGTTCTTGATGGGCATACTGTCGATTGTCAACAAGATAAAGGAGATAACTCCGCAGCCACAGAAAGTGCCAGAAAGCTTCCGAAGGCTCTTATTGAGCGTCTTAGTTCAATGAATAAAAGGGAACTGACAACCACCGGTATGGTGGGAGCCTGTCAGGCAGCCATTGTTGATCTGGACAGGCAGGGCGATTACAAGCTGGGTGGTAGTACTATCAACGCTGCAGCAGTTATTGGTCAGCATTTATGCATCATTAATACAGGCGACAGTCGGTCTTTATTTGTCAATCCTGCCAAAGCCCCTTCCGAAGCTGGCGCTTATATCCAATTGTCTGAAGATGCAGAGTTACTACCAGAAGATAACCCTGACAACCGGGAATCACGCTTTAACAAAATGGTTCATGAGCGTGGAGGCCTCATTACACTCCATCCAAGCAGACCAAGCCAGATTCGAGTCAAAAGTATTGATACGCCTGAAGGAGAACCGGGAATGAGCTGTGTCTCCTCTATCGGAGATCACCACTACAATAGCGTGACCAGCCCAAAACCCTTTGTTACCGTTTATGATCAAGATGAACTTGACTCCAACGGATTCCTGATACAATTCAGTGATGGTATTCCTGAAGTGGCAACCAATGAGCAAATTACACGGCTGGTGCATAAACTGTGTGCCGAAAATCCCGACATAACGCCGGATAATCTGGCTGCCAGCATTCGTGATCACGCCTTTAGAGCCCGTTCGGGTGATAACCTGAGTGTCATCGTAACCAGAGTTAAAGACCTGCTCTAAAATCCGGCAACCGAGTCCTGAAGCCGGCCTTATGGTCAGCAAGCCCAAAGAACGGCTTCCTGACCATTCTTGCCTGACAACACTTCCCGTTCCCCTTATGGCTCCCACCACACAATGCAGTATAATGCCTGATTATTTTCCAATATCTGCCAGTTCGAGCGAAACAGTACACGCATGAGCCAAAGAAAGATTCTCGTTACCAGCGCCCTGCCCTATGCCAACGGGCCGCTGCACATGGGCCATCTGGTCGAATACATTCAGACCGACATCTGGGTTCGTTTCCAGAAGCTGTTCGGCAACCAGTGCACCTACGTGTGCGCTGACGATGCCCACGGCACCGCCATCAGCCTGCATGCTGAAAAACAGGGCATTACTCCGGAAGAATCCGTTGCCCTGATCAACAAAGAGCGTGTGCGTGACTTCAGCGAATTCCACGTGGAATTTGATAACTACCATTCCACACACTCCGACGAAAACCGCGAGCTGTCCGAAGCCATCTATCTGGCTTTGAAAGAGAAAGGTCACATTGCCAGCCGCAACATTGTTCAGGCTTACGACCCTGAAAAAGAGATGTTTCTGGCTGACCGCTACATCAAGGGCGACTGCCCGAAGTGTGGCACGCCTGATCAGTACGGTGACAACTGTGAAGCCTGCGGTGCTACCTACTCTCCGGCTGACCTGAAGAACGCCCGTTCTGCCATTTCCGGCGCCACACCCGTGGAGAAAGAGAGTGAGCACTTCTTCTTCAAACTGTCTGACTTCGATGCTTTCCTGAAAGAATGGACCCGTTCCGGCACCATCTCTGACGAAATCGCTAACAAGCTGGCCGAGTGGCTGGACGCTGGTCTGCAGGACTGGGATATTTCCCGCGACGCGCCTTACTTCGGATTCGAGATTCCGGGCGAACCCGGCAAATACTTCTATGTCTGGCTGGACGCACCTATTGGTTACATGGCGGCATTTAAAAACCTGTGTGACCGCCGTGACGACCTGAACTTCGACGATTACTGGAAGAAAGACAGCGACTGTGAAGTTCACCACTTTATCGGTAAAGACATTGTTAACTTCCACTGTCTGTTCTGGCCTGCAATGCTGCACGGTACAGACTACCGCACCCCAACCAGCGTCAGCGTTCACGGTTACCTGACCGTTAACGGCGAGAAAATGTCCAAATCCCGTGGCACCTTTATTACTGCCCGCACCTATCTGGACCACCTCGACCCGGAATACCTGCGTTACTACTACGCAGCCAAACTGTCTAACCGCATTGACGATCTGGATCTGAACACTGACGATTTCATTCAGCGTGTTAATTCCGATCTGGTGGGCAAGGTCGTCAACATTGCCAGCCGTAATGCCGGTTTCATCAAAAAACGCTTCGGTGGCAAGCTGTCGGCCAACAACCTGATCCCGGAACTGACCGCAGACTTCCAGAAAGCCGGTGACAAAATTGCCACCCTGTACGAAGGTCGCGAGTTTGGTAAGGCCATGCGTGAAATCATGGCGCTGGCTGACAAAGCCAACGCCTGGATCGACGAAGTAAAGCCCTGGGTAGTGGCCAAAGAAGAAGGCAAAGACCAGGAACTGCACAACATCTGCACCGCAGGTATTAACCTGTTCCGTCTGCTGATGATCTACCTGAAGCCGGTACTGCCAGCGATGGCGGTTAAAGCAGAAGCCTTCCTGAACGTTGAACCTCTGGTATGGGCTGACAGCCAGTCTCTGTTGCTGGATCACGAAGTTAACAAGTTCAAACCGCTGATGACTCGTGTTGAAGCCGACAAGGTGGGCAACATGATTGAAGCGAGCAAGGAAGTGCTGGCAAAAATGGCTGAACAAAAGCCAGCCGACACCACTTCCAGCAATGAATGGCTGGAAAAAGAGCCGGTGGCTGAAGAGATCAAATTTGACGATTTCGCCAAAGTGGATCTGCGTATCGCCAAAATCGTGAACGCAGAACACGTTGAAGGCGCTGGCAAACTGCTGCGCCTGACTCTGGATATTGGTGAAGCTGAAACCCGCAACATTTTCGCGGGTATCAAATCAGCCTATGCTCCGGAAGCCCTGATCGGCAAACACACCGTGATGGTGGCTAACCTCGCACCACGCAAAATGAAGTTTGGCGTGAGTGAAGGTATGGTTCTGGCTGCCGGTCCTGGCGGAAAAGAGCTGTGGATTCTGGAACCCCATGAAGGCGCCCAGCCGGGTATGCGGGTGATGTAATACCAATCGCAATAATTAGCTATTCTATTGCGCTGCCTTTTCAGCCGGTTATTCTGCGTTGGCATTCGTCGCCATAGCTACGGCTATGGCTCCTCACGCCGCCTTGCCTAACCGGCTGAAAAGGCATGCTCATCACGAAGCTAATTATTTTGATTGGTATAATCCCGTTTATTTCAATGGATTTGGCGTTTCGCCATTTCCATTAAAATTCACCAGTTCCGACGAACTTTGAATCTTTCCACCGCCCACATTCCACAACAGTTCAATGCCCAGGCGCTGACACAGCTCGACCTCAGGCGTGTTATTGTTTTTACGATCACCACCGTTGGCAAAGTAATCCGGCTTCAATCTTTCCAGTGCTTCGCATACCGAGTTGTCGGCATCATCAACTGCTACCGTTTCTGACACACTGGCAAAGCCTTCCAGCAGCTCACAACGTTCGGCAAAAGGCATAAAAACATAGCCCTTTTTTCGCAACAGCCAATCGTCAGAGTTCACAATCACAACCACTTTTCCCTGTTTTGCTGCTGCCTGAATCATACGTAAATGGCCAATGTGAACCGGGTCAAAGCCGCCGGAAATACAGATGGTTTTCTGGTTAGAAATAGAGTCCATTACTTTTTGATTGTCCAAAACAGATAGTCTGACAAAAATATCATAAGGCAGGGCAGACTTCGTAGTCCGGAAGGTCAGGTTCATCGAAACACGGTTAACGCAACTCCATTAGTCCTGCGAGCAGATAGTTATCAAAGGTAATTCCTGATCGGAAACTTATCGTCCATCAACCGGTCAATAAATAACTGCGCTGATAAACTGATAACCAATGGCTGAATTCCATACCGCAATGAAAAAACGCTGCCTTCTATGTCTGATGGAGACATGTCTGATAGTGACGTGCCTGATAGTGACGTGCCTGATGATAACAGCCACAACAACAAAGGCAGCCATCCACCCACAGACCCTTGCCACCAGCCTCAGGGATGACAAGCTGTGTATGGTGGATATTTCAGGTAATCAGTCCACACTGATCTGCAACCATGAGCCTGCTTTTGGTAAGGTACTGGCGGGTAATCAGCTCGCAAACAGCGCGGATCTGCTTCAAAAATGCCCCAAAAGCTGGATAAAGCGAAAAACCTGCAGGTACATCACTGTTGAACAGCCGGTTCCACTCAGCAATCAGGAACGTCTGCAAAACATTGTGTACCGTGCCTGCGACTCTTTTTCCAATCAGGTCAGTGATTTCTTTCAAAGCTCTCTGGACGATCTGGTGGAAGATGGAATATCGATAGGTCTGCCATTACTGACTGTCTTCAGCCTCTACCCAAAGTACCCAAGAATTCTGCCCATCTTTTTGTTATTGCAAATCATGAACATGGTACTAAGCCCGGTGGGCGACGCCGCAGGTGATTTTATTGAGTATTACCAGAGCGGCCATTACTCCTCTGAAGGCGAATCCGAGTGGTCTGTCCGGGGAATAGTCAGTAACACCGTCGAAGACCACATTAAAATCGTTGGCTACATTATCACCTACCACTCAACCATTATCATCCAGTATCTGGAAAATACTTACGGCCAGCCTTCACAGGACGCAACAGATGGCGCCCTCACCCATACCGGTGCCCGAACTGCACTGTATGTAATGAAAAAAGGCGCTTTTGCCTACGACACGTTTCAAATGGCAGGGCAATATAGCTGGATCAACGAACTGTCCGATGCCGTTTCCGACACATTCACTGAAATGCTGTTTGGCCAGCCATAGCTTTTTCGCGCCTTCACGCATAGAATGCCTGCCTCTCAAAATTCCCCATCATTTTCTGCCGAGGACCCGCCCTTGATTTTCTCCGAACTGGCACTGCACGACCGCCTGCAAAAGGCTCTGGATCAACTGCAATTCACCCAGGCAACGCCCGTTCAGGAAGCGACGATTCCTGAGGTGCTCAATGGCAAGGATCTTATCGTTAATGCAGAAACCGGCAGTGGTAAAACCGCCGCGTTCCTGCTGCCGATGCTGCACCAGATGCAGAACAACCCGGCACCCCGTTCCAGCACCCGCGGACTGATTCTGGTACCCACCCGGGAACTGGCGCGTCAGGTTTTGACTGAGTGTGAAAAGCTGGCAGCCTTTACCTGGCTCAAGGCGGGCATCATCACCGGTGGCGACGATTTCCGTCATCAGGTCAACACCCTGCGCAAGAATCCGGAAATCCTGATTGCCACGCCGGGTCGCCTGCTGGAACACATGGAAAACAGCAATACCGACTTCAGCGATCTGGAATATCTGGTACTGGATGAAGCCGACCGGATGCTCGACTTCGGCTTCAGTGCCGACATGCTGAAGATTGCAGGCGAATGTCGTACAGAACGCCAGACCCTGTTGTTCTCAGCCACCATGAAACAAAAAGGCATGGGCGAACTGGTTCAGTTTGTTCTGAAGAACCCTGAAACCATTACTCTCAGCACCGCTCGCGACAAGCATGAAAACATTCACCAGCAGATCATGCTGTCGGACGACAATCCGCACAAAGAGCGCCTGCTGAGTTGGCTGCTGAAACACGAAACCTTTGACAAAGCCTTAGTGTTTTCCAACACCCGAACCAATGCCGAGCACCTGTTCAACCTGTTGGAGAGACAGGGTTTGCAGGTCGGTGTATTGCACGGCGATATGGATCATAAACACCGCAAACAGATTATGAACCGCTATCAGGACGGACAAATCAACATTCTGGTCGCTACTGATGTAGCAGCCCGGGGTCTGGACATCAAAGGCGTGCAGCTGGTCATTAACTTCGATATGGCACGCAGTGGCGACGATTATGTGCACCGCATTGGTCGTACCGGCCGTGCCGGTGAAAAAGGGCTGGCGATTTCCCTCATTGGTCCTAATGAATGGAACCTGATGTCCAGCATTGAGCGTTACCTGAAAACCCGTTTCGAAAAACGCTCCATCAAGGAATTGCGCGGTTCCTGGAAAGGCCCGAAAAAGGTTAAAGCTTCCGGCAAAGCAGCAGGCTCGAAGAAAAAGAAAGTCAGCAAAAAAGAGAACGATAAAACCAAAGCCCGTCATCGCGTAAAGAAAAACGTCGGCAAACGACGCAAGCCTACAGAAGCGGGCAGTACAGCCGTTGATGCAGGTTTTGAACCATTGCGTCGTAAGAAAAACTGATTATAGAAATACCTGACCATGGCAGACTGCTTTTATAGTCTGTCATGGTCAGGCTTCTATTATAAACCTCACGTCTAATTGTGATCGCGCAACCACAAAGCGATGATAAACTAGGAAAAGTCACTGTTACCGGGTGTAGACCAATGGAAGATGTCATTGAAGAACTTCGGGAAAATGCA
Source organism: Endozoicomonas montiporae CL-33 (assembly GCF_001583435.1). Classification (NCBI taxonomy): domain Bacteria; kingdom Pseudomonadati; phylum Pseudomonadota; class Gammaproteobacteria; order Oceanospirillales; family Endozoicomonadaceae; genus Endozoicomonas; species Endozoicomonas montiporae. The sequence goes on along the minus strand of NZ_CP013251.1, from coordinate 1,434,056 downwards.
GAACAGGTTGCCATACCTCTGGATCTTCCCAACGAAGATGACCTGATCGAAATCGAAGAGCAGATTCTGCTGCCCATCCCTTACGAATTCCGCGAGTTTTTGCTGCAAGTCAGCGATATTGTTTATGGCTCCATGGAGCCAGTCACCATTGCCGATTCACACTCCCACACGTATCTGCCGGAAGTCACGGCAACTGCCTGGGATCTGGGAGTGCCCAGAGACCTGATTCCGATCTGTGAATACAACGGCGATTACTACTGCGTGTCTGCTGAGGGAGAAGTCGGCCTTTGGTCAAATGGCGAACTGCTGGAAGAAGAAACCTGGCCGACAGTCTGGCATTGGGCTAAAGACGTCTGGTTGCAGAGCTAATACGGACAAAAACACCGCTTTTTATTTTCCAGAAAAAGGTAGAAGGCGGTTAGAAGCCAACAAAAGCGACTATAAAATCAGGGTATTGTCTGAAATACTCTTCCGGCAAAGAATAATCATAATAAGCAAAGCGCAAAGGTAAAGTAGCTATGTATTTCCAGTCAGCACGATCAGACAAACCGTTTTCTCACTGGCTCCGGTTGCTGTCCTTTACAGGGCTTATCTTCTTTACCAGTCACAGTATTGGACAACCCTCAGCGAAAGAGCAGGCACTGTTGTCATGTCCGGACAAACCTAATTGTGTAAGCAGTCTTTTTACCACTGGACAACATGCTATTAACCCTCTCAATTTGCAAGGCCAGTCAACTGTCGCTATTCGCACCAGATTGCTGAACTGGCTTCACAAGCAACCCGGGGCAACGGTTGTCGAAGAGGACAAAACGGTACTGAAAGCAGAGTTTCGTTCCAGAGTATTTGGCTTTATCGATGATCTCATTTTGATTATTGAACCCGATGGACGGGTAGATGTCAGCTCTGCATCAAGAACGGGTTATTACGATTTTGGCGTTAATCGCAAACGTGTCGAAGCCCTTCGCGCCTCCTTACACACAACCACAGACCAATAATAAAGGGGGGATGCAAGCATTGCTTTAAGCACAATGCTTTTTACGAATCCCTATCACTCAAAATAGCCATTTGTCTGTACAAGCATCGCCTTCTATCTTTCACCACTTTCATCTGTGGAGAAAAAGACGATGTTAGTTCATATTCACAAGACAATATTTCTCTATCTCACAGTTTTCTGGACATCTTTAGCACTGGCTCAACAAAGTGGTCACACTGCAAACCCTCTGACACTCAAACTGGAAGGACGCGGGCTCTATCAAGAGGCAATGATTACGCTTTATGACGGCACCAGTGTAACGCTTGAAGCCCCCGTCACCGGCTGGCTTGACGATATGCCACAAAAACATCTGGACGCCCTGCGTGGTATCAACCTGAAAGATCTGCCTGCGCTGGCTCACCTGCTGGATCAGGGTATCAAGCATTCTGCCGTGCCGCTGGAAATCAGCCTTGTTTATCCTGCCAAGGGTAAAAGACAAACCCGCATTGTGCTGCCAGTGAAGCAGATATCCAGCCAATACGGCAATATGACGTACACCCTGCAACACCCTGTTGATATGCCAGAAGATATAGAAAATGCGGCTCTGCTGTTTAAAACCTGGCCCGCCCCTGCCGAGGAAGACCAGCTGGTAGAATTAGGCGGGCGACGGCCAACCAAAGCGGTTTGTTGTGATTGCAGCGGGGGATGTGCAGCGCTCTGGATACTGTTTGGCTGGTGTAAGCAATGCCTGAGCGCCATGGGTGGTGAATACTGCTGCTCAGAATACCGCATGCCCGCCGCTACCGGAGGCAAGTGCCCCTGAGCCAAGCCAGCAACCCCGACCTTAAGGTCAAAAGTGGAGTCGCTGCGCGTCAGCAGCAGCTACTCCAAACCCTGTTTCACTGCTACACTCAGCACCAGATTTTCATCTCATTATCAGATAGCCCATTATCGGATGACGAACACTAGGAATAGACAGCCTCCCAGGCTCCTGGTAATGGGTTGTATACTCAATGGACAAAAATAATGAAAACCGTTGTATGCGCCCTCTATAAGTTTGTCTCCCTAACTGATTACCAGTCCCTCAGGGCTCCCCTGTCAGAGCAAATGCAACGGCTTCATATTCGCGGCACCCTGCTACTGGCTCACGAAGGAATTAATGGCACCATTGCCGGCAGCCGTGACAACATCGACCAGCTTCTGGTCTGGTTACGCAACGACCCGAGACTCAAAGACCTGACCACCAAAGAGTCCCACACCGATCAGCAGCCCTTCAAACGCACCAAGGTCAAACTGAAAAAAGAAATTGTGACCATGGGTGTGGAAAATATCGACCCGACACTGAGCTCAGGCACTTATGTCAAACCGGATCAATGGAACCAGCTGATATCAGATCCCGAGGTGGTCGTGGTTGACACCCGGAATGATTACGAAGTGCGCGTGGGTACATTCAAACACGCCAGTAACCCTAAAACGGCTACTTTTAGGGAATTTCCGGACTATGCCGATAAACATCTCGACCCGGAAAAACACAAAAAAGTCGCCATGTTCTGTACCGGTGGCATCCGATGCGAAAAGTCTACGGCTTACCTGAAACAACAAGGCTTTGAAGAGGTCTATCACCTGCAGGGCGGCATCCTGAAATACCTCGAAGAAGTGCCGGAAACAGAGTCTTTGTGGGAAGGCGAGTGCTTTGTGTTTGATGATCGCGTTACCGTCAACCACCAGCTGCAACAGGGGCACTATGACCAGTGTCATGCCTGCCGTTTACCCATTACCGATGAAGACAAAGCCAGTCCGCTTTATGAACAGGGTGTCAGCTGCCCACACTGTTTCGATCAGTTTTCCAGCCAACAGAAACAGCGCTTCAAGGAACGTGAAAAGCAAATACAGCTGGCTAAGTCCAGAGGCGAAGCGCATCTGGGCGGTGAGGTTGTAGAGACTGTAGAAGCCCGTCGTCAACAGAAAGAACAGGAAAGGGAGCGACAGCGCTCCCGAAGTCAGGCAGGTCAGACAAAGAACTGAGTCACCGCACTCAGGCTGAAATGCCCGCTGCGAAAGCTGTGAACCAGCAAACCACTGGCTGCCAGAGTAGCCAGTGGAATCAGACGCCTCTTTTCCTCACGACTGAAATACCAGAACGTTCCGGCAGACGTCACCATCAGCATAATCAGCTGGGCAAAGTGTGGTTCAATATCGAGCGATGCCGCCATAATAGCAACACAGCCGGCAATATTAATAAACAACCATAACGGCGATAGCTTTTTACCTATGCTGCCGACGACAGGAAATTTAATCAATGCCCCACCCGTCCAGGCTTTAGGCTGAATATCAGAAGACAGATGCAGTGCAATGCCCAGTGACAAACCGGAAGCCAGCCCGGGTGATGCCAGAAAATACACGAATAATGGCAACAATGCCGAGTGGGTCAGACCGGAACGATGACCTAAACCCGGAATCAGAAAGTCCCAGTCCGGCCAGCGTACGCCCGCTATCAGACCCGCAAAAAACAGTACCGGATCTTTCCATTGTTCGATGACTGCCCAATAGGGAAACGCGTATTCAGCAGTATAAACAGAGAGGGTAATACCCATTGCCACAAGTGGCGCAGTCAGGAGTCGCATAGACAACAAACAATCGACAAACAAACAAAATGGCTGCGAACTATACATCCATTAAGTCGCGAAATAAAAGGTAAATATTGTTGTTGAAATCGAGCTGCAACCAGACTTGGTATTTGGAAGGCAGGTGGCACAGGCACAAAAAAACCGGACAGTATATGTCTACACCATCCGGCTGTTTCAGCCGAAGCTAATCAGTGCTCGTGACCATCCGGCCCATGCACATGGCCGTGATCCAGCTCTTCCTGAGAGGCATCACGCACTTCAACCACCTCGACATCGAAGAACAGGTCTTCTCCCGCCAGAGCGTGGTTGGCGTCAATAACAACCTGCTTTTCTTCTTCGTTAATCGCGATAATCGTCACAATACGAGGGCCAATGGCAGTATCAGCATGGAACTGCATACCCACTTCTACCTGATGCTCACCAAACTGTTCCATAGGTACAGGCTGAACCAGACTTTCATCGTATTCGCCATAGCCTTCAGCCGCTTCGATAGAAACCTTCAGTTTGTCTCCTGCCTGCTTGCCAGTCAGCTCATTTTCCAGACCTTCCAGAATATTACCGGCGCCCTGGAGATAAGCCAGAGGCTCGTGGCCTTCAGAGCTATCCATGACTTCACCGCCCTGGTTCTTCAGGGTGTAATGAATCTTTACGACCTTTTTGTCGGAAATTACCATTCGATCATTATCTCTGGGATGTATTTAATAAACAGCATACCTGCCTGCTCACTAAACTGACAGTGTTTTATCTACGGATACTGATGAGCAGAAAATTCAATTCACACCCCCTATCAGCAAGCCGATAAAAACGAAGAATGGTTTAAAAAATAATCGCGCACAAGCTATGGAAGGTCCATCTGCCAGAGGTGTACTCCCTAACCAGTATCAGGTATCCGCTCCTGCTGCCCGCAGGAATGACAGTTCACAACCTGTAAAAGCCGTTGATGCCCGGCCATTACAAGGGCTGCGTACCCCCAGCCAGCTAACAGCACCCAAAAGACTTCCGGAACGAACGGTTCAACATGAAGAACCCAGAAGCTATATCAATACACTGTTTCAGGCAGCCTCCAGTGCTTTGTCTGCCGGGCGTGAAGTAGTTAATGTATCAAAAGCCTTTATTTCCGACTTTTATAACACCAGCAGGGAAACCCTGGGATCAATGGCCTCCAATATTCATCAGGGGGCTCCGGAGGTGGTGAAGTTTGCCGCCGGTTTGACCGGGCTGGGAGCTGCCTTAACGCAGGGTACGGTAGCCAGACTCGGAATAGTTGCGGATCAAATGGGATTTAATACTCCGGATCAGTATGTGGATGCCGTCACCCCTTTGTTAAAAAAAGCCGGAGTCGAAGTCAGCGGCATGACCAAGGAAGAAGTCAGCCAGCTCGCTTTTTCCATTGCCGGTCTACACCTTGGCATGCACAGCAATATTCATATTGATAAGGCAAAATTCTCGATTAAATACCCTGAATACACTATTAATGTCAGTAACATCCATTTGAACAATATCCAAACTCAGGCATCGCCTTCACAGGCAGGTGCTGACGGGATGTCTGTCAAAGCCGACGAACTGACCTTTTCACTGGAGCTGGAATCCGGCTCAGGCGTACCAGACAAGTTGCATATCAGTATCCCGAATGTTCAACTGGCTGGCACTACCAACCTTTTGTCTCTGGTCGGTGAAGCCGTTGCCAGCTACTGCATGACCATACCCTCAGCCATCAACACTGAGAGCATCAATACCGAAGTTCAGGCACACCTCGATAAACCAGAACCGATCATCAGCAAAGAATCAAGTTCCGTCAAATTTGATGCCAGTGCAATAACAATAAATGTCGAACGGTCCGGCGCAATGCTGAGCGGGTCTGGCCTCGTTAAAGGATCAGAAATCACATTCAGTGATGTTCATGCCAGTCAGGTTCGGAACTTTGTCGCCAAAGGTGGTCCTGAAAAGCCCTCCATGCAGATCGGGCTGTTAGAACTGGATGACCTTGAAGCCGGGCCTGTAAAACTGTCCAGCGGTTATCTACGCCTTGATGATACTCTCAGTGGCGAACTGGTATTCACTGTCAAAGCTGAATACAAAAAACTCAAAGAGGTATGCCCTGAGTGGCTGCCTAAAAAAGTCAGTAAAAATATTTCCGGCAAACAGGATCAGGAATCAGCGGTCCGGCTCGGCGTAAAAGTGACCAACGGAATGATTGACCTCAACACCATGGGCGCTTCGGGTTTAACCAAAGAAGGTCTGAATTCTGTACAGAAAATGATTCAGAAAGTACTGATTAAAACCATCAACTCCGACCACACAAAACTCAAAGACACCATAAGAGGCAAGGAGATCAAACTGGAACTTCCCATGATAGGAGGACGAGGTATAAAAACTTACACCAAGCTACCTGAAAAAAGTAATGCGTTTCATACCCAGGCCAAAGGACGCGGGAAGATATCACTTGTAGCTTTGATCGATGAAAACCTGTCTACATCTCTCCGGCCCAATACCAGACCTTCCTGAGTCAAGTACTGCTGATTGAGTCATTGAAGATCAGGCAGCAGCAGCTGCCAATGCAGGATAAGCCACCTGATCCATTACATGTAAGTGAGGCTCTGCAGCCGGGATGCCTTTTTCTTTACTCAGGCTCAATAGACGTATGGCCTGAACAGGATCAGCACCCACACCATCAACCCCATAGAGATAACGCAGCCCCCAGCGATAAGTATCGATACCACTGAGTTCATCTTCCCGCTTTTTACTGATCAGACTGTGCTGTTTATCCAACTCTTTAACCTGTGTTTGATCTGGATGGAGAAACATGTTGTCACTGTTTCTCGCTCTGTTGATTAAAATCTGTTTTGCACAATCCCTTATATCGGTCTGGTCATGACCAGCCAGTGCCTCAAGCTGCGTTAACACCTTATAAAACTGATGTATGTCTTTTGTATGGGTCAGCGTGTCACCACACTGTGCCAGAATCGCATAAGGGTCATTATTCCCCGCTTTTTCCTGTAGCCTTTCACTGGCTCTTGAGTAACCGCCTCTGGAAGCTCTGGCAAGCAGGCTACCCGCTTTTACCTGATAAAAATGACGTTCATCATCAGTTTTCTCCATCATAAAGGGCGATTGCAACAGCTCATCCAAAAGGCGTGCAGAAAAATAATTCAACCGGGCATTGTAAGGTGAACGGGCCAGCGCCTGATCCATGACATGTAATGCCTTCTCCGGTTTACCCTCCCGCTGCATACACTGAAATAAAATGACAGGGTCAACCTTTCGGGCATACGGTTCAACAGTAAAGTCATCCAGACTCTCAGCAGGTGTGTCAATAAACTCCCGCACCTGCAAAGCCCTGTTAACGGTTTCCGGATATCGCAGGAACAGCTGGTAAAATACCGGCAGGTTGGCCAGCGCCTGGGGATCACCGGTTCTGGCTTTCTGCAGAACCCCTTTAATATCAGTCCGCTGAAGAATACCCACCGTCTCCTGCCTGGGTGCGGTTTTACAAGCCTCTTCAAAAGCCTCAAGGCTGCTCTGATCACCCGCATTGACACGGTCAATCAGTTCACGACGATGTTCACGCATTCCCATCAGCTGCACACCGGTCTTTTCATGCAACAACCCGGTTATCGAAACACTACCATTTTCGTTCACATGCTGTGACCCCACCTTGAAGAGGGGAACAGGCAGACAAAAGCCTTTAAGGTTCAGCTCCAGCCACAAACGCCCTTCATGAACACTCATTCCAGACACATCAAGACGGTTTACCAGCCCCTGGAGCATGCCCAGAACATAACCGTAAGCCTGACCTTTCAGGGTTTTACCAGAATCTTCTGTATGCTCTATATCCAGACCTGAGACTTCTGAGTCATCACTGATAATCTTCCCATCCACTACCTTTAATGCGATGTCACACCGGAAAATACGCCCTTCAACCAATGCCGGAGTAATCCACTTCTGATAGTTTTCAGGTAGAATGCCTGCATTCTTGAGCAACTCTGAGCCATTCAACTCAACCCTGTTCAACCGAATGGTGCCATTACCATGCTCATCAATATCAGTCGCCACTTCCCCAAGCCGAACGCCGGACACCCCAAGATCTTTGAGTTTAAGTGCCCCCTGCTGAGCATAAGTCAGTGTTTCAGGAATATCCTGAGCCCCTGCAGACTGTTTCTGTGTATGTAAGTCTAAAGAATGCAGTTCACCGGAACCTCTGACAGGTATACTCCACTCGCTGCCTTGATTTTTCACACGTATATCACCATTGCCTGCTCCACTGAATCCTTTCAGATGAAATTCCCTGTTAAGCCCGGCAACCTGAGCCTTGCTATCAAACTCAAGAGAGCTGAATGAAATAAGACCATCGCCCGGTAAAGACACTTCCAGTGCTCCTTTGGTGTACATCATTGCCCCGGGGGTTGTTTTGATATCTACGTCGGACGCCTCCCAGTGGTAATCACTCTTTCCATCTTTTTTTGTCACCGTCAATTCTGCATCCAGCCCCTGCACACGACCATGAACGTCCAGTTTCAGCTCCCTGTCCGGATAGGTCTTCTGAAGATCGACATCGCCGATAAAGTCATGCAGCTTTGTAGTGACCGAACGATCCGGCCCCTGTTTCTCCATACTGAGATGTACTTCACTGATGCCAATGTCAGCCCGGGTTGCTCCCTCTTTCTCAACACCAAGCTGATCAACCCAGACATCGAGCTGTTCGTGACCAATAGATTTACATCCTTCCTTTTGATGAAGACAGTCCATGGAAAATTTAATTTCTGAACGGTTAATATCACCGGTGAGGCGCCCGGACTCTTCTTGCAGAACAGCAGAAACGGTTGAAGCAGCCCCTTTGTCTCCCGGCATTATTGTCAGAGGTGCTTTTACCATTTTCTGCACTACCTGACTGCCAAGGTCTGAAGCATGCTGCGTATCCAGATGAATATTGCCGGTTTGTATGCCCAGCTCACGGGCTTCTTCTTCACCCTCCTGAACATTATCAATCGGTCGGCACTTCAGATGCGCAGAGATGTCATCAACCTTCAGCATCGGTTGCTCCTGTCCCTGATCGAACACTTCAAGCTCATCAATCTGGACATCCACCGGCATCTTAAGCTGTGTCAAAATAGTTTTAATGGCACGTCGGTCGCCATACTTTGATCGTGCGACAATACGACTGACTGCCCCTGGGTCAACATCATCCAGCCTTGCCGAGACTCTTTCGGCAGACAGCCCGAAATGACTCAACTGAAACTTAGCTTCCTTGTTTTTCCAAAGGTGACGAATATTTTTAAACAGTTTTTCAACCATATTCCCCTGAATGTAGGAGTTCACTATAGGCATTATTCGCCCTTCCAGTGTCAGCTTTGCACCCTCAACATCGATACTGACACGAACCGGCGGCTTACCCGGAATCGGTAATACCAGGGTGGCTTTGATATCTGCTTTTAACTGAGGAACAAGATCACCACTGGCGTTACTAACAACATCCACCCCTTTTATCGTCATATCAATATCTTCAAGGCTGGCTCGCCCACCCGCCAGTTCCATACCCGTCAAATGCACTTTGTGGCTATCGATTTGGCCACGATTGATTTTCTTGAGTGCTTTTACCAGCTGAATATAATTATGCGCTTCATCCAACTTTGCCTTCTTGTACTGTTTAACATCCTTACGCAGGTTTTTGACCATCTCTCTGGATTCTGCGCGCTCATCTTCACTCAGGTCGGCATCATCCCGTTTCAACAATTGTTGCAGTTTCTGAAGCTGTCCTTTTATGGCATAGGCCGTTGCCGAGGTGTACGACACAAATTTTTGCCGCACTGAACGCATATCCAGCAGAATGCAGACAGCCAGTGCCATCACCCGATCAACAAAAGTGCGTTTTGGTAAACCGGCGCACTGCTCATCTGACAAAGGTTTGGTTACCGGGTGTGGTGCCTGTCGGGTAGTAGGCTGCCACAACACAGGCCCGGAGCCCATGGCTGCACTTTTCACATAAACAGGCCGAACCTGCCTGCGATGAAGCTGTCTTGTGGGGGGCGAAGGATCTGTTTCATCCTTAGAAAGATCAGGAGTTACAATTTGGACATCACGATAGTCGGAAGTTTTGGGCGCCTTCCCATCCGCTAACTTATGGTTGGGTGCTAAACGACCTCTGTCGGTAGGTCGGGGTCCTATGCCATTGAACATTGCAAGATTTTCCTGCTCACCGTTTTTGCCGGAATAAACAGCCAGACTGCCTGTTTTATCCTGCTTTTTATCGGCAGTATTCAATGACCATTGATTCAAACAATCTGCAAATTCACTCACCGGGAGTCATGGAAAGATAGCTTGACGGTATAACCATTAGCGGCATCGGGCAGAAGCAGACTCTGTTTCAGGCAGGAGCACACTCATCACTTGGAACGACCGATATTGGCCAGCCAGATGGACAGCCCTCTCACCTGCGGCACAATGGTCATATTGAAAATAAGAGCCAGAGGCCAGGCGAACAAAAAGGACTCGGTCCAGTAACCGAGCCAGGCAGAACCAAAGCCCACCTTTGTTCCCGAGATGACACCGGACATCATCAGTGTCATAAAAACGGATGACAAAAAGCAGTTAATTAAAAATTCTTTTCTGTTCATGACCTTCTCCTTGTCAGTCACTGTTTGCTTAGTGTGTCCAAGAGTATAAAATCCTCTGAAATCACAAAAAAATAACGGAAAACAGGATTTTGGATTCCATATTTGGAAACATTGATGATTTATACCTTCTCTGCTCCGTGATCGAAGAAGGCTCACTGCAAAAGGCGGCTCTAAAGCTTGAGCTGCCTGTATCCACCATGTCCCGCCGGCTATCGGCTCTGGAAGCACGTCTGAATGTTCGGCTGTTGCAAAAAATGGGGCGGGAACTGGTGGCAACTGAAGCCGGAGATAAAGCCTATCGTTCTCTGATGACGGGTATGGAACAGATAGAGCTGTCTTTTTCCCAGCTGGTCAGCCAGCAGGCCGAAATTGCCGGAACACTGGATATATCCATGCCTCACAACTTTTACAAAGAGTTTGTGGGAGACGTAATTGAAGGTTTTCTGCAGCGTTACCCGGGCGTCAATTTCGACCTGACCCTCTGCCACCAGCAAGCCAAACCGGAAACCAACCGCGACCTGGTACTGACCTTTGATATTTCCGATATGCAGGACATGATTGCCAGACCGCTGTTCAACTCCTATCACGGCATTTACGCCAGTAAACAGTATCTCGAGCAACACGGCTGCCCGGAAACCATTCAGGATCTGTATCACCATCAATGGCTGAATGTTGACCACAAGCACGATGTCATTTTATTTAAAGGCGATAACATTGCCGAAAAATTTCATATTACTCCCCGTCTGGTGGTTTACGATATTCGAGTCATCATAGAGCTCGTTGAAAAAGGTCTGGGCATCGCTTTTCTGCCCACGGTTCTGACCAATGAATACCCTGAGCTGATCCGGTTACTGCCCGACTACAACCGGCAGGTTCGGGAAGCTTATATTGTTTACCGGGACAGAAAATACCAGCCCAAATTACTGACGCTGTTTGTCAACGAGGTGTTAAAAGCCGCCAGCATGATCAGCCAGAACTGATTAACCGTTTACCAGAACCAGCAAACTCTGCTACAACTGTCTTATTTTGACGGGAGCAGAAACCGAATGTCTCAGCAACCAGTCCAACAGGAACGCTGTTCATGGTGCACCGATGATGAACTCTATATTCGTTATCACGATGACGAATGGGGTGTTCCCTGCCATGATGATCAGGTTCTGTTTGAATTCCTGATTCTGGAAGGGGCACAGGCAGGACTGAACTGGCTGACCATACTGAAACGCCGTGAAGGCTACCGAAAAGCCTTGGCAGGCTTCGATGTTCAAAAGGTTGCCCGCTTTGACGACACTGACGTGGAGCGTCTTTTGAACGACGCAGGCATTATTCGCAACCGTCTCAAAGTGAACAGCGCAATCACTAATGCTCAGGCATTTATAAAGGTACAGGAGGAGTTTGGCAGTTTTTCAGACTACCTCTGGCAGTTCGTGAACCACCAGCCCATAGTCAATCAATGGAAAACCATGAAAGACGTTCCCGTCACCACACCTGAATCCGATGCCATGAGCAAAGACCTGAAAAAACGCGGTTTCAAATACGTTGGCAGCACCATTTGTTACGCTTACATGCAGGCCATGGGGTTGGTCAATGATCACTTAGTGTCGTGTATTTCCTATAAAAGCTGAATAGGAAGTTTGTTGTTTGAAGCATAAGCTAACAATATGAAGAATATGCTGACAATAACTGAAGAATAACTCGACAATAATTTTGAAGAAAAACTTGAAAATATACTACTCTGGTCTAATTTTTAGACCCGTTAATCAGAGTTGTATGGTTGTGAAACGTCGTAAACTTCACAAATCTCGATCTAAGCTGATTTTTAGGTTTAATAACATCAAATCCGGCAAGTCCTTCTGAGTAACTCACTCCACAAGCCTTGTTGTCACTGGATTTATATTTTTGATAATAAAGTACAAGAAAGGGCTTATTGGAACGTTAGTTACTCATAGATGTTTGGCCGCGTTCGGCCTGGGGCGCTTCTGAGTAACTCACTCCACAAGCCTTGTTGTCACTGGATTTATATTTTTGATAATAAAGTACAAGAAAGGGCTTATTGGAACGTTAGTTACTCATAGATGTTTGGCCGCGTTCGGCCTGGGGCGCTTTCAAGTAAAATCTCCTCTGGAATTTGATGCAGCTACGGGCTTCTGAGTAACTCACTCCACAAGCCTTGTTGTCACTGGATTTATATTTTTGATAATAAAGTACAAGAAAGGGCTTATTGGAACGTTAGTTACTCATAGATGTTTGGCCGCGTTCGGCCTGGGGCGCTTTCAAGTAAAATCTCCTCTGGAATTTGATGCAGCTACGGGCTGGAATTTCGCTCAAATATAGCTTCTTTTGAAGCCCCCGACTGTCGAGAGAACGCTTGGTTGGTATGAGGGTTCAAGCCGATTATCAAAAGACTTTGGATATCTGACGGAGAGTTCCGAAGCCTTCATCCGGATATGCATGATTCGCATAATGGTTTGAAGGCTTGTGAAGCTTTAAAACAGCCTCTTATGCACCCAAAGGATCATGCAAATGGCAATAAATACAGGGTGAGGAAGTGGATAGCGATGGTTATCAGCACGAACTTCGGTCAGCTCAGAGAGCAGTTCAAAAAAATCATTTAAAACATCCTGCAAATCATATTGCAGAATGCCAGATTCTTGGGGTGATTTTATTGCCGCAAGCCAAATGAGATCGCCCTGCAGTTGGTTGAGCTAATTTGACAACACTCAGCCTTACTTTGTCTCTCAAAGCGTCGTGTAATTTCTTCCAGGTTCCATCGAGCCGCCAGTTTCGGAAATAGGTGTAAACGGTTCCCCAAGGCGGGAAGTCAGAAGGCAACTGTCGCCACTGACAGCCTGTTTTATCAACATAGATAATCGCATCCAGAATGTGTCGATAAGCCCACTCTCTGGGTCTGCCATTTTTGGGTTGGTCATATCCCGGATCGGGGAAGAAGGGCTGAATGACTTTCCACTGGTCATCAGTCAAATCTGAGGGGTACATGGAGAACCCTCCATCAAAGAAACTCTATGAAGGGTAATACATTGTGTACGAATTTTCTTGAGTCAGTGGTCTATAGCTTTTGAAACAGCCTCTTATGCCCTTATGTCTATTTTGTACCGGTCATCCTGAATGGTACGATTGATACACGACTTAACTCATGTTTCAGCTCGCGTATCAACTATAGCTTCTTCCTGATACGTTGCATTCTTAAACTGTTTCAATAACTTCAAGCCACTGCGCAAACCCAGCACATTCAGGGACGCAGCGAAACCACCGATCATGGCACCTGCGACACCACAGGACATAATATCCTGCCCGGTTAAGTACAGCCCTTTTACTTTAGTTTTCGGGCGTAACCAGTCCTGTTCAAAACGTTCAGGGTCGTGTTCTAAACCGTAGATTTCCCCACGTTTGTAGAAACAGAAGAAGTCTGTTGAGAGTGGCGTTGATAATTCACAGTAGTCTACTTTTCCTCGCAGCTGGGGTAGCTTTTCATAAAGATGTTCCAGCAAACGATCAGTGAAGTATGCTTTTAAAGCATCGTATTCATCTCCCCGTTTACCCCATTGTTCATCTTTCCATTGTTCAAAATGGCTGAAATCTGCAGGCGCGACGATTTCTATGGTAGACGTGTTCGGGTAACGACTTTCCCAGCTTGGGTCTTTCGCTGAAGGGAAAGAGATATAAACGATAGGAAACTTAGCCTGATAATCTTTCTTAAAAGCGGCAATATTCTGCTGGTGATCGGTATCAGGATAAATCCAGAAGTTGGTTCTCGGTATACCCAAAGCTTCCGCTGATTCTTTGATACCGATATAAAGACCGAGGTGAGAAAAAGACGGCTTTACCTTTTTCAACAGCTGATCATAGCCGTGTTTCTTTACAACAGCCTGAGGTAACAATCGCTGAAATGTATTAAACACCCCGGCATTACTGATGATTGCAGGTGCCGTAATTCGGGTGCCATCCACCATCTGAACACCGTAAGCGCGATTGTCTTTCACCAGCACTTCGCCCACATTGGCATAGGTAAACACCTCACCACCACTTTGCTGAATCACAGGAATAATGGTTTCAGCCAGCTTCGATGCACCACCCACAGGATAATAACCCCCATGTAAATAATGTTTGGCTATCAGACTGTGGATAATAAAACTGGACTCTTTCGGTGGTACACCGCAGTCCCCCCACTGTCCGGTTAAAACAGCAATCAGCAGCTCATCGTCGGTCAGGTCTTTAAGTACTTCATACGTGGTACGGTTGAGGTAGTCAGGCACTTTGGCTTTACGAATGAGTTTCAGCAGCTTGCCGGTCAGTCCATCTGCCAGTTTCTCCATCGAAATCCAGCGCATAGCCTTGTTCACTTCACTCAGCCTTTTCATGTATTCATCAATAGCATCGTGCTCGGCGGGAAAACGCTGCTTCAGAGAAGCAATAAACTTGTCTTTACCTGCAATATAATCAAACTGTTCTTCACCAAAGAAAAAACGGTCGTAGTTGTCATCCATAGCTGCCCATTTCAACTGACCATTACTGATAAAATCAAACAGCTGTCGGCTGGTCGTCTTTTTTGTGCCTACGTCGCCAATATAATGAATACCCACATCCCATTCGTAACCGTTACGCGAATAGGCATGCGTGAAGCCACCGGCCGTATAATGCTGCTCCAGCACCAGCACCTTCTTACCCGCTCGGGACAAACAGGCTGCCGTCGTCAAACCGCCAATACCCGAACCTATGACAATGGCATCATAGTCTTGCTCAAGCCGGTTAGGCCGGTAGCGACGCCCGATCCGCAACGTACTGGGTGTGAGTGTCTTTTTCTTTTCTGACGGGGTGACAATTTTCTTGATGCTGTTGGTCATTAGCGAATCCATTCCATGACTCCGTATGACTTGTGGTGATGTTAATATTATTTTTCCAGCGTAAAGACAATATCACTAAAATAAAGACTTTACGCTGTCGTCCACTGGTTAATGATAACGGTTCTGCAATAATCGACTTCAGAATCAGGACGCTGCTCTTGACTCAGACAGGTAATGCCCGTCCAGAGGCTGGAAGTCAGCATAGGGTCTTTCCGGCAGATACTCGTTGCTGTAGCAGCTCATGGCATCCATGGATTCATCGGTAATACCCAGTTCCTGAGCATAAGTCCCAACCTTGTCCCAGTCACGCTCAACATTAACCAGATCTCTGGAGAAATAAGGCAGACAGCTGATGTATATTTTACGGAATGTCTCGGTTCTTAACCGTGGAATGTTCTGGCACAGCAGGTCATAGGCTTTTTCCGGATTCTCCAGCGTCCACTGAACACCGCGCTGGGTTGCCTTCATAAAACGGCGAACTTTGTCTTCATTGTGCGCAAGGTACTCTTCGTTCACCAAAAACAGAATGGAACAGAAACAACAGCAACCCAAACCGGCCAGTTCATCCACACGCAGTATGCCGGTTTCCTGCCCACTGGCCTGCTCCAGCTCGACCTGTTGGAAACAGCCTATTCCCATACCGGCATCCACCTGATTCTGCAAAATAGCGTCCGTCATATTCATGCCGACTCGTACTGTTTCATAGGCGTCCAATTCGATACCTGCACGTCGGGCAAGGTCATCAATAATGATTTTCCCGAATCGACCAATATAACCAATGCGTTTGCCCCGGATATCTTCAAAACCTTTAATGCCGCTGGATTTCAAGAAGATGAGTCCGGTAGGAGGCTCGTGAAACAACGTACCGGTAGAAACCACTTTGTAGCCTTTTGCCCTTGCAGCATAGGTATGGATCATCGCTTTCAGGGCGATATCGACCTTATTCTGGCCAATCAGATCGGTGACATCGGAAGGATCGGTGGTTTCCATAATGGCAGGCGAAAGACCTTCGTCTTCATAGAAACCCAGATAGTGCGCCATAAAAATCGGCGTATGATAAGGATTGGCGTACCAGTTCAGGAGCAGAGAAAGCCGGGAGTTGTCTGTTGTAGAAATAACGATATCGGACATGCGTGAATCCCCTAAAAAAATCCAAACGGAATAGCAACGCATACAGCCCTGAACGAACACAGCCTTTCTGTTGCAGAATCACTTTTCAGAGCCGCCCAATAAACGACAATGCTTTCTCCCGCAGCATAACAGGCAAATCAATAGCATAACGACAGTCCCTACGCCGGTACTAACCGGGTCAGGTTCAACAGGTATGATCTCAGCCTGATAAAGGGTTGTATCCAACAGGCACCCTGCGTCACTGGAGAAAAATTGTAGTTTAGATGTACAGTGGCTGCCAGAAACGACCTCTCATAACTAAGGCGCTGTTCACTACGAACGTACAGGTCTTAATAGTTCTGTCCCGTCGTCAATAGACGTCAACCTGAGAAGCCGGTATATTTTTCTGACTTCACTAACAATAAAGAAATAATAATGAAGGCTCAGTATCTGACAGGCTTAAAAACGGTTTATGTAAAGATAATGACCGTCATCGTGGGCAATGCATTATCTGCACTGGGCAGGTTCGATAAACAGGCGCAGGAAGAAATACAGAAGATACCCGACAACTATCACATTGCAATGATCACCAGCCCGCAAGGGGCAGGCTTTAGACTAAAAGTAACGGACGTCGGGCTGTTCGAGCTGGTTGAAAGCGCTCCAAGCCGGGCCCCCGGCTGAACATCTATGAGTAACTTTTCTCCCAACTACTGTCTACATGCCTATGATAGAAAGGAAGACATATCCGGACCAGAGACCGTAAACACACTGGTGCCTTTTGCCCGTTTGAAAGCGTGGTCGGGGAGCTGGCGACAACATCACTGATGACGCAATATGCGATCTCGTTCGGAAGAATGCGAATCATCGACAGCCCCATATCCGGATATGCCTTCGCACAGAAGTATAGAGGGTAAACCATGTCTCGCCGCAGCAAATCCAACCGTTCCCATTCTGACAGAGTCAAAAAGCGTATTGCTGGACATCTGGAGAAAATCAATCTCTTTGCCGCCGGTA
The DNA here is from genome assembly GCF_001583435.1 of Endozoicomonas montiporae CL-33. Taxonomy (NCBI): domain Bacteria; kingdom Pseudomonadati; phylum Pseudomonadota; class Gammaproteobacteria; order Oceanospirillales; family Endozoicomonadaceae; genus Endozoicomonas; species Endozoicomonas montiporae. The sequence goes on along the minus strand of NZ_CP013251.1, from coordinate 1,416,862 downwards.
TTGATATCGGGTCAGAGTCACACTTTGTTGCAGTGCCAGAAGAGTTAGATGAACAACCGGTGCGTTCATTTGGCTGTTTTACCGCAGACCTTGAAGCTATGGCTGACTGGCTCGTAAAGCTTGGCATTACCACCGTTGTGATGGAGTCAACCGGGATTTACTGGATACCTGCGTTTGAAATACTGGAATCCCGGGGGCTTGATGTAAAACTGGTCAATGCACGACATGTAAAGAATGTTGCCGGACGTAAGTCTGACGTTCTGGACTGCCAATGGCTTTTGCAGTTACATACTTACGGATTGCTCAATGGCGCGTTCCGCCCGGATGAACAGGTTTGTTCATTGCGATCCTATAGACGACAACGTGACACTCTTGTTGGCTACCGTGCTTCCCACATCCAGCATATGCAAAAGGCACTTCGACAGATGAATCTGTTACTGGATAATGTGGTGACTGATATTACCGGAAAAACCGGTATGACTATTATCCGCGCCATACTGAATGGGCAGCGGAATCCTGTGGAGCTGGCCAGATATCGTGACAAGCACTGCAAAAAATCCGAGGAAGAAATCGCCAAATCCCTGAAGGGGCATTATCGGGATGAGCATGTATTTGCTCTGCGGCAAGCTGTTGAACTTTACGATACTTATGATGAAAAAATCAGGGCTTGTGACAAAGCTCTGGAACAGAAGCTCAACACATTTGACAGCAAAGATGATAAAGACTCTCAAAAGCCTTCTACGCCAGATAAGCCTTCAAAAAAACGGAAGTCCCGTTGCGCTCCAGACTTTGATGTGCGTTCAGAGCTCAACCGGGTGAGTGGTGTCGATCTGACTGATATCGACGGCATCGACGAAAATACGGCTCTGAAGATTGTTTCAGAAATCGGTTTGGATATGAGTCGATGGCCTTCCGCTAAACATTTTGCCTCCTGGTTAGGGCTCTGTCCCGGAACCAAAATATCCGGTGGTAAAGTTCTGAACCGGAAAACCAAGCGTTTGCCAGGCGCAGCCGCAACAGCATTCAGGTTGGCGGCTTATGCACTGGCCAACTCAAAAAGCGCCCTGGGTGCCTATTACCGTAGAATGCGAAGCAAGCTTGGTGCTCCAAAGGCGATTACGGCAACAGCACATAAGCTGGCAAGGCTGGTTTACAGTATGCTCAAACATGGGAGTCAGTATGTAGATGAAGGTCAGGAATATTTTGAGCAGCGTTACAGAGAAAGAGTTTTAAAAACCCTGAAGCAGAAGGCTAAAGATATGGGCTTCACATTAACGCCGGTTGAAACCGCCGTCGGTTAGGGTTGTTTTAGCAACCGGCGAGCTCATGGGGAGTTACTCAGAAGTCCTCATAAACCGGCAGACCTCACCATACGTTTCAAACACACCAGCCATGCTTTTCTGGTGTTCAGTTTTCAGGAGGGCACGGCCATCTCTTTTGCCCGTGACCGTATGGTGGCAGAAGGCGATCTCAACTATGCGACAAAATTCGTTCGTATTCTGAACCGGCTGGAAGCATTAATACTGCCGAGATTTATTGCTCGAAGGGCATTAAAACGCTATCCACATGACCTTGGTTTAAAAGAGAAAGTCACAAAAGCAACACAGATTTACGCTCAGGCCACCAAAAGCATTCTTCTTGGACGATGACTATTTGGATGAAGACTATGAATAATTCCTACTATGAGTTTTTTTCCCCGGTAAAAATCATTGCGGGTCATAAAGCCCTTGAACATATGCCCTTTGAATTGTCGCTCCTCGATCTGTCAACCCCCATGATCATTACAGACAAAGGTGTACAGGGCGCAGGACTGGTTGAGCATGTTGTGACAGCCTCTGCCGAATCAAACATCACTGTCTCAAACGTGTTTGATGATGTACCACAGGACAGCAGCGAACATTGTGTTCGACAGGCAGCTGACACTTATCGCAAACAGGGCTGTGACTCCATTATCGCTATAGGTGGAGGCTCGGTCATCGACACTTCAAAAGCGGTTAACATTCTGGTCTCGGAGGGTGGCGATGACCTGAGCCAATACGCCGGAGCCCACGCACTTAAACGGCCACTGAAGCCTTTCTTTGTGATTCCTACCACCTCCGGTACAGGCTCAGAAGCCACACTTGTCGCCGTCATTAGCGATGACAATGGCATTAAACGCAGTTACGCCTCGGGCTTTTTACTTCCCAATGCAGCCATCCTCGACCCGAGAATGACACTGACATTGCCTGCCCACATTACTGCAATGACAGCCATGGATGCCATGACCCATGCGATAGAGTCGTATACCTGTCTGGCTGCCAACCCGGTCAGTGATGCCTATGCATTTGCTGCCATTAAAAAGATTTCCGGTCACCTTTTTAATGCCCTGAAAAACCCATCAGACGCCGATAGTCGTCTGGCTCTGGCTGAAGGCTCAACCATGGCAGGCATTGCATTTTCCAACTCCATGGTAGGCATGGTGCATTCTCTCGGGCACGCTCTGGGTGGTGTCTGTCATCTCCCTCACGGGCTGTGCATGAATCTGTTTCTGCCCTATGTGCTGGAATACAACCGCGAAGTCAATGGCGACAAAATCGGTGAGCTGTTGCTGCCACTGGCTGGTGAGGACATCTATACCTCCACCCCAAAAGAACAACGAGCAGAACGTGCAATTGACTACATCAGCACACTGAGGGATACGTTATACCAGGATCACAAGTTGCCCAGAACACTGAAAGAAACAGGGAAAGTAGCCGAAGATCAGCTGGAGCGGATCGCTACTGTAGCGATTGACGACGGATCAATTATTTTCAATCCGAAAGAAGCCGATTATGAAGATATTCTGGGTGTGTTAAGGCGAGCATGGAGTGGCTGAGCAATAACAGCAATAGCCCGCTAGTAAGACAAACACAATAGACACCCCCGGCGCTCTTACCGGGGGTGTCTCTCTATCAGAAAGAGATCACTTTTTTAAAAGCATCCCTCATATAGGAAATATCACGATCTGTATGTAACCGCTGGAAAAGACCGTCTGAATCCCAGTTTTCACAGTTTAGTGACACCGCGTATGGGTTAACCCAGAGCGATGCTGATTTCTCTTTAATAAGAGCCAGCTTATCTGGCATGGTGTCTTCTACCGCTAGCAGGAACAGGTTTACAGCCATATCTTCCACTCGCATAAAGGCTTTCTCAATATCACTGTAAGGTGATGGTGCGCCTTTAGTCCGTTCAACCACATCATCACGGAGAAAAGTCAGGTGCTCGAAATAATCAATCCACTCGTAACTGGCAGTTCTGCCTGAAGCTGCTTTCCAATGATGTAAAAGGCCAACCACTCTTTTATTAAGATTACGCAGGTTTTCAAAGCGATCCAGCATCGACATAAACTGGGCATCGTACTCAAGCACCTTATCAATAAAGCCCTTTTCGAAAATCATGTTTCTGAATTTGGTTCCGTTAAACCAGACCGAATTGGTCAAATCCCAGAGGATTTTCATGGCTCCAACAACATCGTCATCCCAAAAATGATAACCAGCCTGGATATTGGCAGTGGTACGATCAGCCCAGGCAATATAGTCCCGATTTAGAATATCAAATACTTTTTCCGGTACATCCTTTTGCTTGCGGTGTGCATCAATCGCTTCACTGATCATACAGTTTACGTAGCTAATCGAATCCGTACCCGGTGAATAAAATAGATCAATAAAAGCTCCAGCTTCTCCGGTAACGGCCCATTGATCTTTGGAGATAACCTGCTTCACAGAGTGGCTGTATCTGCGCAACATTTTGAAATCAAGGATTTCTTTTCCGGTAGTGGGCCAGAACTGTTATATCGCGTGAATATTGACCCCAAACTCAACTTTATTAATCAATAATCCAATAACAATATCGTGCATCTTTTCGAGCTTTGAAAAACAAATTGTCTTTCTGGCCAACCGTTTAATCCAAGTCCGAAAATTAAGGTTTTTACGCTCTATCTTCTGAGTGTTTGCTTTACCAATAATATGCATGTTTTCATCAAGGTGTCGCTCATAGGCTCCCCAATCATCGGTGTAAAATTTATTAATACCAAATGGCTTCAGAAGTGTTTTGAGTTCTTTAAAAACTTCATCTTTCCGTTTTCCGAAAACATAAGCAAGCACGGTATTTGTAGCGTGATCAACAGCATACCAAAGCCAGCGTTGGTTCGATTTATCATGAACATACGACCACTGCTCATCTAGCTCAGCCTCTTGGCAGACAAGCCCTACATGAATAATTGCATCTGACTTGAGATCAATAGTTTGAATATTTGGGTTGACCTTTACCAGACCGCTTTCTTTTTTTTTAGAGTCTTTATTACTGTTGTCTTGCTTATTCCGAGTACTTTACTTGTATCCCTGATTCCGCTGCCATTTATTGCCATATCGATGATTTTTTCTTTAACGCCAGGCTCACAGGCCTTGTAGCGATATTCAAGCATGAAGGTTTTGATTTCACATTTGTCATTACAGCAATAGTATCGTGGAACATCATGAGTGCTGTATCCGAAAGGCCGAACTTGGTTACTGCCACATGTTGTACAGAGGACTTGCGTAAGGCACATTTTTAAACCGCATTTTTCAAAGTTGCCGAATGTCGTATTTTAGCAGACAGGGCTAGAATCACAGAACTGTGCCACTACCTCTTTTCCTTCCAGCAGCTTTGCAATATCTGGCTCATTGTCGTTTAGCCATGCCATAGACTTCTTAAGGGTGTTGTAGGAAGAGAACGGTTGCCGCTCTTCAAGGGCTACAATTCCAACACTGGTATACCCCGTAGAGAGGGGAATTAACCAAACCCAGTAACCATCTCCCATGAAATGGTTGGTTGAGTTAAAACGATTGTAATCCGGATCTTCAGGGTGGTTACCCGAAACACGCTCATGCCAGCCGGTGTGCTCTTTTCCTACAATATCACAGACATCAATTTTGCCCTCAACCCGAAACCAGGCCGAACTGCAGGGTTCTCCGGCACTCTCACGACTAAGATCCAGTTTCTTCTGCAGAAGACGACGGCGACCCATTGAACTACCCCGGAGCAAGCTCCGGGGTATCAAGTTAGCTCTTGAGTAGTTCGCAGCAAGCTGCGGGGAATTAGACCCAAGGCTTCGCATTAAAACAGTTCTACACAATAGCTGATGCCAATTAAATAGAATAGTGATCCCGATCTCATTTTATAAAAATTATCATCAATAACAAAAACACCAATCAATTCGACAAAAATCGTATTGATTTATTTAATAAAAAAGTCATTCGTCTAATCAAACCAAAATCAAACCTTTAAAACATAAAACCTGACAGCTACTAATTCACATTATTACTTAAACTCCTAGATAAATATAAACCAAAAAAAGTGACAATATTTTTTACATAATTCATTTATCTATCAAATCATCTTAAAGTAGTTTTTTTAATCCGCGATGATACTGACCATAGTTTCTACAACGCCATTAAACGTGCAATCAATTGCCAGAATAGCTTTGAATCAGCAATTCCCGACAAATATACGCCTTAAGACGTATACCCTGCTGCAGGGTGAACCATTTTTCGGATTTGCAGCAAACAACCTTCAGCCCAAAGCTGACATTCTGGATGAATTTTTCGCTCAGACACAGGCTCACCCCGGCAGCTATGAAGTATCTGGAATAACAGAACGGATATTATGACCAACTCCTTCAGAGGTTCTTGAGATTATTGCCATAAAAAAGTCTCGCCAAGAGTCAATGAAAAACCACTGAAACAGGCTTCTCATATGCTCCCAAAGCGCTTTTTTAGAGTGGCTTGCCGTCCAGGCTTTCTGAAACAAGCAACACCCTAACTGTTCTATCTGATCAATAACTCATGTTACGCACCCCTTCATCGACTGAAGTTTCTGGAACGATGATTTCAATGCAGTGAGATAAAGCTTTGCCCGCAACTCAAAATGGTTTAAATCAAGCTTATTAGCCAGCACCTCGAGACGAAATGCCGAATATATCGACATAAACAGATGATTACTCTGCGTCAAAACTGTATAAGTCGGTGACTTGGCCATTGACGCATTAGATTTGAGTGTTTTATGGAAGACTTCAACTTTCCACCGTTTTTTGTAGATCGCCTTCAAAGCCTCTGCGTCACACTCAAGATCACTGCATATCAGATAGAGAATGCCCTTACTGCCATCTTTGTTTGTAAAGACCTGCCGGAACAGCAGAACGGGGAAGTCCACGCCTGCAATCCAGCCTTTGATAGGCTTTTCTTCTGAGAAATCAATGGAATCTATGCGCTGTGAGCGCCCCCGACTTTTATCTTCCTCACTCAGCGAAACCTTCCGGTTTGACTTGCTGGCCATGACAAAATGCTTATCGCATTCGTGTCGTATATACAGCATGTTGTCGTTAGAACAGAACCAGCTATCTGCCAGCACGTAACGAAATTTGAGCTGATTATCACAGCAAACTTTCAGCATCTCCCGAAAGTCTTCGTTCTTGGTGGTTTCAGCCTTGCGTTTAACTTTTTTAGTTTTTACGTCGGAGTATTGAATAGGCTTTTCGATAAGCTTGTAGGCCACGGGAATAGAGATATCACCGACATGGTAAACAAAGTTGAGAAGGTTGATACCTTTTACCGAACGACCAAAGGTGTGATCAAAGTGCCATGCAATCAGGTCGTTCTCATCAGTGTAGAGTTTCTCCTGAATAGTGTCGTCGGCAATAAGTACTCCATCATCGCGCTCTTCCTGACGCACAACGGCTTTAACATGGTGCCAAAGAGTCTTACTGTCGAAGTGATTACGGGACAGAAGGCGTGTTACCTGATCATGGCTGTATGCGCCGTCCAGCAAAGATGACAGCTGTGTAGCTGTCGTTTTGCCGAATGAGGACAGCAGGTAATCGCTATACAGCTCAAACAGCTCTGTGTTCATGCTCTAAAGCATGGCAGATTTTTCTGGGTGCGTAACATGAGTCAATAAGGAAGGCGGTAAACGTCAGGCAGGCAAAGTTTGTAGCCAAATGCTCCTTGCCGTGTCCGTAGTTGTGTTCGAGGTGGTAACCCTGTGTCTTGAGCGTGTTGAAGGTTTCATTTTCAATCTTCCATTTCGCACGGCCTCCGCGCATCACTCTGGTGACGCTGTCGTCAGTCAGTTGGATATCTGTTACCCAGACATTGGTGTATTTCTCGCCCTTGGGGCTAATCTCAACATATTCCAGATAGTTGACCAGAACATCCTTGTGACTCTTGTTGATGGGAACGTTGTTGACGTATCTGAACCAGTGCCGGTAGCCGTCCTCATCAACGTATTCATAACGGTTAACCTCACCCCTGGCATCCAGAGTATCAACCGCCTCAACCAATGACGCATGGTCGCTGTCCTTGGCCACCATAATGAAGCTGTACCCATAAGACTTGACCATTTTTATCGTCGGCCCATCTGAATACAGGTCATCAAATGTCAGTACCAGTTTTAGTTTGGGATGTTCTCTGTAGACGTTTTCCAGCAACCGCTTTAGTGCGGTTTTTTCGCAATCGTTTTTAGAAGCATTGACCTGCTTGGTAATAGGCTCTGGCATCAGAGGCAAGACCTCTTTTTGTCCGGGCTTGACCAGACATATAGCCAACAGTTGGTGGTAATACTGGGGGGTATCAGTATCGGCTTTTTTGATACAACATTCAGGGCAGCTAATCTTGCCTGAAGCGAAATGCCCTGTACCATCCACTGGAGCCAGATAGCCTTCTTCAAAATACTGAAACTTTTTTAGCCACTTCGAACTCTGGACGTAAGAGAAGAGTGACTTGAAAAATGGCCTGAAATGATCAGTTTCAATAGGGTCAAGTATCTCCCGCAGATGGGTGTCACTGGGAATACGCTGAACGCCGTACATCTGGCGCAGGTTGTGAACAACCCTTGGATTTTTACATTCATGCTCAAAGCTCAGAAGTGAAGGGCATTTCATGTGCATCACAGCCAGACCGGACATTATTGCATCAGAGAGAAGAATTTTTTCCTTGCAATTATTGGGACGATGATCAGGTATTAGGGATGCTTGCTGGCGAACAGTATTGATTAACCGATCGACCAAAATTTTGTCTTGCTTAGCAGGCATAGAAATACGACAGTGAATGAGTACTGCATGAAATTTAGCTCAAAGTTCAGGAATTTGCTTTTTTATGGGTCCTTCTCAGACCTTGGTACTGTTGGGCTGAATTAATTCGTCGGGAATTGCTGGCTTTGAATAGCCCCAAACGATAGCCAGCACCTATCAAGTGCAACAGTTTGTCGATGTCACGCTATAAATGCCATTGAATCTCAGGCTCATAGATGTCCAAAAATATTTTTCAGCCGCTGCCGCACTTTTGAGATTTGCTTCATTCACCACAAGACCATCAAAATGACTATAGACGTCAGTAAAATGTCGTTGATTTCTTGCTAACCTTTTCCATGAATACCTCCAACAGCCTGCCCAGTCAGGAACAAGGTATTTGTCGTATTTCTAGCGAGAGCCATACCATGAGCGCATCGGACAAAGCCATCCAACAGCAGATCATCGACGCTTTTAACTTCCGTCACGCCGTAAAGGTGTTTGACCCTGATCGGAAAATCAGTCCGGAACAGTTTGATACGATTCTGGAAGCCGCCCGTCTGTCACCCAGCTCTTTTGGGTTCGAGCCCTGGCAGCTGCTGGTTGTTCAGACCCCTGAAAAACGCGAGCTATTCCGTGACTTTACCTGGGGTGCCAATGGTGCTTTTAACGGTACAGAGGGTCAACTGGGTACCGCCAGTCACTTCTTGATTTTCCTGGCTCATACCGACGCCACCATGAAACATAACAGTGACTACCAGCAAACCTTTATGAAAAAGGTGAAACATCTGCCGGAGGATGTTATCGGATTTATTAACCAGGCATTTCAGAAGTTTCAGGAGCACGACTTTAAAGTTGAAGGCGAGCGACAGATTACCGACTGGTCTGCCAAGCAAGCTTATATCGCCATGGGCAATGTAATGTCAGTGGCCGCTCTAATGGGCATTGATTCCTGTCCTGTCGAAGGTTTTGAGATGGACAGGACAATTGATGTTCTGGAGCAGCATTTTGGTATCGACCCAAAACTCTACAAACCTGCAGTGATGGTGGCACTGGGTTATCGCGCGGATGAACCCGTATTCCCCAAAACCCGTCGAAGTATGGACCAGATCGTTCAGTGGTTCTGACCAGCCGGGACTGACACGCACATGGGCGTGTCAGTCACTCTATTACTGTGACTGAGGCTTCCGGTGCTCCTCAATGTCCATAAAACTCCACGCCAGCATATGGCTGATTTTTTGCCCCTGACTCATCGCCTTCACTTTGACTTGCTTTGCACCTGTTTCCGTTAACAGCTCTCGCAAAGGTGCAATATTCTCTTTTTTAGAAACCAGGCTGGTGAACCAAAACACCTGTCGGGCAAACTCTGCACTTTCACGCACCATATCGCTCAGGAAGCGCAACTCGCCGCCTTCGCACCAGAGTTCATTGCTCTGACCGCCAAAATTAAGCTGTTTTGTACTGATAGATCCTGACTGACTGCCACGTCTGGCCGATGATTTTTTCAGATTTTTCCATTTGCGGGTTGTGCCCGCTTCCGCCTCTTTCTTTGAAGCATGAAAAGGCGGATTACAAAGCGTCAGAGCAACGCGATCTTCTTTATCAATGACCCCACTGAAAAACTGGTTCTTGTTTTCCTGCAAGACAACCTTCACCTTTCCTGACAGGTTGTGATTGCTGTTAACTATCTGCTTTGCCGACTTGACCGATACCGGATCGATATCACTGCCAACAAACTGCCAGCCATACACCTGACTGCCAATGATGGGGTAAATCAGGTTGGCGCCAGTGCCGATATCCAGAACCTTCACCGAATCCCTGCCCAGATTCACCGAGCCCAGAAGATCAGCGGCGTAATGCACATAATCAGCCCTGCCGGGAATGGGAGGGCAAAGATAATCGTCTGGAACAGCCCAGTGCTGGATCTGGTAGTAATGCTTCAACAATGCCTGATTCAGACAAATGATCGCCTGAGGGCTGGAAAACTCTATGGTGTTATCGCCACGGGGATTGCGTTTAACAAAAGTGCTTAGTTTCGGATGAACCGAACAAAGCTCTTTGATGTTATAGCGTCCCTGATGAAGGTTGCGTGGGTGCAGCTTAGCGGCTGGGCGCTTAGTGGGCATATCAATGACCAGTCAAAATAGTTCAGGCTGAATTTTAGTCGGAAAAGCCACAAAAAACGCCCGCTAATATCCGAAATTACAGCTCTTTGCCGACAAAAATATCAACAATAGAAATCCGGGCCTCGGGAACTGCCACCATGCCAACGTCACCAACTCGAAGATCATCGTCCCAAATAACAACACCCCAGATCACTCAGGATAAAGAGTCAGAAGGAGCTGAAAAAGCGTCAGAAGGTCTATTTAAGACATCTGGCAACCCGCGTACCGTTCATGAGCAGCCCGAGAACCCTCAATATCTGTCGCAACAGGCAAGCCAGGCTGGAAACAGAACGCTGGATGACTGGGAAATAAAAATTCAGGAAGTTGAAAATAATTATTTTAAAACCGTCGCAGACCTGCCCGGAGAACAGGAAGCCGAACTATCCCGCGCCCAGTTGATGGAGACCGTTGACACCGTCAGAACCAGCCTTAAAACGTTATCCACTCACTATCAGCAGCGGGTTGCACAACTGACAGTGGATGGGCAGATTGAAGCCGAAAGTGCTCTCAATGTCATGGCAGCCAACGAGAGCCTGACAACCATTTTGCAAGATCTGGACACACTGGAGAAGTCTCTGAAATGGACCCTGAGAAAAAAAAGCCTGCAAGCGTCCATGGCACAGTTAAAGTCGCTAATGAGGCAGGCCACTGCAGCGATCACAGAAACAAAAGTCCGATTAGAAGAATCAATATCGTCCGAAGCACTGATCAAAACCGAACCAGAAGCATTAATAACGCCTGACACTGAACCTACCATAGGACCGGAAGCACCAGCGACTTCAACTTCTGATGAAAAAACATCGCTTATTGCAGCGGACACACCCGCTATTGAGGAAATGACCCCGCACCCTGAAGCCCGACCTGCCATCGAGCCCGAACTGCTGCTGGCTGAAATAGCACACAATATAGGCCAGGCAAAAAATGCCCGGACATTAAGGGAGTCACTCGAACATTCAATCAATGACCTGAACAGTATCATGGAGCTTCTGCCAGTGTGGATTCAGGAAGCCAAAGCTTCTGACGACGACAGGGAAGTGTTGGCAACCTATCAAGCTGTATTTCACAACGCATTTCAGGAATTGCAATCCCTGGCAAACGAATCTGCAAGCAGGAAGGATACGTCTCAAAAACAGACTTTAGCCACTCAATTACTGAAGCAATGTCAGGAAATAGTTGCAAGGATTAAAACCGTTAAAAATGGACAGTTCGACGGTTACATCGCTTCCCACATCAAAAACCCGGCCCTGAAGACCAGAGTGACAGCCATTAATTTTGCAACGACACCTGAAGAGCGACAGGAAGCCCAGAAAAACCTTCACCAGTTTCTGACAGAAGAAGCGCAACATTACAGTCGTCTGGCACCGGTTATGAATCTGGCTATCAGGAAAAGTCGGTTGCAGGAACAAACGGTGCCATTAGCCTGTAAAGACACGCTCAATGCCTTGTCATCACTGTCTGATCAAATCAAGAAAATAGAGGCACCAGAGCTTTCCATAGACTGGATGATGGCGGTTGACGCAGCCGACGAAAGGTTAAACCAGTTGCAACAACTGGAGCAGACTCTCCCACAAGAAGTATTGCCTGTACTGACCACCAGCCCGAAATCTGCACCGGCTTTTCTTCAACTGCTCAATCCAATCGCTCGCACCTTCATCACCAAAGAGCCGGAGCTGGCATCCAGTGCTGCCTCTATGGAATTATTCACCAATATGCTGGCGTTTCTTGAAGGACGAGAAGAGCAAAACAATCAAAAAAGGAACTCGGCCTTTGCCAAGATTGCCTCGGAAGTCTATTCCTCTCCTGATATACTCACGCACGTTCTGGCTCATGCACATACTGCAGAAGAAATCGCAGCCCTTGCCCAAAACATGGAAAATTGGGTGGACTCTGAGCTGCCGGAACTACAGCAAACTGCCAGAGATCTCAATGAAATAAAACTGGATTATCAGTTAGGTGGTATTGAAAAAGGAAGAGACGCCCTGATCTATCTGATCGCAGATTTCCCCGAAGCCAGCAAAAAAGACACCCGGCAAGATGTAACCGCACGCTTTAAGGACTTATGTGCTGATCTGGATGAATCACTAAAAGAGCAATTGGCAAATCGAATTAATGGACTCTCCCCGGATAGACTATTTAATTCAAAAAAAGAGTTACACGAAAAAGTTGAAAACGAATTTAATGCTGCTCTTCAAGGCATTGCTGAAGTGTCAATAGAACCTTCCCCCAGCGGTGGTACACTCTACAAAATAAATATATTACTGACACCTGAAACCGTTGACGACCCACCCTTCAGAGACTTTCTGAATAGCAAAAACAAGGAGCAAAAAGCCATTGCAGAAGCTTTCACCAAAAACCTTCCAGACGGTGTAATTCAATTTGACGAGGTAACCCAAGGCTGGCGATATCAACCTAACTCTCCGGACATGCTGGACTATCACAGACAAGATTTCATCGACCACATGAAGCAGTTCCAGAATGCGGTTCAACAAGCAAAACGACACAAAGATACCATTCACGACCATGTTCAGGTCAGGAGACAGGTCGAAACCGACCTTCATCAGGTTAAGAACGGGTTAATCAATCTGGAAAGACAACTTCAGGTTCAGCCCCCTAAAAGCCAAAGAAAACGACGGATATTGTCAACAGACTTAGGCGTTCTGAAATCCTCAGCCGAAACCTTACCAAAAAGTTCTGTTGCAAATATGTCCGCTGAAGTCAGCAAGGTGTCAAAAAATCTGCTGACGATGGTGTTTAATAAACAGGTCAAACCCCGGCAGGCAGCGGCCTTTCTGAACCCATTGCATCAGTTGAAAGACACCGCTGAGAACCGGTACAGACCCGATGATGTCAGAAAGGTACCCCATGCAAGAAAAGCCCCCGAGGGATTAACCGGCCTGCTGAAAAAAATGGACAGTTCACTCAGACCAAGATGGGCTTACAGACTTCTGGACAAATTCACTTCGCAGCAACGGGTTAAACACTTTGAACAGGCCCGCGCTCTGGTGGACATCAGCGAACTGTGCCCAAAAGGCGCAAAGCCGAACGCTGAAATGATTGACCAGTGGTTGCAGACATCGGGCATAGAAAGCCGACAGCGGAAAGACCAACAGGCACTGGCTGAGAGTTTGAAACTCTACGCAAAACAGTTAGATCCTGCTTTGATAAGAAAAGTGATCATTCAAGATCAGTGAAACAGACACAGTCCGTTCTGCTTCACTGATCTTAATGGTTGTTGCTGACGTCAGGATTCAATCCCGATAATCAGCCATGGCGCATTCGGGCGGGTCAGATCCCGCTCCAGATGCCAGATATCGGTAATATCTTCTTCCACACCTTCAACCGTATCCCGGTACTTGCCGGTAAAGCGAATACTGATCTGAGCGACCTGTGCCGTATAGTCGGCACGCACCATTTCTGCATCCACAAACATAACTTCCGTATGCTGATCACCCTGAAGTTGTTCACGCACCGGTTTCATCTGTTCAAACAAGGCAGGATCAAGGTATTCCTGCATGGTTTTAAAGTCGCTCTTGTTCCAGGCCTCCTGTAAAGCGCGATAATGATCACGGGCACCGTTAAGGAATGCATTCAGGTTGAAGTCCGACGGCACATTCATAGGCACATCCATAGGTACATCGCTGACGCCAAAGCCGGATTGTGGTGCCGGGTCAGAACTTCTCTCTGTATTCTTAAAACCGTCGTTCTCAAAACCGGCATCACGGCTTTGTGTCTGTGTATCCTGATTAAACAGGTCCTGCAGTTGCTCACGGTAATTCTGAGAATTCTGGCCAGACTGCCGGTCAGCCTGTGAAGCGTGCGAGTGGTTACCAGCCATGGCTTTGGCTCGATTCATACTTCGGAACACCCTGAATAACACAAAGGCCAGCAGCCCCATGATCAGAATATCCATCATTTTCAAACCGGCAAAAGCACCACCGCCCAGCAGTGAAGCAATCAACCCTCCTGCCAGAAGTCCACCCAGCAAACCACCAAACATGCCTCTGCGACTATTGTTCTGTTGGTTACGGGTAGCATTTTGTTGCCGGTCAGTCCGGTTCTGCTGATAAGCGGGTTGACGTTTGGGAGCTGGCGCGGTTTTAAACGAACGCCCCATGCTTTTACCGCCACCAAAACGTCTGGCTTCAGCCTCCGGAACCGTAAAGGCCAGGCTGAACACCATTAACATCGCCATCAGCGAAGCAAGTTTCTTCATTCACTATCTACCTCTTGTGGTCTTTCTATCCTATGGGCATGGCTGAATATTTCAACCCGCAACTGCACCAATTCGCTCTTGCCATATCGACCATTACCCCTTCACAATAACGAGTGGTAGCCAACAGATAATAAAAATAACTGTGATGAATAGACTCCCTCCTCTGCCTGTTCCGGCTGATCCGGGCAGGGTTCTGGTCACCGGAGGCTCAGGTTTTCTGGGACACCATCTGGTACAGACCCTGTTAAACAGTGGCTATAAAGTTCGCTCTTTAGATCGCATCAAAAGCAATCTGGAGCACCATAACCTTGAAGTCATGCGGGGCGATATCCGTGACAAAGGCGACGCCATACTTGCCTGTGAAGGTATTGATACGGTTTTTCATACCGCCGCTATCATGGATACCCGGTCCCATAACGTGATTCCGGAGTCTACTCGGCAATTGTCATACGAAATAAATCTGGAGGGTACGAAAAACATTGTCGAATCCGCCATGATCAATGACGTTGAACGACTCGTTTATACCAGCACCAGCAGTGTCGTTATTGATGGTCAGCCCATTGCGGGTGGCGATGAATCCCTTCCGTACGCAAGCAACTTTCGTGATCTGTATACAGAAACAAAAACCAAAGCCGAACAACTGGTACTGGCCGCAAACGGTACTCATAACCTGTATACCTGTGCTCTGCGTCCCAGTGGTATCTGGGGACCCGGGGATCAGATGATGTTCAAAATCATTATTGAGCAGCTGGTGAATGGCAGCTTTAAAACGATCTTCGGTAACGGTTCTGCACGTTTGAATCACTCCTACATTCACAACCTTGTACATGGACAGATTCTGGCGGCTCAGCAACTCAGCCAACACGGCAATGCTCCGGGACAGGCTTATTTCATCAACGACGGCGAGCCCGTTAATATCATGGATTTGTCCAGCCCCCTGATACAGGCACTGGGCTACCAACACCCGGCCAAACATGTCTCTTATCGTCTGGCAAAACAGACCTTTCAGGTCTGGGAAAAACTGCATCAGGTCATCAAACTGCCGAAGCCGCCCAGAACCATTATGGCTCTGGAAAGAGTAAGCATGGACAATTATTTCAGTATTGAAAAAGCCAGAGTCGAACTGGGTTACTCACCGTTGTTTTCAAGGGAAGATGCCTGGGAAGATTCGATACCTTACTATCGGGAGTTGCACGATAAAATCAGAAAGGAGGCAACGCTAAGGAAAGCAACCTACGACAATATCAACTAATTCTCACCAATCAGCCACGTACTATACCTTCACCTCTTGGTGGTGGCAGCGGTGGGCAATAGCCAGGAGAAAGCCTAATGATTTCATTTTGCTCGCTATTAAATTTACCAGACGACAGTTAATCTTTGATGACTTGATCAACGAGTCTTTTCTTTGGTATGCGTGGTGGATATGATTTGGCAAGGTGCTTTTTGGCGGAAGGCCTGAATCAATCTTACGACTGATTCAGGATCAAATGAGCATCATTCAGAGGATCAGGCTATCTCTCGTTTATTGACAAATACAAACCCTTCGGCAGATACCCGAGATTTCAGATCGTCCATTTCCACAGGTCTGAGCGGACCCATGACACCAGTTTTTGGCAAACCCTTAGCGTCTTCATCATCAACCTGCTCATAGGATTGCATATCAACGTAATCCTCAATAATGGGTGGTTTTTTCTGCAGGTCGTCGCAAAGTAACCAGCCTTCTTTAATCGCTCTGGCCGTCAGCGCTTCCGGGTCGAATGTTTTCAGTTGGTTGCGATAATCTCGATCGTGCTTATACGCAACGCATTTTCGCATAAGCAAAACAGGATCCGGGCTGTAATAAGCTCCCAGTGTAAAAGCAGCCTGCCCAAGCCATGCGTAGCCTCCACCGATTGCAGCATGAGTAGCATTGCGAAGAAAGAATTTGGTGACAGCGCCCTTAACAGTCCAGTTAATAAAAGCGTTCACAGCTTGAGGTCCAAGCTGCACACCAGCACTGCGCCCGGCAGCGCCTGCCAAGAGTGTGGTGGCCGTGCGACCGTGGTTGTAAATCAGGTTTTTAGCCATTCCGACCGCAGCAGATGGATTCATGGCGAACTCCTTTTCTTCTCGTAAGCAGGTAGCTATCAAAAAACTATTACCAGAATAGAGCTCTTTTCTGCTGATAAGTTCCAGAACCATGGTTTTTGTGCAGTTTATATGACCAATAAGTCAATTCTACTTGCCAATTGGGGCCAGTTGGCCATTTGTGAGAGTGATAAGAGCAGCAGGCGCCAGCTCAATTTCCAGCCCACGACGACCCGCACTGACATGAATGGTTTCAAACTGCTCTGCGCTCTTGTCCAAAACGGTCATTAGCCGCTTCTTCTGCCCCAGAGGGCTGATGCCGCCCAGAACATAACCACTGCTTTTCTCCGCTTCAGCCTGTTCCGCCATGGCAGCTTTTTTTGCACCACAGGCTTTTGCCATGGCCTTGAGATCAAGCTGCCCGGCGACGGGAACAATACCCACCGCCAGCTTTTGACCATCCAGCTTGACGATCAGGGTCTTGAGGACCTGCCGAGGGTTCAGGCCCAGCTTCCGGGCGGCTTCCTGACCATAGGAGTCAGCTCCGGCATGGTGCTGATATTCATGAACGGTAAACGGGATGTTGGCTTTCTTTGCCAGATTGACTGCTGGTGTCATTCTTCAATACTTAATCGTTCAATACTTAATCGTTCAATACTTGATTCGGCCACGCAGTGACTTAACCTGCCCACGCCGGGTTTTCTTGTCCATCCGCCGGGTTTTGGAAGCCCGGGTCGGCTTGGTGGGCCGACGTTTTTTCTGCACAACCACGGCGCTCCTGATCAACTCAACCAGACGCTGCAGGGCATCTTCGCGGTTTTTCTCCTGCGTTCGATAACTTTGTGCCTTGAGGATAACGATCCCGTCCCGGGTGATTCTCTGGTCACTCAGCTTCAGCAGCCTTTCTTTGTAGAATTCCGGCAAAGACGACGCTTTGATATCAAACCGAAGGTGTACAGCAGACGACACCTTATTAACATTTTGACCTCCGGCTCCCTGAGCCCGGATAAAGCTGATACTGACTTCCTCATCAGTCAGGGAAACATTCTGTGATATTTTGATCATTCTTTTTTAAGTTATCCCTCACCATTGATCCACATCAATTTTTCATAGCTTGTCATATTTCTGTCATATTCGAGAAACTTTTCTGTCACATAACCTCCCTACTCTCTGCCTCACAATAGAAATACTTCTGATGTCCAACAAAACAGCCACTGGCTGAGAAGTCAATTAAAGAGGCCACACAGTGAAAAAAGCCATTCTGTCCACTCTCGGCGTTGTCGGTGTTGCAGCCACTCTGGTGGGTTGCGGAGGCGCAGACACCCAGTCCAGTCACTCTGTCAGTGTTTCCGGTTCTACCTCGGTCACCGAGCTGATGGAAGTTCTGGGCGAAACATTTCAGGGCAGCAACCCTGAAGTGGTGGTTGAAGTTCAGGGTACAGGCTCTTCTGCCGGTATCCGTGCTGCCAACGACGGCACCAGCCAGATCGGTATGTCTTCCCGTGCTGTTGCCATCGATGAACTGGCAGACGGTGTAGAGAGGTTTATTCTGGCACACGACGGTATTGCAGTAGTGGTTAACAACAGCAACGGCGTTACCAACATGACCACCGACCAGATTTCTGCCATCTACAAAGGCAAAATCACCAACTGGAACGAAGTCGGCGGTGCTGATAACCCGATTGTTGTTGTGACCCGTGACCCGGCTTCCGGTACCCGTGGAGCATTCGAAGACATTATGTCTCTGAAGATGACTACAGAAGACGGCAAGAAAGTGTCTGCCATTTCTGCCTCTGCACAGGTAGCAGCCGGTAACGGTGCGGTGAAAACCACTGTAGCACAGAATGACTTTGCTATTGGCTACATCTCACTGGGTTCAGTGGACAACAGTCTGAAAGCCCTGACCGTTAATGGTGTTGAAGCCACCGACGCCAACATCAGCAGCGGTGCCTACGGTGTAGCCCGTCCTTTCGAACTGATGTTCAACAGTACCGAACAGAGCGAAGCCAGCCGTGCCTACCTTGACTGGATGCTGACTGACGAAGCTCAGCAGATTGTGAAAGACAAAGGTTACATCTCGGTAATCTGATCCTGATACAACGCTTTTCTAAGGCCGGTAAACCACGTGTTCACCGGCCATGAGTTATTACTGGAGAGTCACACAAACCATGACACCCAACATGCGACAGGTTCGGATCGACAAATCATTCCACAGCCTGTTTTTCCTGAGTGCCCTGGTCAGCACCTTTGCCGTAGCCACTATCGCCGTCTTTATCTTTATTGAAGGATTACCGGCGCTTCAGAGTGTGGGTGTTGGAGAATTTGTGACCGGTTCTGTCTGGAACCCACCAGGTTACTTTGGCATTCTGCCCATGATCAGTGGATCGGTTTTCTCCACACTGGGTGCCATTGCCATTGGCGTTCCCATGGGTCTGCTGACAGCCGTATTTCTGGCAGAAATCGCCCCGGAACGAGTCGCCTACGCCCTGCGAACCGCCATTGAACTGCTGGCGGGTATTCCTTCTGTTATTTATGGTTTCTTTGGTCTGGTGGTTATCGTCCCCCTGATCGAACAGATCTTTGGTATTCCAGCCGGTAACACGACACTGGCCGGTATTATTGTGTTGGCTATTATGATTCTGCCAACCGTGATCACCCTGTCTGAAACGTCGTTGAGAGCCGTTCCTCAAACCTACCGCGAAGGTTCCCTGGCGCTGGGTGCTTCTAAAATTTTCACCATTTTTAAAGTGGTTATTCCTGCTGCCCGCTCCGGTATTCTCACCGGCGTTATTCTGGGCATTGCCCGCGCCATTGGTGAAACCATGGCGATTATCATGGTCATGGGTAATGCACCCATGATAGCCGGTCTGCTGCAACCGTCCCGAACGCTGACCGCCAACATTGCACTGGAAATGTCCTACGCCAGCGGTCTGCACGCCAACGCCCTGTATGCGACAGGTATCGTACTGTTTATCTTTATCATGCTGCTGAACTCTGCGCTGCTGTACCTCAACCGTAAGAAGGTGTCCTAATGACCAGTCTGGTATCTGAACAGTCTATTCCTGCGGGTAAAGAAACCTCTGTTGACCTGAGCGCAGGACAGAACAAACGACGGATTCAGGACAATATTGTCATTGGCCTGATTGTACTCTCTACCGTTGGCACAACCGGAGTCCTGACCTGGATTCTGTGGCACATTGTCAGCAATGGCATTGCCCACGTGGACTGGGCGTTTCTGACCACCAATTACACCCGCACTGGCAGCACTTCCGGTATCTGGCCGATGATTGTCAGCACGGTTTATATGATCGGCCTGTCTCTGTCCATCGCGGCCCCCGTTGGCATTATGGCAGCCGTGTACCTGACGGAATACGCCAAGCCGGGCAGCAAAGTAGTTAAACTGATTCGCTTTGCCACCGAAAGTCTGGCGGGTATTCCTTCTATTATTTACGGCCTGTTTGGTTTAACCCTGTTTGTGTCCACACTCGGCATGGGTTTTTCCATTCTTGCCGGAGCCCTGACCCTGAGCATTCTGATTCTGCCAGTGATCATTCGTACCACTGAAGAGTCTTTGATTGCAGTGCCTCAGACCTATCGTGAAGGCTCCTATGCACTGGGCGCTTCCCGCATCTACACCATCTGGCGTCTGATTCTGCCCAATGCCCTGCCCGGTATTATTACTTCGATCATTCTGTGTATTGGCCGGATTATCGGTGAATCCGCTCCGGTGTTTTTGACCGCCGGTATGGTTGCACGCATTCCTAACTCTGTATTCGACTCTGGTCGTACATTGACCGTACACCTTTATAAATTAACCACGGAACTGTTTTCCATCAATGAATGGAACCAGGCGTATGCCACGGCCACCACTCTGGTGCTGATTGTGCTTGGACTGAACGTCCTGACCCGTGTGATTTCCAAATACTTCAAGGCTAACTGATATGCGCACCCCTGAACTGCACCAGAGCAAATTCAAGATTGAAAACCTGAACCTGCACTACGGTGAAAAGCAGGCTCTGTTTAACATCTCCATGAATATTCCTGAAAAGGAAGTCACCGCACTGATCGGGCCTTCAGGCTGCGGCAAGTCCACCCTGCTGCGCACACTGAACCGCATGAACGACCTGATACCGGATACCCGCATCGACGGTTCGGTACAGCTGGATAAACTGGATATTTACGGTCAGGTTGATGTGCAGCGCCTGCGCATGAAGGTTGGCATGGTATTCCAGAAAGCTAACCCGTTCCCCATGAGCATCTACGACAACATCACCTACGGATTACGAGCCCAGGGCATTTACAACCGCCGTACACTGGATGAAGTGGTGGAAGAGTCTCTACGCGGTGCCGCACTGTGGGACGAGGTAAAAGACCGTCTGAAAGATTCAGCTCTGGGACTGTCCGGTGGTCAGCAGCAACGCCTTTGCATTGCCCGAACCATCGCCATGAAACCCGATGTTATTCTGATGGATGAACCCACCAGCGCCCTAGATCCTATTGCCACTGCACGGGTTGAAGACCTGATGGACAAGCTGAGTCAGGATTTCACCATTGTGATAGTGACCCATTCCATGAACCAGGCGCGTCGTATTTCCAACAAAACCGGTTTCTTTCTGATGGGCGAACTGATCGAGTTTGACGACACTGACAAACTGTTTATGACGCCATCCGATGAACGAACTCACGACTACATTACCGGACGCTTTGGTTAAGTAACTGGAGTTACGCACCCTCTACGAATCATCAAGATTTCCGAACGAGGTCATTGCTCTGTAGCCCTGATTCCTTCGTTTAAGGTGCGTAACATCAGTTAAGTAATAGTTAGTCTGAGCAACACCGCACATATTCTTCGTTGGTTTTATCCAAAAAAGAATGTGTGCGGTGTGTCTTTTTTCAGGAACGATCCTGCACCAATACCCAGGGACGAACCACCACACTCCACAGTTCTGTATTGTCTTCATGCCACTGAAGCGCCTGCTGATCGGTCACCTTTACTAACACCCTCTCATTCAGCCACTTCTGTACCAGCTGTGTATCATCCACTGACACCGCACAAGCCGCTTCAACCAAGTCCAGCGATGCCGAGACATTCAGCACAACCCCCTGTGCAAAAAAGCGCTCCAGTTCTTTCCAGTGAATCCGCGCCGTTTCAAGATTCAGTTTTTCTTTTACTTCCTGCATGAGTTCTCTTCTTAACCATTTGAATCTAAATGAAATTCTATCGCACCAGTGATTAACTCATGTTACGCACCCAGAAAAATCTGCCATGCTTTAGAGCATGAACACAGAGCTGTTTGAGCTGTATAGCGATTACCTGCTGTCCTCATTCGGCAAAACGACAGCTACACAGCTGTCATCTTTGCTGGACGGCGCATACAGCCATGATCAGGTAACACGCCTTCTGTCCCGTAATCACTTCGACAGTAAGACTCTTTGGCACCATGTTAAAGCCGTTGTGCGTCAGGAAGAGCGCGATGATGGAGTACTTATTGCCGACGACACTATTCAGGAGAAACTCTACACTGATGAGAACGACCTGATTGCATGGCACTTTGATCACACCTTTGGTCGTTCGGTAAAAGGTATCAACCTTCTCAACTTTGTTTACCATGTCGGTGATATCTCTATTCCCGTGGCCTACAAGCTTATCGAAAAGCCTATTCAATACTCCGACGTAAAAACTAAAAAAGTTAAACGCAAGGCTGAAACCACCAAGAACGAAGACTTTCGGGAGATGCTGAAAGTTTGCTGTGATAATCAGCTCAAATTTCGTTACGTGCTGGCAGATAGCTGGTTCTGTTCTAACGACAACATGCTGTATATACGACACGAATGCGATAAGCATTTTGTCATGGCCAGCAAGTCAAACCGGAAGGTTTCGCTGAGTGAGGAAGATAAAAGTCGGGGGCGCTCACAGCGCATAGATTCCATTGATTTCTCAGAAGAAAAGCCTATCAAAGGCTGGATTGCAGGCGTGGACTTCCCCGTTCTGCTGTTCCGGCAGGTCTTTACAAACAAAGATGGCAGTAAGGGCATTCTCTATCTGATATGCAGTGATCTTGAGTGTGACGCAGAGGCTTTGAAGGCGATCTACAAAAAACGGTGGAAAGTTGAAGTCTTCCATAAAACACTCAAATCTAATGCGTCAATGGCCAAGTCACCGACTTATACAGTTTTGACGCAGAGTAATCATCTGTTTATGTCGATATATTCGGCATTTCGTCTCGAGGTGCTGGCTAATAAGCTTGATTTAAACCATTTTGAGTTGCGGGCAAAGCTTTATCTCACTGCATTGAAATCATCGTTCCAGAAACTTCAGTCGATGAAGGGGTGCGTAACATGAGTGATTAATTAAACCAACCTTAGTTTCGTATCGTTATTCCTTGGCTATACTAATTCGCCACACTCAATAGCACCTGCATCAAGCCTACAGACTATAAACACAATTTTCGATCAGGATTGAGTATTTAGGGACATCGAACTTCCATAATTCATTAACCGAAGTGAGATGTGTGAAATGTTCAAAAAAAAATTGCCACTCTCAACAGTCTCTGAAAATTTAAGCAGACATTGGTTGATATCAACCAGTCTGATTCTATCCCTGACTGCCAGCACCGCGTATTCAGTCCCTCCGACCAAGGGTGAAGGTTCTGGAACAGCCAGTTCAGCTGATGCTGCACTACCCGGCCAGCAACCCGGGCTTAATGCCAATCTGCAGCAACTCAGCTTACAGCCCGAACAAGGCGCCTCAGCCAATATCGGTGAGGATGACAGTGTGGATGGAAGGCTGCTGGATGGTTTTGTTGCTGAGGCTGACGGCTTCTGGCAAAAAATTATCAGGCACTTCTGAGTAACCTTTTTGGCGAAGACCATGTGGATGGTGCGAGTGATACCTTTCCTGCCCTTGACCGTGTGACTGAGTCACTCACCGTGCTTGGAATTAATGCAGCCCTGCAAGCCATAGTGGATAATCCAGAGCGCTCCAAGCCGGGCTCGGCTGAACATCTATGAGTAACTTTTCTCCCAACTACTGTCTACATGCCTATGATAGAAAGGAAGACATACCCGGACCAGAGACCGTAAACACACTGGTGCCTTTTGCCCGTTCGAGAGCGTGGTCGGGGAGCTGGCGACAACATCACTGATGACGCAATATGCGATCTCGTTCGGAAGAATGCGAATCATCGACAGCCCCATATCCGGATATGCCTTCGCACGGAAGTATAGAGGGTAAATCATGTCTCGCCGCAGCACATCCAACCGTTCCCATTCTGACAGAGTCAAAAAGCGTATTGCCGGACATCTGGAGAAAATCAATCTCTTTGCTGCTGGTATTGATATCGGGTCAGAGTCACATTTTGTTGCTGTGCCAGAAGAGTTAGATGAACAACCGGTGCGTTCGTTTGGCTGTTTTACCGCAGACCTTGAAGCTATGGCTGACTGGCTCGTAAAGCTTGGCATTACCACCGTTGTGATGGAGTCAACCGGAATTTACTGGATACCTGCGTTTGAAATACTGGAATCCCGGGGGCTTGATGTAAAGCTGGTCAATGCACGACATGTAAAGAATGTTGCCGGACGTAAGTCTGACGTTCTGGACTGCCAATGGCTTTTGCAGTTACATACTTACGGATTGCTCAATGGCGCGTTCCGCCCGGATGAACAGGTTTGTTCATTGCGATCCTATAGACGACAACGTGACACTCTTGTTGGCTACCGTGCTTCCCACATCCAGCATATGCAAAAGGCACTTCGACAGATGAATCTGTTACTGGATAATGTGGTGACTGATATTACCGGAAAAACCGGTATGACTATTATCCGCGCCATACTGAATGGGCAGCGGAATCCTGTGGAGCTGGCCAGATATCGTGACAAGCACTGCAAAAAATCCGAGGAAGAAATCGCCAAATCCCTGAAGGGGCATTATCGGGATGAGCATGTATTTGCTCTGCGGCAAGCTGTTGAACTTTACGATACTTATGATGAAAAAATCAGGGCTTGTGACAAAGCTCTGGAACAGAAGCTCAACACATTTGACAGCAAAGATGATAAAGACTCTCAAAAGCCTTCTACGCCAGATAAGCCTTCAAAAAAACGGAAGTCCCGTTGCGCTCCAGACTTTGATGTGCGTTCAGAGCTCAACCGGGTGAGTGGTGTCGATCTGACTGATATCGACGGCATCGACGAAAATACGGCTCTGAAGATTGTTTCAGAAATCGGTTTGGATATGAGTCGATGGCCTTCCGCTAAACATTTTGCCTCCTGGTTAGGGCTCTGTCCCGGAACCAAAATATCCGGTGGTAAAGTTCTGAACCGGAAAACCAAGCGTTTGCCAGGCGCAGCCGCAACAGCATTCAGGTTGGCGGCTTATTCACTGACCAGATCAAAAAGTGCTTTGGGTGCTTATTACCGAAGAATGCGAAGCAAGCTTGGTGCTCCAAAGGCGATTACGGCAACAGCACATAAGCTGGCAAGGCTGGTTTACAGTATGCTCAAACATGGGAGTCAGTATGTAGATGAAGGTCAGGAATATTTTGAGCAGCGTTACAGAGAAAGAGTTTTAAAAACCCTGAAGCAGAAGGCTAAAGATATGGGCTTCACATTAACGCCGGTTGAAACTGCTGTCGGTTAGGGGCTTGCTAACCGGCGAGCTCAGGGGGAGTTACTCAGAAGAGCTACACATTGATCGATGTTTATTATCTTCTCTGGAGAGTGGCACAACATATCAACGACCCCGGTTTAAGCAGGGCCTTATCTGCCAATGCCATAATACTTAACCGCTTCCTTAATCAAGGTGGAGTGAATTTCAACCAGCTCAATCAACAGATAGCCGAGAGGGAGGCATTACTGGGCTCATTGGGACATTTACAGCAAGCCCTGAGTAATGGTGATGTAGACGGTTCCATTGCTGAAATGCTGACCCAGTTTGTCTTCGATGACCTTTATAACAGTGTTCACGCGACTGCTTTAAATGCGTTCACCCAACAACTCACTGCTGGGAATAGCAACGCTCAGGCCACCCGTACCCTGACGTTTCTGTATGAAATTGCACAGGTTGTATCAGAACGCTTTAATGGGAGCTACTCCGTTAATGGCAACAATCTCGCCTACGCCAGAAGCCGGGCGTGGTACTTCCTTTTCCATCAGCTTGGATACGGAGAACGCTCACCCACCTAGAATCGCAACCTTTACTCAGCCTATGTCTCTTTCACTGCGTTATTCTGGGCATTTCTTGGTCATCAGGATGAAGCGTATAACATGCTGATGGAACTCTCGGGGATAGAACCGGCATTCGCATTAGGTGAGCATACCCGTGAAATGCATTCCATTGTCAACTGGGTGGTGAACGGAAATCTTGCCATGCTCTCTGATCCATCAATGCAAGGCCTACGAACACAGATTGTAAAAGCGCTGTTCTTCATGGCGAAATATCCATTCCGTCCTCACTCTCCTCATAACGTTGTTATCGCAGGTCGCAGTCAGGTACTTTGGGAGCTCTATAAATCATTAGGGCCATTGTGCAGAGCCGAACCCAACCTGTTCAGCTTTAACCCGGCATTATTACCTGAAATAACCAATGAGGAAGAATTAGAAAAGAGCAGGAAAGAGTGCAGCGTGCAAAGGATAAACTGACAAAAGAAACCTTGAAACCCAAAAAGAGCTGGAAATTCTGGAAAGGCAAAAAACAAAATAAATAGTCTCTGACTGATCACAACGAGAAGCCTGCTATCGGAGCATAGCAGGCTCTTTTCTGTTGAATAAGTCAGGGCTGCTGCCGGGTTGCCGCTACCACGACTTCACGCACACAGACATTTTGTGGCAGTCCGTAAGAGAACGAGACACAGGCGGCAATATCTTCAGGAGTAATAGCGCCACCAATGCTGTCTTTCCAGCCTTCATAACCTTCTTTGATTTCATTAGAAGTAGTATGGCTCAGCAGTTCCGTTTCAACGGCACCCGGGGCAATGACAATCACACGAACATTGTCGTCAGCAACCTCTTCCCGCACCGTTTCTGTTAAACCGTGTACGGCAAACTTGGTACCGCAATATGCGGCATGATTCGGGAAGCCTTTGATGCCTGCTACAGAGCTGATATTGATAATGGTTCCACCCTTGCGCGCCTGCATGGGTTTCACCACGGCATGGATACCATTCAGTACACCCTTAACATTCACATCAATCATCCGGTCCCATTCGTCCGGGTTCTGCTCTGTCACCAGCCCCAATAACATCACACCCGCATTATTAACCAAACAGTCGGTTGGCCCGTACTTCGCTTCCGCTTCTTTAACGGCTTCAAGAACAGCGACACGATCGGTCACATCAACCTTTCTGCACAAGGTTTCTGGCAGATCCAGAGCTTCAAGCCGCTCAACCCGTCTCGCCAACAGCAACAGAGGGTGACGCTGTGCACTGAAAGCGCGAGCGATCGCTTCACCAATTCCGGAACTGGCGCCTGTGACAACAATTAACGGTTTGCTCATATCAACTCTCCTGTATGCTACCTCGTTTCAGGACAGCGTTACTCTAACGTTCTGCCACCACTGTTTGAAATATCTATTAATTAGATCATTCATAACTTTTAATTATCTTTAGCCAGACTAACTGGTCAGGTACATCAATGGATATCCGACTACTCAGACAGTTTTCCACCGTTTATGAAGAGCAGAGCATTTCCAGAGCCGCAGAGCGCAGTTTTGTTTCTCAACCTGCACTGTCAAATGCCATACGACAGCTTGAAGAAGAGTTAGGCTGTCTGCTGTTTTCCCGCAGTAAAAAAGGCGTTACACCTACCCGTGAGGCAGAGCAGCTTTATCCCATGGCGCTTCGTATGATTGCCGAGATTGAGAAAATCGCCTCGGTATTGAAACAACAACAGAATCGTGAAAAACTCTCACTGGCTATCATGCCAGAGCTACCACACCAGTATGTAGCAGCCTTTTTACATCATATTCAGCCACTACTGAGTGAGCACGAACTATTATTAACCCAGCTTGACCAGAAATCACCGGCACGGCTCATTCTGGACATAATGAAAAACGACGATGAGCTGTTTCTGCCCATCTGGCGTGAAGAGTATGTTCTGTGTGTTCATCAAAACAATGCGCTGGCAAAAAAGACAACGGTTACCGTTCAGGATCTGCATCAGCAACCTTTTATTATTTGCCCTCCATGTGAAGCCCATCAAAGAACGCTGAGCTTACTCAGTCAGTTTGATATGGAGGTAGATATTGTTGCAAGCACCGCCAGTAAAGATCAGGTAGCGATGTTATTACTGGCGAATCACGGCATTAGCTTTCTGCCGGAAGGCATGGCACGACAATATCCCGAGATTCTGGTCAAACCCTACACTGGCGTCAGTGACTACCGTCAGGTCGGGCTCGCCTGGTCAAGTCTGCAACCGCCTTCACCTCTGCTTCAGAAGGTCATTGAAAGGTGTCGATCCATGCCGGTTATGACAAGATAAGCTAATGACAAAATCACCTGTACTCTACACTTTTCGCCGTTGCCCCTATGCCATGCGGGTAAGACTGGCGATTGCCATCAGCCAGCAGTCGGTTGAATACCGGGAAATCACCCTGCGTGATAAACCTTCCGTAATGCTGGCTGCTTCTCCAAAAGGCACAGTCCCGGTACTGGTTTTACCCGATGGACAGGTGATTGATGAAAGTCTGGATATCATGCGGTGGGCACTGAACCGGAACGACCCCGACAACTGGCTACAAGGCGATAGTCAACTCATCCATCAATGTGACAACCAGTTTAAATTCTGGCTGGATCGCTATAAGTACGCAGACCGCTATCCGGAGCAGTCCGCAGAATATTACCGCCAGCAGGGTGAAACTTTTTTATCCCTGCTGGAAAGCCTTTTGCAAACAGCCAAAGGGCTCAGCTGCCTCCACCTGAGCGTGACTGACTATGGTATCGCTCCCTTTGTGCGCCAGTTTGCCCATGTAGACAAAAACTGGTTTTACAGCAGTCCCTACCCAAACCTGATTCGGTGGCTGGACAATATTCTTGGTTCAGAGCTGTTTGAGTCAATCATGGAGAAGCGGGCTGTCTGGCAGACAGAATAAATTTTCAGACAAAAGACAAACAGAAAAGCTTTTTTTCTGTAAGTGTCGGTTTTCTGTGGATTTAAATCACCAACGATGGTCGATGGACTGAAAAAACACTATTATGTAACTGGAGTTACGCACCCTCTACGAATCATCAAGGTTTCCGAACGAGGTCATTGCTCTGTAGCCCTGATTCCTTCGTTTAAGGTGCGTAACATCAGTTATGTAATAAGCCCGATCAGGATGGTGAATACAGGTCTGCCGATACCGCTTCCGATAAACCCTCCTAGCCCAAAAGGCTCCAGCCAACAGGTATCAGGTTCTTCTCAGGATAAAGACACAGAACAGTCCAATGAGGAACCACAGACCTCCGGGTCCGCTTATGGCCGAAAGATATCGACCAAAAGTGTTGATTCAGAACTGTCTGGCGCAATGAGCCGCGCATCATTAAGTTCTTCATCCAGCAGTGACTCAGTTTTCTCAGACGTTCCCAATATTACCGATCATGACATCACCGTGATGGATGAAGGCATTGAAACGCCTGTACCCAACCCGCAGGTTCAGCATCTAAGAGGGGGAAAGCGCAGTAGAGGCGGCAGCAGTAGCAGCACTGAATCAGTGTCTGGGCGACTACGGCGCTTTAAAAAACTCAAACATAATCAGGATTTTAAATCATCTTCTCCTTTGTCTGTCGGGGCTGAAGGCACTAAAAGAAAAGAAAACCGTGAGAAAAAAAGAGCCCTGGCCGAACAGAAAAAATTGCTTGAATTGTCAGAAGAAGAGCTAAAGGAAAGACCCTCAGTCACTGAAGCATTACGGACAAAATTGCTTGCGGCTGATCAACAGGAGTTAACAACATGGAGCCATCAGGTCAATCAAAGTCTCGGTGAAGCAGAAAGTCGATTGAAAGCCGCTGGAGCCCATGACATTACCACAGACCGCAAGCTGGATTACTACTTTCGTATCTATCAGTTTAATTCCAACGATATCTCTCTTTTACGCCACTTGCAGGCTTTTGGTAAAGATCGGATCAGGGATCATCTGGCACCTAAAATCTGTCAGGACATCATTGAAGAACAAGGCTATGTTTCCGGCTCCCAATGTGATGAGCTGGCAAACCGAAATCGAATTACACGCCACGAAGCTCAGCAGGCTCGTCAGCAATATCTGTTTGATGCAGATCCGGATGTTAGTGCAGATATCCTTACAGGCAATCTTCATCGATTGATTGGCCGGCCTTATGGGTTGCGAAAAGAGCTCAACCAGCTTGAAAAACAACTTGGAGAGACCGGCTTTCAGCTCAAAAACCTGACTCAACGCTCAAAGATTACTGCGTTCAGAAAAAAATCCGAGACTTTACAAGTAGTGAAACCAGTAGTGATATCATGTCTATAAACGAATTCGTTATGGAAGTAAAGCCCCAGCTTACCAGTGACTTTGGCCCTAAAATACAGGAAAAATATACAGACTGGCCTGAAGATTACCCCTACCAGATGAACCCCAAACTCAGACCCAAATAAACCGCTGATTGCTCTTAAAGCTCACTCTACATAAACACCGTTTCTGCTCACAATACCCTATTAATCTCGGCAACGAGAAAATCCAGAAACACCTGAACCCGCGCAGGCAGACTGCCTTTTTTATAGAAAACCGCCCAGATATCCTTACGCCAGCCCAGATGTTCACTCTGCAACACCGAAACAAGCCGCCCGGATTCAATATCAGCCCGTACATAAAAGTCAGAAGCACAGGCAATTCCCGCGCCTTCCAATGCCAATTCCCGAACCATAGCCCCATTGGAACAGGCGATATCCGGTCGTATTGCCACCCCTTCGAGCTGCCCCTGTTTCAAAGGCCAGAGATTCAGTGATGCAGGCTCGGAAAAACCGATCAGAACATGATTCTGCAACGCTTCCGCCGTTTGCGGACAACCCGCTGCCTGTATATAGGCCGGAGCAGCCACTACCTGCATCCGGCTTTCAGCCAGTCTGCGGGCATTCAGGGTTGAACTGGTCAGTTCACCTACCCGAATCGCCATATCAGCCTGCTCTTCAATCAGATCAATGATTTGCTCGTCACTTGCCAACTCCAGACGAATGTCCGGATAGCGTTTTCTGAAACGAGCTGCCAGCGGAGCAATAATGCACGTTAGCACAGGTGTTGAAGCATTCACCCTGATTAATCCGCAGGGCTTGGTGAAGCTGGATGTCAGCTCCTGCTCCGTCTGCTGCAGATCCTCAACAATACTGCGAGCTCTGGGCAGCAGCCAGCGACCTTCTTCAGTCAGATCCAGCCGTCGTGTGGTTCGGGTCAGCAACCGCACCTGCAAACGCTCTTCCAGACGTGACAACGAGCGGCTTACTGCAGAAACCGTCTGTCCAAGCTGCTCTGCCGCTGCGGAAAAAGAACCTTTTTCAACAATCATCAGAAAAGTCGCCAGCTCATCTGTTCCCATCATATTAATACCCTTCTACCCATCCGCCGTACCCAAATTACCTAGTCCATATGGTCATATTCACAGGCGATACTCTGTGGAATTCTACGATGCACCGAACAGCCAATATGGATATAATCACGCGGATTTTTTTACATCTTTTGGAGCGATATCCGGAAAATTCGGACAATAACCATACGTTTTAAAGGTATTTAGGATCAAATGCATTGTCGCCAGCTACAGTACCGGATTGTGTTGCACCACTGGCGAATAAAGAGTTGCAAGCGGGTTTATAGTTATTCGTTTTGAATCTACCCGGTTAATGTGATTGCACTTTGCATAAATATATACTCCGGTCATCAACCCGGATGACTCTCAATTGATGCTGCGCCTGTTGGTATTTAAAACCCCTTACAGCAGCTATTTTGAAAACTCCGCTATGGACTGAATGAACAATGGATCAAATGAGTGAACTGGTACTGATACTTGTCAGTGCCATACTGGTCAACAACTTTGTACTGGTACAGTTTCTGGGACTGTGCCCGTTTATGGGGGTCTCCAACAAGCTGGAGTCGGCCATGGGCATGTCTCTGGCGACCACCTTTGTGTTAACTCTGGCTTCCATCTGCAGCTACCTGACTTATGAGTACCTGCTGATTCCACTGGGTCTGGAATTTCTGAAGACCATCTCCTTTATTCTGGTAATCGCCGTCGTGGTGCAGTTTACCGAAATGGTCGTGCGTAAAGTCAGCCCACTGCTACACCGCGTACTGGGCGTGTTTCTGCCCCTGATCACCAGTAACTGTGCCGTTCTAGGTGTGGCACTGCTGAACAGTAACCGTATGAACAGTTCACTGGTGGATTCTGCCACCTATGGTTTTGGTGCCGCAATCGGCTTTTCTCTGGTACTGGTGCTGTTTTCTGCCATGCGCGAGCGCATAGCCGCTGCCGACGTACCTGTGCCATTTCGGGGAGCGGCTATTGGTATGATCACCGCCGGTCTTATGTCACTGGCTTTCATGGGCTTTACCGGTCTGATCAAGCTGTAAGGGAGACGACGACACAAACATGGAAATAATTGTTTATGCCATTATCGCCCTGCTGGCTCTGGCACTGACCTTTGGAGCAGTGCTTGGCTTCGCCAGTGTGCGGTTTAAAGTGGAAGGCAACCCCATCGTTGACCAGATCAACGAACTACTGCCCCAGACCCAGTGTGGACAATGCGGCCACCCCGGCTGTCGCCCCTATGCCGAAGCCATTGCCAGTGGTGAAGCCATCAACCGGTGTCCTCCTGGTGGGCAAGCAACCATTAATGCCCTGGCCGATTTGCTGGATGTTGAAGCGGAGCCACTGGACGCCGAAAGTGGTGTTGAAAAGCCTGTCAGTGTTGCTTTTATCCGGGAAGACGAATGCATTGGCTGCACCAAGTGTCTACAGGCTTGTCCGGTGGACGCCATTCTGGGTGCGGCCAAACAGATGCATACCATATTAAGCGACGAATGCACCGGTTGTGACCTGTGTGTCGAGCCCTGCCCTGTTGACTGTATAGAAATGCGCCCCATTGAAGTAACCACCAGAACCTGGCGCTGGGAACTGCCAGAACAACCTCCGGCGTTTACCGGAACACTGATTGCCACGGATCAGCGAGGTGAAACCGTATGAGTTCAGCGCTGATTGACCTGAAAGAAGTGAACGCCAGAGTCTGGCCTCTGACCGGTGGTGTGCATCCTGCTGAAAACAAACATCAGTCGACCGCGACGCCCATTCGCATCGCCCCCTTGCCCAAACGTCTGGTACTGCCGCTGTCCCAACACGCTGGCTCACCTGCAGAGCCTGTTGTTCAGGTGGGGGACAAGGTTCTCAAAGGCCAACTGATCGCCAAAGCAACCGGCTTTGTCAGTGTGCCCTTACATGCGCCTACATCAGGAACGATTGCGGCTATTGAGTTACATGCCATTCCTCACCCGTCCGGTATGCACGACAACTGCATTGTTATCGATACGGACGGAGAAGATCGCTGGTGCGAGCTGAACCCGGTAGACGACTACCGTCAGACAGAGCCAGCACAGCTGGTTGACATCATTCGCAATGCAGGTATTGCCGGTATGGGCGGCGCGGGCTTTCCGTCGGCGATTAAACTGGCTCCGAAAAACCCGGTACATACCCTGATCCTGAACGGCACCGAGTGTGAGCCCTATATCACCGCTGACGATATGCTAATGCGGGAACGGGCAGAACAGATCATTACCGGTGCCGATATTCTGATGCACCTGCTGAAAACAGAACGCTGCCTGATCGGTATTGAAGACAATAAGCCGGAAGCGATTCATGCCATGCGAATGGCTCTGTCTCAGCGACAGGGTCATAACATCAAGGTGGTGGTGTTTCCGACCCGCTATCCTTCGGGTGGTGAGAAGCAGCTGATTCAGATTCTGACCGGACAGGAAGTACCATCCGGCAAACTGCCAGCGGATCTGGGCATTGTCGTACAAAACGTGGGGACAGCGGCTGCCATCGAAGAAGCCATTGTCCATGGCCGTCCACTGATTTCCCGCATTACCACCCTGACCGGTGAAGCACTGCAGACACCCCAGAACCTCCAAGTGTTACTGGGTACACCAGTCAATCACCTGCTTCAGGTCGCAGGACTCAAGCAGGAGCGATTGCACACCCTGATCATGGGTGGCCCGATGATGGGCTTTTCCATGGACGATGCCAGTATCCCTGTGGTGAAAACCAGTAACTGTGTGATTGCTGGCAGCGACATCGAATTCCCGGCAGCTCCACCGGCACAAGCCTGTATTCGCTGCGGCATGTGTGCTGAAGCCTGCCCGACCTCGCTGTTGCCACAACAGCTGTACTGGCACGCCAAAGCAGAAAACCACGACCAGCTGAAACATCATAACCTGTTCGACTGCATTGAATGCGGAGCCTGCTCCTACGTATGCCCCAGTAGTATTCCTCTGGTGCAATACTACCGCGCTTCCAAAGGCGAGATCCGCAGTCTGGAAGCAAAACACGCGAAGTCGGAACGCTCCAAAGTCCGTTATGAAAACCGCCAAAATCGTCTTGAGCGGGAAAAAGCAGAGAAAGAAGCACGACGTAAGGCAAACGCTGAAAAAGCCGCCCTGCTGAAAGCCCAGAAAGCAGCGGGAGCTTCCACACCTTCTTCCAGTGAAGAAACGGACCCGGTAAAAGCGGCTATCGAACGCGCCAAAGCGAAAAAGGCGGCGGGAACAACTGGCAAAGCCGGTAAGCAGGAACTCACTCCGGAACAGAAAAAGCTTAAAATCGATCTGTCGATGGCCAATGCCCAGCTGAAAAAGACCCAGCGTGCATTGAAGAAAGCGGAAGAAACCGGCGAAGGTGATACCGGCAAACTGAAAGCCAATGTTGATATGCTTCAGGCCCAAGCCAATAAGCTGCAACAACAGTTTGATGCCGTTATGTTGGCACAGCCCGCTGCAAAACCAGCGGTTTCCGCCGATGAGAAAAAGCTCAAAATTGAGCATGCGATGGCGAAGGCTGCCCTGAAAAAAGCGGAACGTGCACTGACACAGGCGAAAGACAGCGGTGAAGGTGATATTCAGGCTTTGCAGGCAACCGTTGACGATTGTAAGACGAAAGCCGACAAACTCGCTGCTCAGTTGGATTCTGCCGCAACACCCGCTGCCAAACCAGCACCTTCCGCAGAAGACAAAAAGCTGAAGATTGAGCAGGCCATGGCAAAAGCCGCTCTGAAAAAGGCAGAACGAGCCCTTGCCAAAGCACTTGAAGAAGACAGTGCAGAAACACAGGCTCTTCAGGAATCGGTGGACGAGTGTCGTACAAAACTGAAACAGCTAACGCTAACGCCTGTTGCTGCCGAGCCTTCTGCTCAGGCTGACAAGCCCAAACCGGCAAAGCCAGCGCAAACCGATGAAGTTAAAAAGCTGAAAATCGAGAATGCCATGGCAAAGGCCGCTTTGAAAAAAGCGCAACGGGCGGTGGATCAGGCGGATGCCACGACCCCTGAACTGGAAGCAGCACTGAATGCTGCAAAAGAAAAAGCAGCAGCCGCTCAGGAAGCGTTTGAAGCACATCTATAAAATGGACGACAGGGGTTGAGGCTAACTCAACCCGGTCGCCTGATGACGATCTGGTAAACAAGATGACTCTGGTTCGACAGACATCCCCACACGCTCGCGGCCCCAAGAGCACGCAGCAAGTGATGAAGCTGCTTCTGATAGCAGCTATCCCCGGCATACTGGCACAGACCTGGTTCTTTGGCTGGGGTGCCCTGATCAATCTGGTCTGGTGTTCTCTGGTGGCACTGGGAGCAGAAGCCCTGATCCTGAAAATGCGGAAACGGCCTTTAGGCTTTTTCCTGTCTGATGGCAGTGCCGTAGTCACCGCCGCGTTAATGGCTTTGGCCTTACCGCCATTTGCGCCCTGGTGGCTGACACTGACCGGCGTCGCCTTTGCCATCATCATTGGCAAACAGCTGTACGGTGGACTGGGCAACAATCCGTTTAACCCTGCCATGCTCGGTTATGTGCTGCTGCTGATTTCCTTCCCGCAAGAAATGACCCAGTGGCTGGCACCGAATGGGCTGCAAGGGCACGTGGGCAGTTTCTCTGATGCCTTTAACAGTATTTTCCCGATCTTCGGTCAGGGCGTTCAGCTGGATGCCATCAGTATGGCAACGCCACTGGATATTGTTCGTGAAAACAGCACTCTGACCATGGCAGAGCTGCGTGACACCAACAAAGCACTGGGTGCCATTGCCGGTAAAGGCTGGCTTTGGGTAAACCTTGCCTACCTGCTGGGTGGTGTGTTCCTGCTGTATAAAAAAGTGTTCACCTGGCATGCGCCGGTTGGCATGCTGGCTGCTATGACCGTGATGGCAACCCTGTTCTGGGGCGGTACCGGTTCCGGCAGCAACGGTTCACCACTGTTTCACCTGTTCAGTGGAGCAACCATGCTGGGGGCATTCTTTATCATTACTGACCCTGTCAGTAGTGCTACCAGCACCAGAGGCCGACTGATTTTCGGTGCGTTGGTGGGCATTGTCGCCTATGTAATTCGTGCCTGGGGTGGCTATCCGGACGGTGTCGCTTTTGCCACACTGCTGATGAACATGGCAGCGCCGACGATTGATTACTATACACAGCCTCGTACCTACGGTCACAAAAAGGCCAACAAGGGACTGCCGAAGACGGATTGATGGTGATGAGTAAGACTGAACCCGTGAAAAATACACTCGTAAATAGCATTGCCCGAAACAGTCTTGGGCTGGGTCTGTTTGCCATTCTGACCGTCGGGCTGATTGCGACCACCTACGTGTTTACGGAAGATCGGATTGCCAGCCAGATTCGTGCGTTTGAGGCCCGGGCACTGGAAGAGATTCTGCCACTGGATACACACGACAACTCTCTACTGGATACACAAGTCAGTATTCAGCCTGAGGGACTACTGGCTAATGCCACTGAAAAGCATGCCTATGTCGCCTTTCGTGGCAATCAACCGGTTGCCGTCATTCTTCCGGCGACAGCGCCCGACGGGTACTCTGGCCGAATTGAACTGCTGGTTGGCATTTATGCCGACGGTACCCTTGCCGGTGTCCGGGCGGTTAACCACAAAGAAACACCGGGACTGGGTGACAAAATCAACACCTACGTCACGGACTGGATACTGAGCTTTACCGGAAAATCGCTGAATAATCCGAAGCCAAGGCACTGGGCAGTCCGTAAAGACGGTGGCGACTTTGACCAGTTTGCCGGGGCCACAGTGACGCCAAGGGCAGTGGTAGCCTCGGTGTACCGAACCCTTAACTATTTCGCCGGGCACAAGGAAGCTTTGTTTAAACAAGGTGCTGAGGCAATGAAAAACCATCCGAATGCCCGGGAGCTACAAAAAGATGTAGAACAAGAGCTACAAGGTGTCAGAGAACTAAAGGAGCAACACAATGGCAAATGATTCCGCATCCAGAATTGCTCTGAATGGTCTGTGGAAAAACAACCCGGCACTGGTTCAACTGTTGGGCTTGTGTCCGCTGCTGGGTGTGTCCAACAGTGTCGTCAACGCACTGGGACTGGGAATTGCCACCATGATGGTGGTGATGGGTTCCAACATTGTGGTTTCCCTGATTCGTCATCAGGTCACAGATGCCATTCGACTGCCAGTATTCGTGATGGTCATTGCCTCGCTGACGACCTGTATTGAATTGCTGATGCAGGCATACACCTACGAGCTGTACCGTATTCTGGGTATTTTTATTCCATTGATCGTGACGAACTGCATTATTCTTGGACGTGCCGATGCTTATGCCTCTAAAAACCCGGTGTTACCTGCTGCCTTTGACGGGTTAATGATGGGTACAGGCTTCGCAGCCGTGCTGGTATTGCTGGGCGCTATGCGTGAGCTGATTGGTCAGGGCACTCTGTTCTCGGGCATGGATCTTCTGTTTGGTCCAATGGCTGAAAACTGGGCGCTGGTCGTATTCCCCAACTACAAACAGTTCCTGTTTGCCATTCTGCCACCGGGTGCTTTTGTTTTTATGGGTTTGCTGATTGCCTTTAAGAATGTGATCGACAAGAAGCTGGAAGACGCACGCAAGGCGAAAGAGCCGCAAAAGGAAACTGGAAGTCGTCGTGTACGGGTGACAGGCAATATCAGTTAACTGCTTTCTGCTACCAACTTGACCCGGCCTCGTCCCGGTGAGCTGGGTCAATAATGACTCGTCAGAAGCTGCTGTCGTTAATCCACAGGTTCTAACGTTATTTGCTGTTCCACAGCTGCGTTCAACACTTCAAAACGCTGCAAGCTTTCTATTACCTTTTTGTTCTTGTCCCATTCTCCTACAAACACACTCCTTGAGCCTTCGCTGTTGGTATAAAGAAGAAGCAACCGTGAATCCTGACAATCATACAACAATGGCTCAGGCACTATTGGCGAGTCGTTGTACAGAACCCCCTGACGTTGTAATGTCATTTCTATACCTTCGTCATCAAACTCTACTTTCATTAAATCGCTTCTCTGGATCCCTTCGTAAATACCGTCTGGAATTGAACAACTGGAAGAGTTCTGCAGCTCCTGATCGTAAAGCACTTCCATTTTATTAAACCTCAGGTACTTTTTGTCTTCCCCGGAACTAAAGCGAAAACTAAAGTGTGAGAGCTGGGGCAGTTCAACTAAAATTTGTCTGACTTCGATGCTGTATAGCCCTTCCAAAACCCCTCCCGCATGGAACTCAGAGTCTTTATCACTAGCCTGCCAGCTCAACACCAAGCGGTCTCCAGAACAGTTGTATTGTAGTTTTAGAAATGAGACTGGCCTGACTTTAGGATACTCAACAAACCTTCCAACGACTGGAATATGAAAAAGGACAGCCGACTCTATTTGCATAAATCCAGTCATCAATATGCGCTTATCTGCATCCACAATAAGCATCAAATGGCCTTTCAATCGATACAACAAGTCATCACTGTAGTTAGTCGGATTGAACAGCAAATCCATGTTTTCAGGTTCCGATTCATCACGGGTGGAAACATAAACCCCTGATTCAATGTTGCAGCTCATCGTTGCATGGCTACTGACAACAAAGATCAGGGTAAGTGTAAGCAGTAAAGTCTTTATAAACACATCAATTCCTTTTGATCTGTTATTTCTTACTTAACAATAACCCAACAATAACTCAACAATAACTCAAAAATACAACCCTGAAAATTTAGTTCTATTCAGCCCCTGCTTACACAAAGGGCTGAATACACGCCTCTGGTTATTTTCTTTTCCAGCGACAGGGCTCTCCCATGAGCTTTTCAAATTTTAAAAATGCCTGCTCGCCTCTGGACAGATTCATATCGGCACTTATATTGGCATTCATCCATGCAGTATTAAAATCTTCCTTAATTCTGGCAGGTACCGGTTTACCCTGAACATCCAGACTTTGCATCAATCCGCACAGCGAGCGTCCACTTTTGCGATTGTTGTACAAATCGTTCTGGAAAACATCTTCAGCCATGGCTGCTTGCTTCATATCATCATTTTTCAACGCCTGCTTCAGATAGGCAAAACCTAATGACTCACGGCTGGTGTAATACCAGTCCGGTGGCTCATTATAATTCAGGTTATCCTGAATACTGACAGCCGTATTCCATAACCGGATTATCGTCTGGTCACTGGTCTCTGTTTCCCATTGACACTCTGCCGAATTACAAAACAGATCCTCATACAAGGGTTGGGTAACACCTTCTGAAAAAGGCTTTAGAATAATATCCCAGTGCTTCAAGCCTTCGCTCTGTCCGGTTTGAGTTGTTAGCCATTTTGTCATTAAGTTGATATTGGCAATACGGATCAGCTCTACTGCCTTGTTATTTCCATACTTCAAATCTTCAGCGAGGTTATTGCTGACTGACTCCCAAAACAGAGTGATAAAGTCTTGATCCAACTGTTCTTCCATGGGTACAAACGGAGGGATAAGAGGAACAGACAACATCTGGCTGGCATTGGCATAATCACGGATCATATTGGTGTAAGGAATTTCTATTTCTTTCCACTCAGGGTTTGCCTTTGCACATGCTTTATTAATCGCTTCCCAGCCTCCGGAATCACCATTAACATCATATATCATGTCGTTAATCAGCTTGAGGTATTCTGCGTTTTGAAAGCGTTCGGCATAATAAAGTGCCGCGGCAAAAAAATAATCAACCTTGGTTTTTATCTCACCCTCGTA
Organism: Endozoicomonas montiporae CL-33; assembly: GCF_001583435.1. Classification (NCBI taxonomy): domain Bacteria; kingdom Pseudomonadati; phylum Pseudomonadota; class Gammaproteobacteria; order Oceanospirillales; family Endozoicomonadaceae; genus Endozoicomonas; species Endozoicomonas montiporae. The sequence continues at coordinate 1,377,147 of NZ_CP013251.1, read as the reverse complement.
GACTTTACACAGATAAGCTTCAGTACTGTACTTTATGGTATTTTCCACCAGCTGCTTCGCCATAGTCAGCGAGTCGTTTTCCCTGCCTTCTATCGATAATGTCCAGGTGAGAAAGTGGATGTTGTGACCCAGATAATGCAATGGATAGGCGTCATCTTCTTTCACTTCCGACATATACGACCGGTCCACCTGAACCGCTCGAAAGTTGGCTGCACTTGACGCCGCATTGTCACCAATTCGCTGATAAATATGAGACGTCATATGCACCAGATGCCCGGACGATGGCGCCAGTGTTTTCAACCGGTCAGCCATCGGTACCCCTGCTTCAGAGAAGGGTGACTCTTCTATGGCGTGTATAAAAAAGTGATTGGCACCAATGTGTTCAGGGTCCTGAATCAGTACTTTATTCAAAACTTCTAAAGCCAGAGCGGCTTCGGGGGTTGGCTTAACATCGTCGGATGTTTCTATAACACCGTTCCACCATTCCCATGGATTGATATTCAGCAATGCATCTGCATACAAGGTGGCGGCGTCAAGATCCTGTTTGTACTTCTGCGATAGCTCCCGCATTTTTTCCGCATAGATTTTTTTCGTGTCATCGGTAACAAATGTTCTATTACCTTCGGACAGATAGAGCTGCCGAAAGGCGTCAGCATAAGCGTGTTGACGCTCCAATTCTTCCCTGAAAAACAGTTCCTGATATTTAGGACTGTCAAGTTGCTCTTCGGCAAGTGCCAATGCCCTGTGTGCCGAGGCGTAAGCCAGTCGATCACAACCGTTCGTAGCGTTACTGTTTATATTGGAGTTCGCAGACAGGGCAATGCCCCAGAAAGCCATGGCAGCGTGTTTATCGTAATGAGTGGCTTTATAAAAGGATTTAATGGCTCTGGGAAAATTAAACCCATACTGCAAAATCATGCCCTGACTGTAATACGCCTCTACCGGCTGACTGCCATCGTACAGCTGTAATAATTCCGGATATTGATCCAGTGTGGCATCTACTTTTGAAACCAGTGGATATCTGACATCCCCAAGACCAGACAGCAAATTGATTTGCTTAATATCCTCCTCTTCTACCCTGCTGACGCACTCTTTCAGAATCTTAGGATAATCCTCAAATATTTCATCCTTAGTCGGCGTAACAAACTTTGAATTAATGCAACTACTGTCACTTGCTTTGTCACAGGCAGGTACCATTGCCTGTTGTTGCATGCTTTTGGCTTTATGCTTTCCGCCGCCATGGGCATAAATCTGACTGGCAAAAATAATCGCTAATAGAGCAGAGCTCCTTTTTAACGTCTCGGTAATTATCCGCAACATTCCATTTCTCCCTCAAGTCCCTGTGATGGAGTGTATAATTATTACTCAACTATTTTATTCAAGTACGACTTATGTCTCATAATGGATAGATTCATTGGATTCGGCAAACATTGGCAACAATTAACACCCTACAAAACTTCTATTTACTCCCCAATACAAAAGGGTGAAAGTCTCATATTGACTGGTACTATAATTCCAAGTCACCTTTCTGCATGGGGAATGGGATGACATTGTCCATACCCACTTCCGTGACCTTGGCGCAGTAGGTCACCGCCAGTAACTTCCAGCCATTGTCGAACATGCCACTCTGAATTAATGACCTTGCTGTCAAAATACCTTGGCCTCCGGGATGCCGCCACCTCATTCCAGAACACTTCATTCGCTGCGTTACCAAGGTTTTACAAGTAGCCTCAATAACCCCTGAGCCTATTGGCAAGTTGTGCGACAAGTGTTCAGCATAGTTCATGCGGGTTCGATTACTTCTGAAGTACTCCAGCTCTGTTTTCAACTTCGATCGACGAGGGTGTCGTTTATGCTGGTAAGCCAGAGCTTTGATGACTTTTTCAACACCTTCGGGCTCCTCTTTGAGGATGTGGCGATAGGTGATGAACTTTTCTCTGGATTTGTTGCTGTTTTCACCATAGGACAGGTCAAACGCTTTCTTCAGGTGCTCTGCGGCATGATAGAAGTCTACAACCTCGTGACCTTCAGGGAGTTCATTGGCAAGGTAGGTCCAGTTGTCTTTTGCCCCATCAGCGACTTTAACAAGCGTCAGATCTGGCCTCTGTCGAAGAGCTTCGCTCAGGAGTGCGGAGAGTGATTGTTTCAAAGTCACTTTCTTGCTTTCAGGCATTCGACTCATCCTGACCGTTGAGAGGCGTTCACCCTGTGCATCGTAAAACGACAATGTTCCACAACTGGCCTCCTGACAGCCAGCAGGGCCACGGGTTCGCTTGCCATCGACTCTATTCTGTTCCCGCTTTTCCTGACGTTTACCATCTTTCATCGGCAACATGACGCCATCAAGAGAAGCGGCCGCAGTCACAGCTTCTTCAGGAACCTTGACGCTTTCCCAGAGAAAGTCTTCAAAGGCTTCCCTATTGGGTTCCCACTGCGCATTGAACTTTTGGGTAGTCTGGCCAGAGAGCTTTCCGAGGGCGTCATGTTCCCTATCAGATCAAGTAGGCTTTTAGCCTCTCCGGGAGGCATTTGCGCAACCATCCAGACAGCTTGTTTAGCTGCTTTTGGTGTCCAATACCCCTCTACAATACCTGCCTGTAGCTCCAAAGGGATGATAGAGTGATCCTTACCGTTACGATAGAGCGTACGCAAAACCCGGACAGGGCCGACAGCGGATTGATAAGTTTCTGAAGATCGCAACACCCGATGGTAACAGACACCGCTTACCTCAATCGCAGGAACGTCAATATCAAGCCCGGTCAGGTCTTCTGCCAGAACGCTTTGCTCTGCTTCGATAAAGAGTTTATGGATCTCACCTTGGTAGTGGGCCAGAACTGTTATATCGCGTGAATATTGACCCCAAACTCAACTTTATTAATCAATAATCCAATAACAATATCGTGCATCTTTTCGAGCTTTGAAAAACAAATTGTCTTTCTGGCCAACCGTTTAATCCAAGTCCGAAAATTAAGGTTTTTACGCTCTATCTTCTGAGTGTTTGCTTTACCAATAATATGCATGTTTTCATCAAGGTGTCGCTCATAGGCTCCCCAATCATCGGTGTAAAATTTATTAATACCAAATGGCTTCAGAAGTGTTTTGAGTTCTTTAAAAACTTCATCTTTCCGTTTTCCGAAAACATAAGCAAGCACGGTATTTGTAGCGTGATCAACAGCATACCAAAGCCAGCGTTGGTTCGATTTATCATGAACATACGACCACTGCTCATCTAGCTCAGCCTCTTGGCAGACAAGCCCTACATGAATAATTGCATCTGACTTGAGATCAATAGTTTGAATATTTGGGTTGACCTTTACCAGACCGCTTTCTTTTTTTTTAGAGTCTTTATTACTGTTGTCTTGCTTATTCCGAGTACTTTACTTGTATCCCTGATTCCGCTGCCATTTATTGCCATATCGATGATTTTTTCTTTAACGCCAGGCTCACAGGCCTTGTAGCGATATTCAAGCATGAAGGTTTTGATTTCACATTTGTCATTACAGCAATAGTATCGTGGAACATCATGAGTGCTGTATCCGAAAGGCCGAACTTGGTTACTGCCACATGTTGTACAGAGGACTTGCGTAAGGCACATTTTTAAACCGCATTTTTCAAAGTTGCCGAATGTCGTATTTTAGCAGACAGGGCTAGAATCACAGAACTGTGCCACTACCCTCACCTTCATAGTCTTCAAAGTGCTTGATTGGGCTGTGTTCCTGACGAAGAACGGCCAGTTTTTGCTCAAGCTGTTGGATAGCATGACAAGAAAAATTGGCGGCTTCAGCTAGTGGCTGACATACTTGCATCGGGGCGGCCTTTCACTGTTGCGGTATCTTTTACAGTAACCATCATAGCGGTGTTTGGCCGTTCCTATGTAAGTCCAGAGAAAATTTGTAGCTGCTGTATAAACCACGGACGGCAAGCCCAGAAAAAATGGTCAGTATGAGACTTTCACCCATACAAAATACAAAATACAAAAGAAGCTCCATCAGGAGCTTCAATTTAGAGTCTGCAAAAGACTTGTTAGTCAAGGGTGATTACATCAAACTCAACCGCCGGATTCACATCAGCTTCATAATCGATGCCATCCAGACCAAAACCAAACAGGCTCAGAAACTCTTCCTTGTACTCACGGTAATCCGTCAGTTCTGACAGGTTTTCATTGGTCAGCTGCGGCCACAGATCTTTACAGTGCTGCTGGATATTGTCACGCAGTTCCCAGTCATCCAGACGCAGACGGTTTTCGTCGTCAGTGGGTACATTGCCATCGGTGCGATACAGGCGGTCAGACATCATACGCCATACCTGTTCGATACAGCCTTCGTGCACACCCTCTTCGCGCATCTTCTTGAACACCATGGCAATGTAAAGTGGCATCACCGGAATGGCAGAAGATGCCTGGGTGACAACACTCTTCAACACCGCTACATTGGCTCCGCCATTAATGGCTGCCAGCTTGTCGTTCAAAGCGTTAGCAGCACGGTCCAGATCCATTTTTGCCTGTCCCAGTGCCCCGTGCCAATAGATAGGCCAGGTGATCTCGGTGCCAATGTAGCTGTAAGCAACGGTTCGGCAACCTTCAGCCAATACACCTGCTTCAGACAAAGCGCTCATCCACAGCTCCCAGTCTTCTCCACCCATTACTGTTACTGTGTCTTTTACTTCCTGCTCGGTGGCAGGCTCAACACTGGCTTCAAACAAAACGTCTTTGTTCGTATCAACCGCTGTTGCAGTGTAAGTTTGACCCATTGGTTTCAGGGACGAGCGGATGACTTCGCCGGTATCCGGCAGTTTACGCACCGGAGATGCCAGTGAATAAACGACCAAATCAATTTGCCCCAGATCTTCTTTGATCAGATCTACCACTGTTTGCTTGGCGGCATGGGAGAACGCATCGCCATTAATGCTCTTGGCGTACAAACCTGCTTCGTGAGCTGCCTTTTCAAACGCGGCAGAGTTATACCAGCCAGCAGTGCCAGGCTTACGTTCAGTACCAGGCTTTTCAAAAAACACACCAATGGTCGCAGCCTGACTGCCAAAGGCTGCAGAGATACGGGAAGCCAGACCATAACCACTGGAAGAACCGACCACCAGTACACGCTTTGGCCCCTGTTCAATGGCTGGCTGGGACTTAACGAAATCAATCTGATCACGTACGTTTTTCTCACAACCTGTCGGATGGGTGGTTGTACAAATAAAGCCGCGGGTCTTTGGTTTGATAATCATACGTTTTCCCTGATAAACAGTCCGACGTTCGCCGTAATAGAAAATAGTGCTGGCAAGAGTACCCTAAAGCTCAGGTCGCAGAAAGCCTGAGAGCGTGAAGCACAGTAACACCCTGTAAATGGAGGAGCTTATTTAAGCCTTATTGGTCTAAATATATTTATTCTAATTATTAAAAAGAATAAGCCCTCACTAAGAGGGCTTATCAGTCATACGTTTCATTCCGCTTTATTACTTGGCTCGACACTGAACAGGAATGGACATATCTTCAGTCTCTCCACCACTCACGATCCACTGGTTCAGATCCTGCAGATCAGTCGGGCTGAGAGTACCTGCCACCTGCTTCAGTTTCATGGTGTTAACAATGTAGTCGTAACGGGCATTCAGATAATCACGCTCGGCGCTGAACAGTTTCTTCTGGGCATCCAAGACATCGGTAATGTTGCGGGTACCCACCTCATAACCGCTTTGCACTGCATTCAACGCGCTTTCAGACGATACAATGCCCTTGCAGCGAGCATCCACACGATCGACATCGGAGTTCACTGTACGGAACAGGTTGCGGGTATTGGAGCTGGTTTCACGGAGACTCTTGTCGAAGTTCTGCTGGGCCGATTCCATCTGGTACGTGGCTTCACGAACGCGGGAAGACGTTGCACCGCCACCGAACAGTTCCATGTTGAACTGAATGCCAACAACCGTAGAGTCACCTTTACCCGTATTCAAACCGTTACCATCTGCACCTGGTCGTGTGCCTTTCGATGTATGATCGGAGTTGTAATTGTAACGGGCAAACGCATCGACAGTAGGAGCATGGCCCGACTTCTGAACCTTGATGTTCTTGTGAGAGGCTTCCAATCCTTCACGAGCCACCTGCAGGGCCAGATTACCGGACACTGCACTGTTTACCCAGTCGCTTGTGTTGGCTGGTACAGGGTGGTTAACCGGCATTGTCTTCTGCAATGCACCAATCTGAGTGATATCATGATTGGTAATCGTGCGCAGGGATTCATAGCTGACACTGACCTGGTTCTCTCCCAAAATCCGTGCAACCCGGGCAGCATCGTAACCGGCCTGAGCTTCCAGTACATCAGTTTCTGCGATCAGGCCCACATTGTAGCGTTCACGTGCCTGATCCAGTTGCTGTTTAACCGCTTTTTCTTCGGCAATGGCTGAAATCAGGCTGTCTTCTGCCCGCAGCACATTAAAGTAAGCTTCGGACGTGCGTAAAATCAGTGACTGTTCTTCTCCAGAGTAACGCAGCTCAGCCTGGGCACTGATGCTTTTCGCCTGATCATAACCGTACCAGTTCGCCATACGGAACAATGGCTGATTCAGGGTTGCTCCCCAGCCATGACTGTTACCATTGTTTTCCAGGTCTTTACCACCACTGACTTCGGAATTGGTCTTTGCGTACTGGGTGTTAGCCGACAGCGTAAGACTAGGCAGCAGAGTCGCACGACTCTGGGTTTTCTTCTCCTGAACAGCCTGCATGTCATAGTGAGCAGCTGCCAGTTGGGCATCGTTCTTTTGTGCCAGATTATACACTTCCAGCAGGTTGTATTCGGTTTCTGCGGCCTGAACATTCAAAATGGCGCCAGCCAGGGCCGCCAGCAGAAAACCATTAGGGGAAAATTTGGGCATTGTCTCCAATTCCTTGAATAAATGTGGGGCCGAGAGCAGGCATATAATGGATGGTGTGCTTCTGATGCTCAAGTTAAATCTTGGCAATTTACAGATTTTTACCTCGCTGTGAAAACACAGTTTACAAGAAATTGATACCGGAGGAGTTTTTTTTCATACAAGCGGCCAATACCATTCTTTTTATGCTTTTGAATAAGTTTTCTGTTTCAACCATCAAAACTGCAATTGTCGTTCATTCAAATCATTTAAACTATTTCAGAATACAAGGCATGTCGTTTAATGGCTTTAAATGGGCCTGTGACACACACCGACAACCTGTTCCGGTACTTAGAAGCTGTTCACGATCTTCTCAACAAGAGTACCAAAAAGGCTAAATTCGCAAATTGAAGGCTAGTGTTTAGCTTACGCTCGGTATTCTTCCATAAACGGCGGCAGTTTTCTATCCAGGCAAATGAGCGCTCGACTACCCAGCGCTTCGGGATGACTGCAAATGTATGAAGTTCACTCCTTTTTGCAACCTGCACGGTGGCACCCAATATTTCATCATTAGCATTGGCAAAAGGCTGGCCTGTATAGCCACCATCGACCAATACAGACTCGACCTTCGACAAGTATGGCCTATTGTCTTCAAAAGCTTTCAGTGCACCAGTTCTATCGTTTACATCTGCTGTAGTAATAGTAATTGCGTGAGGTAATCCCTGCGTGTCTACAACGATGTGTCGTTTAATTCCAGATACTTTTTTGCCCGCATCATAGCCTTTATTCAACGCATACGCTGTGTTTTTAACGCTTTGAGCATCGACGATAGCGAAGCTCGTTCTCTTCTGTCGTCCTTGCTTAGCCCGTTCTTCGGCAACCTGATTTTTTAAAGCCTGCTCGAGTAAGCTTGGTTCTTCGCCATAACGAAGTTCACTCCATTGCTGAAAATAAGAGTAAACCGTTCGCCATTTGGGAAAATCCTTTGGAATCATACGCCACTGGCAACCACTTTTAAGTAGGTAGAGCACTGCACAGAATACGTCGTAAAGATCGATAGTACGGGGTTTGGTTGTTTTACGAGCGCTTTCAAGAATAGGAAGAATAGGCTCAAACTGCTTGCGGCTGATATCACTGGGGTACGTTTGTCTCATTGGTCAAATTATGACGGAGACAAAAGATCATGAACAGCTTCTAAGACCTTTAGCCATAAGAGAGAAGTTGTTGAATCATGACAACCCATGAATCAACAGGATGTTTTCAAAAGCATTAAACAACTGCTTTGAAACATAAAAGTGATTCTAGATCACTTTATTACCCTGTCAAGAAATCCCCTGATGCTACAACAAGACAGCATTAAGACATTGATATTTCGTCGTATAACTTGTCAAACCAACGGTCTGTTAATACGTCTGATATCGCTCACCAAAAGTTGGCAGGATTTCTGCGTCATAGAGCCAGAACCCAAGTTCGACTATTCTTGGCTTTATGAATCAATCCCTGAAAAAACCTTCCTATAAGGTCAATCTGATTCGGCAACACTGCATCTGTGAAAGCAATTATCACAAGCTGCAGAAGCTTCTGCCAGACCTGAGCCAGCAGGATGAATACACACTGCTGGTCAGCCACTGCATGCATCAGGGGCGAATGCATTTCCAGGTACAGAACCGTGCACGCTATACGACAACGCTTCGCATTACCTTTGAAGCAGACTGGAGTCAATGGCTGGCACTGCCAACCATGCAGGTTCGCCTCTATCATGATGCCTCTATGGCTGAAGTGATCAGCGTACAGAAACTGCGTTACTTTGAACCGGTCTACACCTACCCCAATGACAAAATGCTGCTACCCGATGAAAAAGAGCAGCTGAATCGCTTTCTGTCAGAATGGCTGAACTTCTGCTTCAGCAGCGGTCATGTCCATCAGAAAATTATTTGATTCGTGGGCTGCTTCACGCTCGCCTGCCCATAAACCTGATACACTTCCGGACAGTCACATTGAACCCGTTGCCCAGAGCAAAGAATGAATCAAATCCGAGTTGTACAGATTTCTGATTGTCATGTATTCGGTCACCCCGATGGTCGCCTGATGGGAGTCGATACCCGTGGCAGTCTGCTTGATATTCTTGAAGATATTCGCCAGCAACTGAGCAACATTGACATCATCACGGTAACGGGCGATCTGAGCCAGGATGACAGTCAGACATCCTATGAATGGTTAAAGCAGCAACTTGATACCATGAACATTCCTTATTACTGGCTGGCTGGCAACCACGATATAACCGGGCTAATGCAATCCGTCTGCCCGAAAGCCATGGAAAAATCGGTTATTCATGGCAACTGGCAACTGCTACTGCTCGACTCCCATCTGGACGATGACATACACGGTTTTCTGCCTGACTCAGAACTCGATTATCTGGAACAGCAACTGCTCAAACACCCTGATTACCATGCCCTGATTGCCTTCCACCACCCGGCCTATACCATCAACAGTCCGTGGCTGGACAATATTAATCTGCATAACAGCGAAGCATTCTGGAAACGAGTGAGCCGGTACCCGAATGTCAAAGTGGTGATCAACGGCCATATTCATCAGGTACAGCAATGGAAAAAAGGCAAAATTCAGGTATTGTCAGCGCCCTCCACCTCGGTTCAGTTCAAACCGAAGTCTGACGATTTCTGCCTCGACAACGAGTCGCCAGGCTACCGCGTAATCGACTTGCAAGCCGATGGCAGCCTGAATACAGAAGTTATTCGTTTACAGGAATACACCCAATCCATAGATCTTACCTCGTCAGGCTATTGAAGGCACACATCTATATAAGCTTTTCTTATTAGCAAGATCCCCTGCTTGCCTAGATTTATTAATAGGAGCAATGGGGTTGGCCTTCATTCCTGTTGCGTTGTTCCTGAAGCTGTAAAGAAAGGAGTCTTTATGTCCAGGGTGAGGTCAATGCAGTACGACGACCAGGATCAAATCTATTGGGACGGCGGCCAGGAAGTCCGTAAAGCCCAGTCTGCAAAAGATCGCTGCAAGAAAAGAAAATCAAAGTCTATCAACCGTGGTATCGAGGAGTACTGGGAAAAACACCAGCTACGTCAAAATCTAGCCGACAGCTATGAAAACTATGATGATTTTGATGAATTTAATGACGAAACCTTACATTGAACCCAGCTAAGCCAAAAACAGTAAGGCCACCTAAACGGTGGCTTTACTGTTTTTGGTCTGAAAATAATCATCGTAGGTCATTCTTCAAAAAAGCGAATCAATGCATTTGTCACCAGATCCGGTTTTTCAGCATGAAGCCAGTGCCCTGTGCCATGGATGCTTCTTAAGCGGGCTTTCGGAAATAACCTGACCACCTCATCGCGATGCTCTGGCAAAATGTAATCGGAGTCACTGCCCTTGAGAAACAAAATGTCACCGGAAAAAGGTGTTTCAGTCTGCTGTCCTGAAAGAATCGCTTCGTAAGACTGCTCAATCACTGCCAGGTTCATTCGCCAGTCAAACATTCCGTCTTGTTTTCTGTACAGGTTCTTTAACAGAAACTGCCGGATATCGACCTCTGGAATGTACTGTGCAAGTAAAGCATCAGCATCATTGCGTTTGGTCAAAGCCTGAAGATTAATGGCTTTCAACCCAGCAAATACATCGTCATGCCGACGAACATTATACGTCACAGGTGCAATATCCAGCACGGCCACTTTGCGAACCCGTTCAGGGTAATGCAGTACCGCTTCCATAACGATCTTGCCGCCCATAGAATGTCCAAGTAAATGAGCCTGACCGATACTCTGGTCATCCATATATTCAATCAGGTCAGCAGCCATTTCAGAATAGGACATGGAAGAAGTGTGTTGCGAACGTCCATGATTGCGAACATCAATGCCGTGCACGCAGTAACTCTCTGCCAGTCTGCGATTGATACCGCCAAGGTTTTCCAGAGAACCAAACAGTCCATGAATACTGATCAGGTTGCTCCCTTGCCCTTGAGAGCGTGAATAGAGTTTCATACTGCCATTCCTGTAAGGATATCTGTTTAAAAGCAGCCTGCCACGAGAACAAACTTGCGAATAACATGACCTGCTTCAATATAAAGGCAAGGTTTATATTGGATAATAATTGCCTCAGGTTATATCAATCAATCCATCAGATAATAACAAATCAAAAATTTTGTGCCGAAAAAGCACTTTATCCATCAGAGAAAAATAGCGAGGCATTGGACAGATGATCAAGCCAGTTTATTTTCACCGACCCTACACAAAACCCATACAGCCTACACCAAACTAAAGGTGCACAACTTCAGCCAGCATACATAGCGACCAAATAAAGAGTTTTGAGCAAGTAACTGTTTACGCTGGAAACGGAGTTGTTACAAATGGATACTCATCAAGCTAACAAGAATAACGATCATGGTACGTATTTCCAAAACTATTATGACCCGGACATTTGCAGTCATTGCGGAAAAAAACTGGAGACCGGAATCCGGTTTTGCTCAAACTGTGGAACCCGGATAGAAAGCCAGGCCAGAGCCGCAGGCTCTTTATTCATTACTGATGACGACTTTGTCACAATCCCGTCCGGTATTTATACCATGGGTGAAGGCTACAGACTTTACCGTGTCTCTGTTTCCTCTTTTGAACTGATGAAAAAACCGGTTACCTTTGCCCAGTACAATGAATATTGCCGAATCACCGGAAAGCGTGTTCCTCCCAATGAAGGCTGGGAAGGCGACCAGCGCCCGGTGATCAATGTCAGCTTCTGGGACAGTCTGGATTTATGCGACTGGCTGACCGAAGAAACCGGGGAGCTTCACCGGCTGCCCACCGGTGCTGAATGGGAATACGCCTGTCGTGCAGGCAGTAACCATTACTTCAACTATGGTAAAAAACCCGACAGGCGTCTGATGCATTGCTGCGACAAGCACTTCAGGGGAGCCAGCAGCACCATTGAAGTTGGCAGTCTTGGTGCTAATTCCTGGGGGCTCTATGACATGCATGGCAATGTCTGGGAATCGTGCTCTTCCATTTACAGAAGTGATTATAACGGTCACGAACATATTGAAACTGGCTGCTCTCGTCTTAACCATCAACAACGGATTTTACGTGGTGGCTCGTGGGATAACTCTCCCGACATGTGCCATTCCGCCAGTCGCATGTATACCATGCCTGCCGACCGCGGCAACCACATAGGCATCCGGCTGGCCAGAGATATAGAGGGGTAGCATTTAAACACCCGCCGTGTGAGTGCAATCGAACATTCACTGCACTCACACTTCTTCTAAATGCCAGCTGCGGGCATACAAATAACCGCTAGCAGAAAACAGCAATCTAATCAGCTGAAGCAACCTCAAAAACATAGGGATTTCACCTACCTAAGCATTCATTAGCGAGTCAAAAACGTGTAAATAAAAGCACTACTCACTACTTTTTGACCCAGATCAAAAAGCGTACAGTTGGCAATTCATTACCCTTCACATGTTACTCATTCCAAAAGGGCTATATCCCGAATGACTGCTAAAGAATTCAATCTTGAGACCTACCTCGAAGCACTGAAGCCACTGGTTAACATTGACTGCGGTACCAGCACACCGGCAGGTGTTGCCAAAATTGCTGACATGATGACTGAAAAGTATGAAAGCATCGGCTGGCAGGTGGCTCGTGAAGACTTCGGCGAGCAAGTGGGTCCGGGTCTTCTGGTGACCAATAACCCAGACACTGATCAGTTTGACATCATGCTGATCGGTCACATGGACACCGTTTTCCCTGAAGGCACTGTCGCAGAGTGGTCTCTGACCAACGACGGCGAAAAAGCCTATGGTCCTGGCTGTGCCGACATGAAATCCGGCCTGCTGAATATTTTTCTGGCGGTTAGCTCTCTGCCAGCTGATGTTCTGGATCGTCTGAACATTGCCGTCGTGATGAATCCGGATGAAGAAACCGGTTCTACCTTCTCCGACAAGTGGCTTATGGCCATTGCTCAAAAGAGCAAATGCGTACTGGTCGCTGAAGCTGCCCGTGCCGACGGTTCTCTGGTTAAAGCTCGTAAGGGTATGGCTCATTACGTTGTCGAATTCAACGGTAAGGCCGCACACGCCGGTAATGAACCGGAAAACGGTGTATCTGCCATTACTGAACTGGCGCACTGGATCAGCACCCTGAACCAGGAAACCAACTTCGAAACCGGTACCACACTGAACTTCGGTACTGTTAGAGGTGGCACAGGTAGCAACGTTGTACCTGATTTTGCAGCGACCGATCTGGACATCCGTTTCTGGGACAACGATGCATACGCTGCTCTGGAAGAGAAAATTGCCGAAATGGTGGCAAACCCGTCTCTGGAAGGCATCAGCATCAACCTGACCCGCAAAGCTTACAAGCCTGCCTTCACACCAAACGCAGATTCTGAAAAGCTGATGGCTCTGATCGAAGAAACCGGTAAGGAAATTGATCTGCCGATCACCTGGCAAGCGGTCGGTGGTGGTTCTGACGCCAACCTGACCGGTTCTCTGGGTATTCCTACCGTTGACGGTCTGGGCCCGATTGGTGGTGCCATGCACAGCCGCAATGAATTCATGGTGCTGGATTCCATTGCCAAGCGTCTGGAACTGCTGCGCAATGTCATCATCAACATTGCTGAGCGTGGTTAATACCAAGCGCTGATTGTCAAAAAGCCCGCTGCACAGCGGGTTTTTTTATACCTGTTGGAACTATTTCAGAATTTCACGCTCTAAATGGCTTGGGTCTAGATGCAAGCCCTGTTGAAAGCAGAGATGCATGCACGGTGGCTAACTATTAAATAAGGATATTAAGGTAACGCGAAGGCCGACTTTTTCTGATTTACAACAAAGTCGGCCACCCGTTGATTTCCAAGGTCTAGAGGAAAATATATTGCACATCAGTACATCAAAAATACAGCAAAATCGACGCATTTGGACGACACATGTCTTTCGAAATGCGGCAAATTAATGTTGTAACATGGTGCTATTTTCTTATCTAAGCCTTGGGAATTCTGAAAAGTCCGAATTTTGGCATTTACAGTAAAAGTCGGTCTTCGCGTAAGGTAACAAAAAAATGGACTATACCCATCGCCTTTCAAGATGCTACGTTGCTGTCAGCGTTCGCTCACCCCGATCACCTACTACTCTTAGGCTCACGGGGCTTCACTCACTTGTCGCCTACTAGTAGCATCTTGAAATCCAATGGGTATATTCCAATGATTTTCGCTCCAGATCATACGAAGACTTAGGTTTTGAATTCGTCAGACATCCTGATACAACAGACAGAAGCTTTTCTGCGCCTGAAAGAATCAGTGTCATTAGTTTGCTGCTTTCCTTAGTGGTTCTTGCCGACCTGACCATTTTCAGTCTTCAAAGGTACTCGGGGAGGTGTGTTGTCGTTGCTGATTGCTGGCGAGACGCATTCAATGAAAGGGCTGAGGGCTTCAAAGCTCTGTCGCTGCTCTGCTTCTGTCATGATTTTGGATTCCCACGAAACATTGAATGTACCGCCTATTTTGGCCGGGGTTTCCTGAGTATCAATGGTTGTACTGTAATCCAGAGTGTATGTCTGATTCGCAGGCAGTTTTCCTGCGCAGCTGGCAATTTGCTGGGTCAGAGGTTGAGCCATAGTGCCATGATTGCTGCATCCCGCAATGAAAATAGCTACCCCCAGCACCGCAATACATCGAATCATTTTTACTCCTGTGCGTTAGCGTCAGGTTGACATTAGACTATGCCACAAACATAGCAATGATAAGCAAACCCTGAATACTGTGAAAAGCCCTTCCATCATGGTAGGCAGGGCTTATAGGGACGACATTAAGCGAAAGGCCTTGGCAAATAAGGCCTGATAGGCTCACAGGTGACAAGTCTTGCAAGGGCTTTCGCTCAGGTCGCATTATATGGCTCAACAGCAAAGTTCATGTTTATCCCAGTCATAGCTGTAGGCCTTGATTACCAAAGGATTGCTCTTAATGTCGTCCCTATGAGGCAAACCGGGCGTTCTGTATTAGAGTTGGTCTCAGGCGGTGCTGCTTAATGTCGTCCCTATGAGCTGAACTCAACAACCACCGGCTAAAGAGGGTGTCGCAAAACCCACCACAAGCCAGTAATCTGAATATAAAGTAGCTTTACCGGCTTCAGTATGACAGCAAGACCGCAAATCAAGATTAATACAGCTCCACAGCTCGATATTTTTTCAGGTGCAGCCAGTAGTCCGGATCACAAAAAACACGATAAGCCCAAAGGATCAGGCAACAAAACAGACAAACGACGTTTTGTTGCTCCCGACCCCAACGGCATCACCCTTGGCAACACTAACCTGAAAGAACACCTTGAGCTAACTGGTCAAAAAACACCTTTTACTGTTGCATCCCTTCTTGATGAGCAAGACTGGTCAGATTTTGAGCAAAGATATGCCTCAGAAGGTCGCCCTCCTTATTCACCCCGTAACATGATGGGTTTGATTCTCTATGGCATTATGCAGGGCATTACCTCGCTGAGAACTCTGGAGCGACTAGCTCGTGTTGATCTTGGCTGTATGTGGGTTACCGGTGGGATTTTTCCAGACCACGCCATTATTGGTCGCTTCATCAATATGCATAGCAAGTCCATGGGCGGTGCATTTTTTGAAAGCCTGACACGAGCCGTCCTCAAAAAGACGAACTCTGATGGTAGCTGTCTGGCTGGTGATGGAACGGTCATAGAAGCCGCCTGCTCAAGCTACAACCTGATGAAGCAGGAGGCTGCACAACAGGCTCATGAAACAGCACAAAAGCAAGCTGACAACCATCCAGACTGTCCTGAAAACAAAAAGAAACTGGAGATGGCCAGCAGTACTCTCGAAGCAGTTATTGAACGCAACGAGAAGCGAAAAAAGAATGGTAAATCAGGAAGTGCTGTCGTTAGCCCTACAGAGCCTGAAGCCGTTGTTCAAAAGATGAAACGGGGGCGAGGTTATACAACGGGTTACAAACCATCCGTGTTAGCCAATAACAAGCGGGTGGTACTGGTGCATATTCCGGTCAAAATGAACACCTATTCCGGAAAGCGTGAACACCTCCGCTTCCCTAAGCATTGCCTCTCTTAATTTTTAGCTTGGGTGTTCACGATCATCCAGTTTTGCCCTTGTTTTTCTCATGGACTCTCCTTTGAGTTTTATCCGGTGGGCGTTGTGGGCCAGTCGATCCAGAATGGCGTCGGCCAGGGTGGCATCACCAATACTGTCATGCCACTTTGAGACCGGTAGTTGACTGGTTACGATGGTAGAACTGTGGTTATGACGGTCATCCATAATTTCTAGCAGGTCATTACGCTGGTTCTGGCTGAGTGGCTCCAATCCCCAGTCATCAAGGATCAGAAGGTCAACCCTGGCTAACTGTTTGAGTTGTTTACTGTAACTGCCATCACCATGGGCAATGGTCATTGCCTCCAGTAATCTTGACGTACGGAAATAGCGAGTACTCAGGCCTCGCAGACAGGCACCATGTCCGAAGGCACAGCTCAACCAGCTTTTCCCTGTGCCGCAAGGGCCGGTAATCAGGAGGTTCTGTTTTCGTCTGAGCCAGTCACAGGTGACCAGTGTCGCCATCTGTGATTTGGTAATGCCCCGTGGCTGCTCATAGTCAATGTCTTCCAGCGTGGCAGACAGTTTGAACCGGGCTGCCCTGAGCAGTCTGGCCAGCCGTTTGTTGCTGCGGTCAGCGTCTTCCTGGTCGACCAGCAGGGCCAGTCGTTCTTCGAAGCTGAGTCCTTCGTAAGTGCCGGGTTGCTCCTGTTGCAGGGCAAGGGCTTCGGCCATGCCGCTCAGTCGCAGGCTACGTAACCGGGTCATCGTTTGATTGATCATATCCTGCACCTCACTGGAAGAAGCCTGCGCCACGGATGTTTTCATGGCTGCGTGTAACCCGTTCATTGTCGCTTTCCTGTGGCAACTCAATGGGTACCTTGTCCAGCCCGGATTTCAGGATGGAGCGTACATTGCCTACCCGACGGCCTCCGGTTTTGATAGCCCGGTCGCAGGCGGCGTTCAGCCGCTGTTGTCCGTATTCACGCTCAAGGTTTAACAGTCCAAGGCAAGCCCGGTAAGCCTGCTCCTGGTGCTGCTTGCCGTCCAGTAACTGTCGGGTAAACCTCAGAACATCCGGCCCCAGCTTTTGCGCCCAGCGCAACAGCCGCCCCGGTGTCCACTGTTGCTGTTTCTGGTGGCGTTTCGGCATATGCTCCGGCTTGGTGGTGAAACCTCCGGCTGCGTATTGCCGGACATGGCTGGTGACCGGCTTGCCTTTGTAGAGGATCTGGACAGTATTATGGCTGCCACGGATTGCCACCTGCTCCCTGACCAGCTGGTGTGGCACGGAGTAGTAATGGCTGCTGAACTGCACGTGATAGTCAATGTTGACCCTGGCCATCTTGAACTCAAGGTACTCATAAGGCTGCCTGGGCAAGGGAGACAACGCAGGCCTGTCTAGCAACTCAAACTGGCTGCGCCGGCAACCGGGCAGCTGTTTGAATGGCCGGTGGTTCAGGTCTTCCAGCAGGCGTCGTATTTCCCAGTTCAGTTCTGACAGGGAGAAGAACGTTGTATGACGCAGACGCATTAAAATCCAGCGTTCCACCAGTTGTACACCGGCTTCTACCTTGGCCTTGTCTTTTGGCTTGTAAGGGCGTGCAGGCAGAATGGAGCAGCCGAAGTGTTCAGCCATGTGCTGGTAACTGCGGTTAATCTCCGGATCATAACGGCAGGCCTTGGTCACAGCACTGCGCAGGTTGTCCGGTACCAGCATTTCGGGAACTCCGCCAAAGAACTGGAACGCCCGGACCTGAGAACCAATAAAGTCTACCGAACCCTGGGTCCAGGTGGCTTCTGCGTAGGTATAATTGGACGCTCCCAACACCGCCACAAAGATCTGGGCAGGTGATGTCTCGCCCGTTTCCTTGCTGGCAATGGGAACAGTCAGCCCGGCGTAATCCACAAACAGCTTCTCGCCGCCCTTATGCTGTTGGCGCATAGAGCGTTTCTGCTTCTTGCACCACTCGTTGTAGCGGTGGCAGAACTGACTGTGGCTGTAGGCATTGTGGGGGTAAACTTCGCAGTACTCTTCCCAGAGCAGCTGTTTGGTCATGCCCTTACGCTTAAGGCTGCTGTGAACCTCCGTCCAGTCGGGTTCGATAAAGCCCTGGTGTTTGCGGTTTGATGTCTCAGGCGACAACCGGTTTATCAGGGCAGAGTCGTCCATATCGTCTGGCAAAGGCCAGGACAGCCCGGACTTTTCAAATAACTTCAGATACTTGCTGACCGCCCCGGTACTGACTCTGGCGCTGGCGGATATTTGCCGGGTAGACAGGTTGCACTCGTGGCGGAGTCGAAGGATTTCCCGAATTTTTCGCATTGATAGCCTCTTTTCCTTTGGCATGGCCGTTTTCCCTGTTGTTGTGGAATAAGGAAAAGCGGCACAAGTTGAATGAAATCAATGCTTAAGGAGAGGATTTTGGTTCTTTCCGGGGATGATTCCGGTGTCGTGAACACTTATTCCGGCTTCGTGAACGGTGATTCCGGAAATTCGCAAAAAGTGTTCACGATAAAGCGGAATGGGTGTTCACGGTTTTGCGGAAAGAGCGTTCACGATAAACCGGAGTGGGTGTTCACGGGAGGCCGGAATATGCAACTGGCTCAGGCTGTTGATCCCACCAATGAAACAACTGTCGTAAGTCCAATGCTTGATCAGTCAATGCAGATCACGGGCAAACCAGTAGATGAAATGCTTCTGGATGCTGGTTACTTCAATGATGAAGTCATTTCAACCAGTCTGGAACGCGACATCAGCCTGCTATGCCCTGAGGGTAAAGAGCCAGGCAAGCCCAAAGAATCCAAAAAGTTCCAGAAGGGACATTTTTATTATGATGAGACTAATGACGTTTATCGTTGCCCTGCAGGAAAAGAGCTGGTTCTCATCGGGCAGATAAAGGGAAGCATTCGCACAAAAGAGCAAAAGATATATGGCAATGGACCGTGTGAAGGTTGTCCTCTCAAAGATCAGTGTACGACCAATAAGAAAGGGCGCCGCATAAAACGCTATGCGATGGATGATGCCAAGGATGCACTGAGGCAGGTTATGCAGCACCCGAAAGCTAAAAAGTCTTTCAGCAAAAGAAAGGCGATGGTTGAGCCTGTCTTTGCCTATTTACGGGATATACAGGGGTTAAACCGTTTTCGTCGCAAGGGGTTGGAGAAAGTTAAACTGGAGTTTGGCTTACACCTGCTGGCCTATAACCTGAGCCGGGCTGTAAAAGCCAGTTTTCAAGCTATTTTCAGGTACAACAGGATTCTCTGGTTGTACTTTGAGCGGTATCAGCCATTTGACAGAAAATGGGGCAGCTGGGAAAGAGGTCCAGTGAAGCGTCATTCTTTGCAGAGAAAAGTGCTTCACTGGGTTTAAATTTTGGCTTTTAAGACACCCTCTAAAGCCGGAGGGTTAGTATTACGGACTGAAAGTCCGGATACGCGTCAAAGACGCGTTGAAGCTAATCCTCAGTCCTGAAGTTATCATCTGCTCTTGGCTCAAAATGATGCTCCAGATACTCTTTGATCATATTCTCTGTCACTTCTCCGGAAGTGACGCAAAAATACCCTCTTGCCCAGAAATGTCGTCCCCAATACCTTTTTCTGAGATCAGGAAAGCTCTCAAAAAGCTTGATCGAAGTTCGCCCCTTTATCCGCCTCATGATTTCACTTGGTGCCATATTTGGTGGGGCAGAGAGCAAAAGATGTACATGGTCTTTACTGATTACGCCTTTGAGAATATCAAGTTCAAAAGCTTTGCAAGTTTCCCTAATCAGCTCCCTTGCCCTGTAGCCAATGTCACCACCAAGAACTTGGTAACGGTACTTGGTGACAAACACAAAATGATACTGAATTTTGAATACTGTATGACTGCAGTATCTGTAGTCCACTGCCTTACTTCCACTCCGAGTGTGAGCCAACAAACTATCACAGCTAAAGCTGACCGGCTAAAGCCGGTGGTTTTAACCTTTTAGGTGACTAATAAAAGGGTATTTTGATCAGTACCTCAATCAATCAGAAAGTACTGACAAATCGCTGTCAGTTCAAGGTATTCAAGACTTGATTGAGGGGTTACTTTCTGGCTTTTTGTGGCAGGAAAGCTGTCTTAAAGAGGCTCCCAAAGAATTAGTCTCAGAACTGAGAGAGAAGTTGGATAAGCTAAAGGCCGCCCGTTAAAACTCGCCATGCAATGCAAGGTTCAACACAATTGTTGAACCTTGCATGAATCTCTCAGCATTAAACCGACACAGCCGCCTTAATATGCGGATGCGCCTGATAATCCACCAGCTCAATATCATCCATGGTGAACTCGAACAGATCCTTAATCATCGGGTTCAGCTTCATGGTCGGCAGTGGCAGAGGTTCACGGGACAACTGTTCATCCACCTGTT
Source organism: Endozoicomonas montiporae CL-33 (assembly GCF_001583435.1). Taxonomy (NCBI): domain Bacteria; kingdom Pseudomonadati; phylum Pseudomonadota; class Gammaproteobacteria; order Oceanospirillales; family Endozoicomonadaceae; genus Endozoicomonas; species Endozoicomonas montiporae. The sequence goes on along the minus strand of NZ_CP013251.1, from coordinate 1,356,851 downwards.
CCAGATGATTCGAATAAATGTGCGCATCGCCAAAGGTATGCACAAAATCGCCCAGCTCCAGATTGCAGACCTGGGCAATCATCATGGTTAGCAATGCATAAGATGCAATGTTGAAAGGCACTCCCAGAAAGATATCCGCACTGCGCTGATACAGCTGGCAAGACAGTTTGCCATCCAGCACATAGAACTGGAACAGACAATGACAGGGTGGCAGTGCCTGTTTGCCTATGGCGGCATTCTCTTTGGGTGAATGCTTCACGTCCGGAAGCACCGTCGGGTTCCAGGCGCTGATCACCAGACGACGGGAGTCAGGGTTAGTTCTGATCTCATCCAGCAACCACTGAATCTGATCGACTACTTCACCCTTTGGTCCTTCCCAGCTGCGCCACTGTTTGCCATACACCGGCCCCAGGTCGCCGGTTTCTGTTGCCCATTCGTCCCAGATACGAACGCCATTCTCTTTCAGGTAACCAATGTTGGTATCACCTTTCAAAAACCACAGCAATTCATGGATGATGGAACGCAGGTGGCACTTCTTGGTGGTGACCAGCGGAAACCCCTCCGCCAGATTAAAACGCATCTGGTAACCAAACACACTGTACGTGCCGGTGCCGGTACGATCGGTTTTAAACGTGCCATGTTCTTTCACATGACGCAGAAGATCCAGATACTGTTTCATTTCTTCAGTCCGTTTTTAGCCGCTGGGTGCTGTTTCAGCCAGGCCAGATCGTCTTGATTCTGACCATTCACCAGAGGGTATTTTGAGTAACCAATAACCATAAATGCTACACCCAGAATAATCATAGGGGTAGATAGCAACTGCCCCATGGTCAGCCAGTCAAAGGCAATAAAGCCCAGCTGTTCGTCAGGCTGGCGTACAAATTCAACGATAAAGCGCCCCAGACCGTAGATAATCAGAAACAGTCCTGACACGGCCATTCTCGGGCGTGGTTTGGATGAGAACCACCAGAGCACTGAAAACAGCACAACGCCTTCGATAAAAAACTGATAAAGCTGGGAAGGGTGTCTTGGTAATTGGGACGGGTCGGTGGGAAAGACCATTGCCCAGGGGGCATCACTCACGCGCCCCCAGAGTTCACCACCAATAAAGTTGCCAATACGACCGGCACCAAGGCCCAGAGGCACCATGGGGGCAATAAAGTCGGTCATCTGGAAAAAGCTTTTGCCCTGTTTTTTACCAAACAGGTACATGGCCACCAGCACACCCAGCAAACCACCGTGAAACGCCATACCGCCTTCCCAGACCCGGAACAGCCAGAGAGGGTCTCTCAGGAAGTGGTCAAAATTATAAAACACTACATAACCAAAGCGCCCGCCGAGAATAACGCCAATGGCAGCATAAAACACCAGATCACCAATCTGTTCTTCGCTCCACAATCCGTTGGATTTTCTGGCGCGGCACACTCCCAGCCACCAGGCTGCGGCAAAGCCAACCAGGTACATCAATCCATACCAGCGAATGCTTAATGGTCCAAGGCTGAATAGAACGGGGTCAATATCAGGGTAAGGGATCACGGGTGATTCCAGTTCTCGGTTAGATGATTAGATAGAAAAAGCAAAAGCTTACAGAATACCGGATGCCAAGTATATCTGCCTTACGGAGTCTTTGAAGGTTAAGGAATAAGAAACTCGGCACCCACCAGCAGCAGAAAAACGGCAAACAGCTTCTGCAGTACATCGGTGGATAAATGATGCGCCAGCTGAGCACCGAAACGGGCAAATAGCATGCTGGTCAGCACAATACCAAGAAACGCCGGCCAGTAAACATAACCGGTTGTCATCGCAGGCAACAGGTCATTGCCCTGCCCCATATACATATTCGCCAGTGCGCCCATCAGGGCAATAGGCAATCCACAGGCGGCTGAAGTGCCCACCGCATTATGCATCTCCAGATTGCTTCGGCGCAAAAAGGGTACCGACAACGTGCCACCACCAATCCCGAAAATACTGGAAGCCCAGCCAATAAAAATACCCGCACTGACAAAAGTGGGTCGGGATGGAATAAGGCTACTGTCTCTGGCTTTGAAACCTATCCACATTTTCATTGCAATCAGGATGGCAAAAACACCAATCGCTTTTTGCAGCACTTCCCCTGTCATGTGGATAGCGGTGTAAACGCCGAACCATGCACCGAACAAGACTCCGGCCGACATCAGAACAAAAATCGACCATCGCACAGCCCCTTTGGCATGATGGGCACGGATGGAACTAAGCGATGTGACAACGATAGTAGCCAGAGAGGTACCCACTGCGAGGTGAGTCAGAATATCCGGTGAAAGCCCCTGAATTTCAAAGCTGTAAACCAACACGGGTACAATGATAAGGCCGCCACCAATACCAAACAGTCCTGCCAGCGTGCCTGCCAGTGCTCCCAATATCAAATAAGACAGAAATATCATGCAACCATCCTGACTGGCCTATCCACAACAGCAGTGAAAAAGTCCTGAAGAGTCCTTTACCAAAGTACCTGAAACCTGAAACCGTTAACCCGCTACGGACACAGTGGAGAACTCAAGATAAGCCGGAAAGTTCAAAAAATTTAAATTAATCAGTCTATTATCGGCTAGATTCCGGCTTTTATAACCACTCTGGTGACACCGGAACCGATTTTTTCAGCCATTTTTTATCGATCGAATTATGACTTCTGGTCAGAATATCTTACACTTTTTAGTCTGTGCAATAAGTACTAATTAATATAAATATATGTTTACAAGCTGGAAGGAAGTCACAGCAGAGCGAACGATTACGGCACTTTCATACCTGCCAGATGCCTTCTGGGGTGGTTTTTGCCAATTCGGTGCCCGACTGCTGGATCGGAGCAAAGGGCATATTGCAAGGGCCGCCATCCAACGGGCACTACCCGATATCAATCCCTGCCGTCGAGACCAGATCGCCCGCGCAGCCGCATGGCACAGCGTGAATTATGCGCTGGCACTTCCGCGCTTAAAACATATCCCCTATCGGCTACATAATCTGGCGACGGTTCAGGAGGCCAATGCCGAGAACCGGGGCATTATTATCATTTCACTCCATACCGGCGCACCTGATCTGGGCACTATGGCGCTTACTCAGGCAGGTATAGACACCAAAACGGTGATAGGTGCAGGCAAACAGAGTCCATGGCTCAACAGGTTCGGTCGCTTTGCCCTGCAGCGAGCTGGTGTTCAGTTCATCCAGCGTGGCAACCCTACCGCTGTATTGCAGGCTGTTAAAAAGAAAACTGCTGTGTTTCTCTACAGCGACATGCGCTCTAAAGAAATGCCTGTGACCTTTTTCGGTCAGGAAACATCGGCGCCTGCGAGTGGTATCTACACTGCCCTGCTGAACAAGTCACCCATCCTTTTTCATTACTGCACCCTGTCTGACGATGGCGAATGGCAACTCTGGTTCGAGCGTTATGAGCCGGTACACAAAGACACCCGAAATGACAGTGTTCAATATAATCTCCAGCAGCTGATACACAAAATGGAAGCTGTTATCAGGGACAACCCCGAGTTATGGATATGGCATTACGACCGGTTCAAACTGAAAAAAGAAGTCCAAAAATAAAAGGCAATTAAAACAGTGGCTGAAAACGTATTCAGCCTGTTTTCTTCACCTTGATCCGCAGCAAACCATCTGATTTCACTCCATAAAATCTATAGACATTTGTACCTACAGCCTCTATAAAGTGAGATACAGAGACCTGATACGTACCCACTGTCGTCAGGTTCCTGAGATAACAAATGCGCCCTGATGATTAAAAAAAATAACTAGCACAAATAACTATAAGTAGTACGCCGAAAGGCTCGCTAGAGGCCAGGCGGGGGAGCCAATAAAAAATGTCTATATTCAAGCACTACCAGCAAAGGTTCGAATCTACTCAACAGGAAGAGATGAGCCTCCAGGAATATCTCGACCTCTGTAAGGTAGACCCCGGAGCCTACGCCAATGCTGCCGAGCGAATGCTTAATGCCATCGGAGAGCCAGAGGTCATCGACACTGCCCGTGACCCGAGACTCAGCCGGATCTTTTCCAACAAACTCATTAAACGCTATCCTACGTTCCAGGAATTCTATGGCATGGAAGAAGCCATAGAGCAGATCGTTTCCTACTTTAAACACGCTGCCCAGGGGCTGGAAGAGAAGAAACAGATTCTCTACTTGCTGGGCCCCGTTGGTGGCGGTAAATCTTCACTGGCAGAAAAGCTCAAGCAACTGATTGAGCATGTGCCGTTTTACGCCATCAAAGGTTCCCCGGTGTTTGAATCCCCTCTGGGGCTGTTCAATCCGGATGAAGACGGCAAGATTCTGACCGAAGAATACGGTATTCCCGGTCGTTACCTGAAATACATCATGTCCCCATGGGCCGTTAAACGACTCCATGAGTACGGTGGTGATATTTCCAAATTCCGTGTCGTAAAACTCTACCCCAGTCGTCTGAACCAGATCGCTGTGGCCAAAACCGAGCCCGGCGATGAAAACAACCAGGATATTTCCAGTCTGGTCGGTAAGGTCGATATTCGTCAGCTGGAAGAATACTCCCAGGACGATCCGGATGCTTATAGCTTCTCCGGTGCACTGTGTAATGCCAACCAAGGCATCATGGAGTTTGTGGAGATGTTCAAGGCTCCGGTCAAAGTGCTCCACCCACTGCTGACTGCTACCCAGGAAGGTAATTACAACAGCACCGAAGGTATGGGCGCCATTCCATACGAAGGCATCATTCTTGCCCACTCCAATGAATCCGAATGGCAGTCCTTCCGTAACAACAAGACCAATGAAGCCTTTATTGACCGTGTCAACATCGTCAAGGTGCCTTACTGCACACGTGTCAGTGAAGAAATTCGTATATACGACAAACTGCTGGAACACAGCTCACTGAAAGACGCGCCCTGCGCACCCGATACTCTGAAAATGCTGGCTCAGTTCACCACACTGTCGCGTATCAAGGAACCGGAAAATTCATCCATTTATTCCAAGATGCGTGTCTACGACGGTGAGAATCTGAAGGACACAGACCCTAACGCCAAGCCATTGCAGGAGTATAAAGATGCGGCCGGTGTCGATGAAGGAATGGAAGGTCTATCTACACGTTTCGCCTTTAAGATTCTCTCCAAGGTGTTTAACTTTGACTCCACCGAAGTCGCCGCTAACCCCGTACATCTGCTGTATGTCCTGGAGCAACAGATTGAACAGCAGCAATACACAGAAGAAGTACAAGACCGCTACATGCGTTATATCAAGGAGTATCTCACACCGAAGTATGTAGAGTTCCTCGGCAAGGAAATTCAGACAGCTTATCTGGAGTCTTACTCCGAATACGGTCAGAACATTTTTGACCGGTACATTACCTATGCCGACTTCTGGATTCAGGATCAGGAATTCCGTGACCCGGATACTGGTCATATTCTGGATCGCGCTTCATTGAACGACGAACTGGAGAAAATTGAAAAGCCTGCCGGTATTGCCAATCCGAAAGACTTCCGTAACGAAGTCGTTAACTTTGTGCTTCGTGCACGAGCCAATCACGATGGCAAGAACCCAAGCTGGTTAAGTTATGAAAAGATGCGTACAGTGATTGAGAAGAAGATGTTCTCTAACACTGAAGATTTGCTGCCGGTCATTTCCTTTAATGCCAAAGGCTCCCAGGACGATCAGCGTAAACACGCCGACTTCGTGAGCCGGATGGTCGATTACGGATACACCGAGAAGCAAGTACGCCTGCTGTCCGAATGGTACATTCGAGTGCGTAAGTCTCAGTAAGCAGCCATGAGTCTGTTATAGACAGTCATGAACGGGTATTGAGATTTCATAAAAACGACCTGTGTCTTCTTTTGAAGACGCAGGTTCCCCTTGCAGTACGCACGATAACAACAAACTCTCTCTCTGACCTGTCAGAAGGGGAGTAACATAATAAAGTACCTAAGGAGAGCGTCTATGAGCATCATCATCGACCGGCGCCTCAACGCGAAAAAGAAGAGTACGGTCAATCGCCAGCGCTTCCTCAGGCGCTACAGAAATCTGGTCAAAGAAGCGGTGCAAGACGCCGTTGACCAACGCTCAATCACCGATGTCCAAAGTGGCAGCGACATCAGCATTCCCAGAAAAGACCTGAGCGAACCCGTGTTTCATCATGGTCAGGGCGGCCAGCATGAACAGGTTCACCCCGGTAACAAAGAATTCAACACCGGCGATCGCTTCCAGCGTCCGGAAGGCGGCGGTGGTCGAGGTTCCGGAGACGGTGAAGCCAGCGACAGCGGATCAGGCACGGATGAATTTGTCTTCCAGATCAATCGCGACGAGTTTCTGGAGTACCTGTTTGAAGACCTCGCACTGCCTAATCTTGTTCGTAAAGAACTGAAGGACATCACCGAATACAAACTCAAACGGGCAGGCTTTACCTCTGCAGGTTCTCCCGACCGCTTGAACGTTGTCCGTTCCTTGAGGGCAGCCCATGCACGCCGCATTGCCCTGTCAGGCAGCGAGCGCAGGGAAATACGTCAGTTGAAGCGTGAACTGCGGGAAATGGAAGTCAGTCCTTCCGACACGGATCAGTTCCGGGCTAAAGAAATCAGGCAACGTATCACCGAGCTAAATGCCAAACTTAAACGACTGCCGTTTATTGATGACTTTGACCTGAAATACAACAACATGACCAAAGTCCCACAGCCGTCCAGCAAAGCTGTGATGTTCTGTGTAATGGACGTCTCCGGTTCCATGACCCGGGAAATTAAGGACATCGCCAAACGCTTTTTCCTGTTGCTCTACATGTTTCTGGAAAGAAACTACGAAAAGATTGAAGTGGTCTTTATTCGTCACCATTCCGAAGCCCGCGAATGCAATGAACACGACTTTTTCTATGCCCGGGAAACCGGCGGTACGGTGGTGTCGTCTGCCCTGCGTCTGACCGACGAAATTTTGCAGGATCGCTATTCGCCCAGTGAATGGAACATTTACATTGCCCAGGCGTCCGATGGCGACAACTGGGAAGCCGATTCCAGCAAATGCCGCAAGCTTATTGAAGAGAAACTGCTACCCAAAACCCAGTATTACTCCTACGTGGAAATCACCGACCGTCATCACCAGAACCTCTGGCATGAATACAAGATGATTGAAAAAGAGAATCCGGGGCATTTTGCCATGCAGCAAATCCGCGGACACGGCGATATTTATCCAATATTCCGTAAGCTCTTCGAGAAAAAGGAGGCTGAGAATGCCTGATAATGAAACCCTCGAACGGGAGTTAACTCAACCCAAGCCGGTTAAACAGAATTTTATCTCCACCGGTTCCGAGTGGACTTTTGAGCTGCTGGAACAATACGACCGCGAGTTTGCCCGACTGGCCGATAAATTCCGGCTGGATACCTATCCAAACCAGATTGAAGTCATCAGTTCCGAACAGATGATTGATGCGTATGCGTCGGTGGGTATGCCGCTGATGTACAACCACTGGAGTTTTGGCAAACAGTTTCTCAGTAATCAGCAAAGCTATCAGCGCGGGCAGATGGGGCTGGCTTATGAAATCGTTATCAACTCCAATCCCTGTATCGCCTATCTGATGGAAGAGAACACCATGCCCATGCAGGCATTGGTGATTGCCCATGCCAGCTACGGCCACAACTCATTCTTCAAAGGTAACTATCTGTTCCGCCAATGGACCGATGCCGACTCGATTATTGATTATCTGCTGTTTGCCAAAAACTACATCGCACAGTGCGAAGAAAAACACGGTATGGATGCGGTTGAAGAAGTGCTGGACGCCTGTCATGCCTTGATGAACCAGGGAGTAAACCGATATGAACGACCTCGCCCTATTTCACCTGAACAGGAAAAGCAGCTGGCCAAAGAACGCGAGGAGTACATTCAACGTAACCTGAATGATCTGTGGCGTACGATTCCTGTCAAAGAAACAGAACAGCAGGCGAAAGAGTTCCGTTTCCCACAGCATCCGGAAGAGAACATTCTGTACTTTATTGAAAAGAATGCGCCATTGCTGGAAACCTGGCAGCGTGAAATTATCCGCATTGTTCGCAAGGTTGCCCAGTATTTCTATCCTCAGCGGCAGACTCAGGTCATGAATGAAGGCTGGGCAACCTTCTGGCACTATCACCTGATGCACGAAATGTATAATGAAGGCCTGATCACCGAAGGCTTTATTATGGAGTTCCTGCACTCCCATTCCAATGTGGTTTTCCAGCCTGCCTTTGATGATCAGCGCTATAGCGGCATCAACCCTTATGCTCTGGGCTTTGCCATCTTCCAGGATATCCGTCGTATGTGCGAGCATCCAACGGAAGAAGACCGCTACTGGTTCCCCGACCTGGCCGGTTCGGACTGGCTGGACGCCGTTCACTTTGCCATGCGTAACTTCAAGGACGAAAGCTTTATTCTTCAGTACCTTTCACCAAAGGTGATGCGCGACCTGCGTCTGTTCTGTATTAACGACGATGATCGTGAAGCGTATCTGGAAGTCAGCGCCATTCACGATGAAACCGGCTATCGCAATCTGCGCGAATCACTCGCAGCCCAGTATAACCTTGGCAACCGGGAACCCAATATACAGGTCTACAGCGCCGACGTAAGAGGCGATCGTTCACTGACCCTGAGACATTACATGCATCAGGGACGACCAGTGGAAGATAACAGCGCGCTGGAAATCATCAAACACCTGCGCAGACTCTGGGGTTTTGACGTCAGAATGGAGTCTGTTGATCAGCAGGATAAAGTCATTAACCATTATGAGCTCCCGTCAGAAGAACTCTATCCAGAGGAGGAGGGCGTATAGCAATCAACACATTATTATTGAATTAGGCTCTTATCGGATTCCAGACTGCTACGTAACCAGCAAGCTGATTAATGGTTGAAGTAACCCTTTACCCCGGATTCCGGCGTTATGAACGAACTCAAAGAAGCCGAGGTACAAAGGTAAGCTTTCCTGAGAAATCCCCCTGTGAGGTCTGAGCCATGAACGGAGCAATGACCAGAAGCCTTCCATGGTGTTTACGTGTACTTCATAAATACCATCCTTGTCATCATCCCGGGCGTACTCGCTTTTACCATGACAGACAGATTTATGCTTGTAACCCCACTCTTCAAGGGAGTTGTAAATGCTGTATTCATCAGTGTAAGTTTGGGTTCCCTTGGCTACATGCTTCGTAATGAAAGGCTTTATGGTGGCTTTTCGAACATTATCCAGCATGTTGATAATGACCTGACCTCCTCGCTGAATCATTCCCAGAACGGGAGGCTTGTCTTTTTCGAGAGTTCCTCTGCCCGGAGCTCCTTTTAATCTTCTTTTTCGGGGAGGGCGCGATAGATTTTTTTAAAGCTTCAGGATGTCCTTTGTGACCTGCGACGATGTACACCTCGTCGAACTCTACCTCTCCCTCAAGAGTAATGTCAGGCTTGCGTTTAACGACAGAGGTTCGCAACAAGGTTGTCATTTCATGTACATCACTCAGTGAAAGGTCAAGTTCTTTAGAAATCTGGCTGTTGGAAACATTGAGTCCCATCAGGTACAGACAGGAAACCCACACCTTAAGAGGCTGATGATGCCCAGCAAAGACAGTATTAGTCAGGTCATCAAAGTAGCGGTCACAATGTTTGCATTGATAGTGTTGGCATTCAGTTTGTACCGTGTCATGCCCGTTCTTTTTTACATGGCCTGAATCACAATGGGGGCAATGAACCACCCCGTCAGGCCAGCGGTTTTCACGGATCATTTCAAAGCAAGTTACATTGCTGATGAGTTCTGAAATTTTACAAATATTCACTGCGTGATCAGCCATTCGCAAGATTTTGATGAAGTGTAGCTCAGCAGTCTGGAATCCGATAAGAGCCTTGAATTATTATTGCTGCTAGTGCTGGCCGGAATACTCTGTATTCCGGCCTTTTCCTTGTTACGGTGGATTGATACGCCCCAATTCAGCCCAATCCATCAGCCCGGAACACGAGCTGCCGATTTTCTTTCCAGCTGCCAATAAATCAGACTACCGCAACCGATCAGTAACGTTCCGTCCAGCAGAATACGATAACCTGCTCCTGACAGGCTCCAGAGGCAGTAACCCAGAGCAATAACAATCACCAGATTCCACCACACTGACTGTTCAACATGGGTTGCCCGTCTCTGAATATTGATACAGGCAATGCAGGCACAACAGTAAGCCAGCAGCATGATGTAAACAGCAATCAGAATGATAAATTCAAAGTGCTTCTGAACCGTCGGTTCAACCGTCAGCAGCAAGAGAATGGACATTAAAATCGCAGTGATCAATAAACCGTAGCTGGGAGAACCGTGCCGGTTCAGTTTTCCAAATACTTTGGGTAACAACCCATCGGCACAGGCAGCCCTTGCCACCTGACCGTGCATCAGAATCCATCCATTCAGACTGCCAAAACAGGCGACGATGGCCATCGCACTGACCAGCTCGCCAGCCCAGTCACCGAGTATGTAACGAGCTGCTACAGAAAACGGTGCTGCTGAAGACTGCAAAACGTCGTTCGGAACAACGCCCATCATGGCCGTGGTACTGAGAATATATAATATGGCTGCCAGTGTGGTACCAAAGAACGTGGCAAAGGGGACATCCCGTTTCGGGTTGCGGGCATGACCGGCCAGATTGCAGGCAGACTCCAAACCAATGAAGGACCATAATGTAATGGTCAGAGAATCCGAAATCACATTGCGCACAGGCTGACCGGTGACATTGAAAGAGTCCACCAGCAGGTGTTTATCAAAACTAAACCAGCCGAGAACGCCGACAATCAACACTGGAATCATCATGCAGGAAGCCGTGACCATCTGAAAGTTACCGATCATGCGGATATTGCGCATATTCAAACAACTCAGTACCCAGATCACTCCAACGGCCGATAACGTAGCGGTCCACTGATCGGTCAGTGCCGGGAAGAAATAGCTCAGATAGCCCACACCGGAAATAGCCACGGCGGTATTTCCGATCCAGATGGCTACCCAATAGCCATAGACAACCTGAGAACCCACATATCGTCCCAGACCTTCACGGGTAAAGGCATACAGTCCGCTACCTCCCTGACACACCGCATCGAGCCGTACAAACACCAGCGACAACATCACCGCCCCCACCACGGTGACGATCCAGCCCAGTAGCGCAATGGACCCGTATCCGGCCAGTGAAGAAGGCAATAAAAAGATACCTGCCCCCATCATATTGCCGGTCACCAGCATGGTCAGTGGCAGTAACGACAACTTTCCTGATTCCAAGCAGATTACCTCTTGAAGAATGTCTCTTACAGAACGGAGTAGACAGTTTAGACTATGGAAAAATAAACCATGCTTCGCAGGGGACATTCTCAGGCAATGAAAAAACACACGATCGTGCTGGCAGGCGGAGGGCATACTCATGCCTTGCTGCTGAGCGCATTGCAGAAACGCCCTCTGCCCTGTCACCTTGTATTGCTGTCAAGCACTCGCTACACCCCCTACTCCGGAATGCTTCCGGGTGTAATATCCGGTGCCTATCAGCCCGAAGAGGCTCATATCGACCTGAAGGTACTGGCGGAACGTTGCGGTTGTGAATTTATTGAAGACGACATAACCGGATTAACAGCAGACCGCAGCGAAATCATCACCCGTACAGGGCAGGTTATTCAGTACGATACGCTCTCGATCAATACAGGTTCTACCCAGAACAGAGTGATAGAAGGACCAGACTGCGTCAGCATAAAACCGGTTAATCGCTTTCTTCCATGGTTGTCTTCAACACTTCCAGAGCGGTTAAAGCGATACGAACAGCAATCAAGGCCTTTCAATATGGTCATCGTGGGTGGAGGTGCAGCGGGTGTTGAGGTCGCCATGGCTCTCAAAGCACGCTTCAGCGCCTGTCCTGTGCTAACCCTTCACATTCTTACTGCAAACGGTGTGGTTGCCGGGCATTCTCCGGGGGTCAGACGACTGGTGAGCAAAGAACTCATTCAAAAAGGCATTCAGGTGCATTCCGACTTCAGGGTATTGTCCGTGCTGGACCATTGCATTACAGGACAAAATGGACAACAGCTGACTTATGATCAGGTCATTCTTGCCACACCCGCCAAACCGGCCAGCTGGCCGGGGCAGAGTGGATTGAGCATTGATCAGGCAGGTTTTGTTCGCGTGAACGCCTTTTTACAGTCCTGCAGCCACAGCAATGTGTTTGCCTGCGGTGATATTGCTGCTTTTACAGAAACATCTCTGGCAAAGTGCGGCGTCTATGCCGTCCGTCAGGCACCCGTTCTGCATCACAACCTTACTGCTGTACTTTCAGGCTCTTCCCTCAAACCTTACCAGCCCCAGCAACAATTTTTATCTCTGCTAAGCTGTGCGGATGGTCGCGCTATCGCCTCTAAAGGTGTCTTCAGAGCAAAGGGGAGTCTGCTATGGCTCTGGAAAAACCGGATCGACAAACGCTTTATGGCTCAGTTTCCTCTGCCACAGCCAGGTTCGATGGACTCCTGAACCACTGTGTAAACCGGCTTATTCTTTCGGGTCTCCTCGTCAGCAGCCTGTTCGCTCCGCCGGTTGTAGCCGGGATGGGCACCCTTATATCGGCTGCCGAACTAAACCAATGGTTGCAGTCTGATCAGGATGTGCTGGTACTGGATGTTCGCAAGAGCCTGTTTTACTTTCTTGGCCACATACCCGGCGCACGGAATATCTGGCGACCGGATTATGAAGCCGATGCTTCCGAGTACCCCTATAAAGGTATGCGCGCCAGTCAGCAGAAAATGGCGTCTTTGCTGGGTAAACTGGGAGCCACTTCCTCCAGCAAAATTGTATTGTATGACGACAGCAACGGTCTGGATGCAGCCAGAGTCTGGTGGATTCTGAAACTGTACGGCCATGATCAGGTATACCTGCTGAATGGAGGGCTCAGGGCCTGGAAGCAGGCTCGTTTTTCCACCAGCATTAAACCGGCTTTCATGCCTTCTAAAGCACAGTTTGAATTTAAAGGCACCAGACATCCGGAATACCTCGCCGAGCTGAAACAAATCAGGCAACTGCCCCAACAAAACACCGTTCTGCTGGATGTACGAAGTGCTGACGAGTTTAATGGCATCACCCGCCTTCAGGGTGCCTTTGGTAAAGGGCGCATACCCGACAGTGTCTGGCTGGAATACAGCAACAGTATTAACGCCAGTGGTTTTGTGGCTGTCAACGAACTGCAACAACTGTTTTCAGACCATGGCATTACTCCGGAGAAAGAAATTATCGTTTATTGTCAGTCCGGCGTTCGTTCTGCGCATACTCACTTTGTTCTGACTGAGTTGCTGAAATACCCCAACGTCAAAAACTACGACGGTTCCTGGGTAGAATGGTCCTGGTACCGGCAGTTAGCGGTTGAAACCGGTCTGAAAACACCCGGTGAAGGGTCATAATTCAGACTCTGTTTGCATCACCGGAACCAATAAACACCCAATACTGTGTGATTAATACAATTAAACACCCGTAATCGTTTGCTTTAGGGCTATTAACATTTCTCAAGATGGTCTTATAATAACTTATGCTCTATAGGGAAATGTCGGCTGTACCTTCTAATTGTGGGAGCACAACATTCGCATCCAAACGATGAGAATGATCGTGACTCGACCCTGTTATTCAAAAAATAATCAGGTCAGGATAGGCATCACCGTAGTATGAGCACTGCATCATGGATGATACAGAAAAACAATGTGACTAAAAATAAAACAATAAAGGTTGCAGTTTCCCGGCGGTTCGTTCAATGTAAAGTTGTAAGCATCGCGCTGTATGGAAGCGACCGAGAAGGAAATGGAAGCTATGCTGGAAGGAACAGTAAAGTGGTTCAACAACCCTAAAGGATATGGGTTTATTCAAGCTCAGGAAGCCACCGAAAATCAGGATGTACTGATACATTACTCTGTCATTGAGATGGAAGGCTTTAAAACCTTGAAAGCAGGTCAGAGTGTTCAGTTTGAAATTGGCCAGGGTCCGAAAGGGCTGATTGCAACCAAGGTTATCCCTGGTAACAGTGGTGAGCAGAGCGGCGACAAACAGGGTGACACACCTGCGTCCCGGGAAGAAAGTCTTCCTGCCTGAGGCACTGCAACACTCATTGATCACATACAGGCAGTATCCTGATACGGCTTGCCATCACGTGTAAGCCGGATACTGTATCTTTACTTTAACAACCTTGTCGTTTGAAACCGGTTGTTACAGTGAACATGTATGTGTACTCACTCATACAGCAGTATCATTTCAGCTCGAATGAAATGACTGGCTGTAGATGCATCTTATACTCTCAAATCAGATCTGATCAATATCTGCCCCTGACTTGCTGTCAGCTTGTCACAACTGTGTCACAATAGCCGCATCTTCAACTGTTCGTACAGGTAATGCAGTGACTCTGGATCATTCACTGATGTTGCCAGCCGCTATAGGTACAATCGCGCTGGCACTGATCATTTTTCTCTGGCTCCGGTTCAGGCCCACTCAACTTGAGTGTAAAGAGCCCCTTTTCAATCCAGAGTTTCGGGCATTTCTCGGACAACTCGATATAGCGGTTCGCAGCCACCTGATTATTTTTCCTGCCATGCCTGTCAAAAGTGTGATTCTGGGTAAAGGCGGTGGCAAAGCTTTATTAAGAAAATTCAAGAACGAAAGCTTTGACTTCGTCGTCTGTCATCGCCGCGATATGGATGTGCTCTGCGTTATAAAACTGGGCGGTAGCAGTACCAGCAATGAGAAATACCGCAAACTCTGCCAGTCTGCAGGACTGACACTGCTTGAATATGACATCAAGCCTTACAGAGATGTACCCAGTCTGCGCAAAGAAGTTCTGGGAGCCTGTGGTATCGATGAGTTTGAACTTCCGGAAGTTCAGCCCCAGGAACCAGAGCAAGAGCCAGACGCCGATTCGTCTCCGGACTGCCCTAAGTGTCAGTCATCCATGGTACTGAAAACCATCAACAAAGGCTCTCATGCTGGCGAAGACTGCTGGGTCTGCTCTCAATACCCCGACTGCAAAGGCGCGAGGCTAAAAAAATAGTTTATCTATCCGGGCACCGAACGGGCACCCGGATCAAGGGTCTGCTAATAATGTGCAATGAGATCCGGAGTCGCCGGACAATCCGGCATGCACTCATCTTTCAGAATCATCACGCTGTGGGGTAAAACCTTAACGGTCGTTTGCCCGGTAAAATCCGGAAGCTCGGAAAACACCTGATCCTGAGATGTATCTAACAGGCATTCACGCTTTTTAAGATCCTCAACCACCGGTAACTTAAAGATCTGCTCGCAAACACCCGCGTTAAACAACACCAGAAAATTACATTCACAAGGTTCAGACTGATCCCCCAGCAGGTGCATAAACAAACACTGGTTTCTGGGATTCTGCCAGTCCCCCGAACGCATCAGCTTACTGTCCATAGAACGCCACAACACTTCATAATTTTCCGGATCTTCTTCAATTCCACAAAGAAAACGATCACGGGTCAGTACACGGTTCTCTTTTCGAGCCCTGATCAGCAGGCGGACAAACCGCATCAGCTGGTAGTTCCTCTGCTGTTCATCGGTTTTATTATCAAGCCAGCTCCAGTCCAGCCAGCCGGTGGGGTTATTCTGGCAGTAAGCATTATTATTCCCCCCCTGCGAATTTCCAAATTCATCACCTGCCTGCAGCATGGATACACCGTTGGACAAAAAAAGTGTCGCCAGTAAGCTGCGCTTATAGCGCTCTCTCAGGGCAATAATCTTTGAATCACGGCTCTCGCCTTCCCTGCCACAGTTCCAGGAGAAGTTATGCTCATCGCCATCGCGATTATGCTCACCATTAGCTTCATTGTGTTTATGGCTGTACGACACAAGGTCATGCAAGGTAAAACCATCATGACTGCAGACATAATTGATACTCGCAGAGGGCGCCCTGCCCTTCCAACGATAAATATCGGAAGAACCACACAGCCGCTCGGCCATCTGTCCCAGCAATCCCTGATCTCCCCGCCAGAAGGATCGAACACAGTCCCGATAGCGGTCATTCCACTCCGACCACGGCCTTGGAAAATTACCCAGCTGATAGCCATCAGGTGCAAGATCCCAGGGTTCGGCAATCAATTTCACACAGCTTAATACCGGGTCCTGATAAATCGTCTGGAAAAATGGGCTGTTACTGTCGTAGAGCCAGCCTTTACGTCCCAGACCCGGGGCCAGATCAAACCGGAAACCATCTATGTGGTATTCCTGAACCCACATTCTCAGCGTATCCGTGACCAGCTTCATGACCATGGGGTTTTCAACTTTCAACGTATTGCCACAGCCAGAATGGTTAATGCTGATTTCAGGGTCCCGTTCATTCAGTAAATAGTAACCCCCGTTATCAATTCCCCGAAAACTCAGGCAGGGGCCGTCATTACCACCTTCCGTTGTATGGTTGAAAACAACGTCAAGAATCACTTCAATACCGGCCTGATGCAGGCACTTGACCATTGTCTTTAATTCAGTCACCGGGTCATCCACTGCCAGCGAAGCTTCAGGTGCCATTAACGCTAACGGGTTATAACCCCAGTAATTTTGCAGCCCCTGGTTATCAAGCCGATGCTCCGAACCAAAGCTGGTGACTGGCAAAAGCTCTACAGCCGTCACACCCAGCTTTTTCAGATAATCAATAATAACGGGCTCACACAACCCCAGATAAGTCCCTCTGAGCTTCTCTGGAACCTGAGGGTGCTGCATGGTAAATCCACGGACATTGAGCTCATAGATAATCGAGTTAGCCATCTGGTGGGCAGGTGCCGGTGTATTCTCCCAGTCAAACTCATGTTCAACCACTACCGATTTGGGCATGAATTCAGCACTGTCCAGATCATTGATACGCCACTCTTCATTTTCGCCCAGCGTGTAATCAAACAGAGTCTCATTCCACTGCATTTCACCACTGAGTTTCTGAGCATAAGGATCAATCAGCAGCTTCGCCGGATTATGCCGTTGTCCGGCCTGAGGGTTCCATTCACCATGAATCCGGTAACCGTATAACTGTCCCGGTTTTATGCCGGGTACAAACAGGCGCCAGACATCGTTTCTCAAGTAAGGGTACCGGTCAGGTATGGTAATTCTGACTTCCCTGTTTTTATCATCAAACAGGCAAAGCTCAACGCTATGCGCTTCCGGTGCCGACAGTGCAAACTGCACACCCGAAAGGTTTTTGTTCAAGGGATATTGAGAATAGAACCGTGCACCCAGCTCGTAGCTGGCGGCGGGATGTAGGTTGACACTGCTCATACAACCATTTCCTTGTACATTTATATTGTTATTATTTTTTTTAACCCTTTTAGCCTGCTTATCTGTGAACAGGCGCTTTATAGACTACGGTGATAGTGTAATCCAGTGTTGTTTGGGTTCCCAGTACATTATGGAAAAATGCTTGAAACGCCGGTCAGGACAAACGTATTGACCCAAACCGACGTATCAGATTCACTGATGGTGTATTTAATAGCTTATCATTTAAGCTTCAACATCACCGTTGACAGAGGAGGCAGTGTCAACTTCAGGCTCTGCTCCTGACCATGCTGTTCAACGGTTTCGGTCACAAATTTGTTACCCGCTGATACACCGCTACCACCAAAGCCCTGATCATCAGAGTTCAACAGCAACTTGTATTCACCTTTAGCCGGAACACCCACACAGTAATCGTGGCGAACAACCGGTGTGAGGTTGTTGATCACAATAATCGGATGTCCATCATTACAGAAGCGGACATACGCCAGTACACTCTGTTGATAGTCATCGTTTACCAGCCACTGGAAACCTTTGTAGCAAAGATCCCTTTCGTGCAGAGAAGCTTCGGACTTGTACAATTTGTTCAGCGTCTGAACCAGCTTTTGCACACCGCAGTGCGGGCTGTTCTTGTCTTCTACCAGATGCCAGTCCAGTGACTGATGATGATTCCATTCATTCCAGCTACCAAACTCACAGCCCATGAACAACAGCTTCTTGCCCGGGTGTGTCCACATAAACGACAGGTAGGTACGAAGGTTGGCAAACTTCTGCCAGTCGTCACCCGGCATCCGGGTCAGCAACGTACCCTTGCCATACACTACCTCATCGTGAGACAGTGACAGAACAAAGTTTTCACTCCAGGCATACACGGTACTGAAGGTCATCTGGTCATGGTGATACGGGCGGTGCACCGGCTCTTTCTTCATGTATTCCAGAGAATCATGCATCCAGCCCATGTTCCATTTGAAGCCAAATCCTAACCCATCGTCGTACAATGGTTTGGATACACCCGGATAACTGGTGGACTCTTCCGCAATGGTCATAGCCGTTGGGAAGCGTTCATACACCGTTTTATTGAAACGCTTCAGGAAGTGAATCGCTTCCAGGTTTTCGTTGCCGCCATTACGGTTGGGCTCCCACTCTCCGTCTTCACGGGAGTAGTCCAGATACAGCATCGAAGCTACCGCATCGACCCGCAGACCATCGATATGGTATTCCTCCAGCCAGTACAATGCACTACTGATCAGGAAATCCTGAACAAACGGCTTACCAAAATCATAAATGCAGGTCTGCCAGTCAGGATGCCAGCCACGGCGCGAGTCCGGATGTTCATAGACGGCAGAACCGTCAAACTGCACCAGACCATGGTCGTCATTCGGGAAGTGCGCAGGCACCCAGTCCAGAATGACACCAATGCCAGCCTTGTGGAACTGGTCAATGAAGAACTTGAAGTCATCGGGGCTGCCATAGCGACTGGTCACCGCAAACATGCCAACAGGCTGGTAGCCCCAGGACTCATACAGCGGGTGCTCACTCACCGGCATCAGTTCGATGTGGGTGAAGCCCATTTTCTTGACATACGGCACAAGCTCTTTAGCCAGCTCACGATAATTCATGATGATATTGCCGTCTTTACGACGCCAGGAACCCGCATGCAATTCATAAACAGACATTGGCTTGTCGTACAGTTCGCCGCGCTGTTTCATCCACTGGCTGTCTTTCCATTGGTATCTGCTGTCGTCATGGACAATGGAAGAAAGCCCGGGCCACTGTTCAGAATAGGTACCGAACGGATCCGCTTTTAATGGCAGTTTGTTGCCAAACTTGTCATGAATCTCGTACTTGTACAGATCACCCGGAGTCAGACCCGGAACAAACAGTCGCCACACACCGTCATCAGCACTTGCCATCGGGTGCAAACGGCCATCCCAGTTATTAAAGTTACCCACCAGACTGACAGAACGCGCGTTCGGCGCATACACACGGAACAGAACACCCTTAACCTGACGTTTAGCATTCAGGGCATGGGTGATCAGGTGAGCCCCCTGATGACGATGCAGGGCATCATAATCCACATGCTCTTCGCGCAGGGTGTATTCACCAAACTGGTACGGATCAAACACCCGGAACGTGTGACCACCTTCTTTGGCAATGCTCAGCTCATAATTGAATGGCTTACGACGGCGCGGCAGGTGCAGCTCAAACAAGCCGGATTCAAAACGCTGCATATCCCCCAGTTTTTTACCGGATGGCTGCTCGATAACAGAAATCTCATCGGCATCAGGGCGCCATACGCGCAGTATCAGGCCTTTGTTATCAACCGCTTTATGCAAGCCCAGATAAGAGAAAGGGCAAGCACAAAGCACTTGCCCCAGTTCCTGCTCTGCGGCAGGTATGGTCGAATGAACAGCAATATTCATTGGATCAATTATCCTCGTCACTCCACTGACTTTTGGGGAGTCCGAAGCACGAACTCCCCAAAATTAGAATGTTTTAGTTAAACAGATATAAATACTATCGAAGCGAGTGATACACCGAGCAATAAGCGTCAGCTGCCTGTTCCCAGGTGAAGCTCTTGCTCATGGCGTTATCCTGCATCTGGCCGAACAGGTCATGCTGGTAATAAACGTGCAAAGACGTCTGCAGGCAATCGAACAGCTCATTAGGGTCTGTGCTGTTGAATACAAAGCCTGTTCCCTGCTCATGATGTTCACCAAAACCGGCAACGGTATCGCTCAAACCACCAACACGTCTGACAATTGGCAGCGTGCCGTATTTCAGGCTGTAAATCTGGTTCAGACCACAGGGTTCAAACAGCGAAGGCATCAGGAAGAAGTCAGAACCGGCTTCAATCCAGTGCGCCAGCTGATTTTCAAAACCGTTATAAAAACGACACTTATCCGGGAATGCATGCGCCAGTTCTTCCAGGGCTGCCGCCGTATGAGGCTCGCCAGAACCCAGCAAAACCACCTGCACATCGCTGTGCAGAAAACGCCAGAGCGCCGGAATCAGATAGTCAAAACCTTTCTGTTCCGCCAGACGACTCACTAGACCATAAACCGGCTTATGGTGATCAACCGGCAAGCCTATGCGCTGTTGCAATGCCGCTTTACACTCCGCTTTACCGGAACGATTGGCACGGGAGAAATGCGCCGGAATCAGAGCATCGGTTTCCGGATTCCACTGGGTGTAATCGCAGCCGTTCAAAATACCCGACAGATCCGTTTCGCGGCGTTTGAAGCTTTCCATCAAACCGTGGGAACCCAGAGGCGTCAGCAACTCTCTGGCATACTGAGGACTTACCGTGTTGATCTTGTCCGCAAAGGCAATACCGCCCTTGAGAATATTGATCATGCCGAAGTCTTCAAAGCAGGCCGGATTGTAGTAGCGCCAGCCAATGCCGAGACTCTCCATCTGCGATTCATCGGTTTTCTGCTGATAGGCAGCATTGTGAATCGTCAGCAAGGATTTAGTATCGGCAAAGAAAGGATTACCGCATTCATCGATACGCAGGTAATAAGGCAGCAATGCCGTCTGCCAATCGTGGCAGTGAACAACATCCGGCTTAAAACCCAGAATACGACAGGTTTCCAGTACAGCCTTGCTGAAGAAAGCAAAACGTCGGCTGTTATCGTGATACCCCTGACCACCTTCCCCGTAAATACCGCCACGACCAAAGAACTCGTCGTACTCGATAAAATACACGTCAGTGCCGCGGAACTGACCATGACGAATCCCGAACCACAGGGTTTCATTATGATTCATCCGTACACCGCCACCGGCGATGGAATCGGTGGGCACCTTGGCCAGTGCTGCACGATATGCCGGCATAATCACCTTAACCTGGTGACCCGCTGCTTTCATGACCGGTGCCAGAGCGCCAGCCGCATCGGCCAGTCCTCCGGTTTTGACAATGCCGTCGAATTCGGACACCGCGAAAACAACGTTCAGGCCAGAGTTCAGGTTAGAGTTCAGGTTAGAAGCCAACCTTGGTTCCTCTTGGAATGACAACAATGCCGCTTTCAGTCACTTTGAACAGTTTGCGATCTTCTTCAAGGTTCACACCAATCTTGGTGCCTGGCGCAATTTCTACGCGCTTGTCGATAATCGCCTTGCGGATTTCACAGCCCTCACCAATTTTAACGTTTGGCAGGATCACAGAATCAGACACCCGCGCCTGCTTGCCAATTTCAACGTTGTAACCCACAACAGAGTGATCCATAAATACATCGTTGAAAATACAGCCGGTGCCAATCATGGAATCATTGATATGGCCTTCACGGGATTCACGATTGTAGGCAATCAGGGCTGGCGGGAATGGAGGAACATAGGTGTTGATCGGCCACTTCAGGTTATGCAGGTCAATTGGAGGATTGTCAGACAGCAAGTCCATGTTCGCCTCCCAGTAAGCATCCAGAGTACCCACATCACGCCAGTAACCGGTTTTGTCACTGCCCGGCACTTCATTCTCGGCGTAGTTATAAACCATTACTTTTTCTTTCGGAAACAGCTTTGGAATAATATCTTTGCCGAAGTCGTGGCTGGATTCTTCATTCAGGTGATCTTCACGAAGAACACGTTCCAGACACTTGCGCTCGAAGATATAGTTACCCATGGAAGCCAGAACATAGTTCGGGTTACCCGGAATCGTCTTTGGATTTTCCTTTGGCTTTTCTTCAAAACCAATCATACAACCGCTTTCGTCGATCTCGATCACACCAAAGTGATAGGCTTCTTCCACTGGAACAGGAATGGCCGCAACGGTCAGAGCCGCTTCTGATTCTTCGTGCAGGTTGATCATCTTGCGAACGTCCATAGTGTAAATATGGTCGCCACCAAAAATCGCAACCTGATCAGGGTCCTGGGATTCAACCAGATGCAGGTTCTGGAAAATAGCGTCCGCAGTTCCCTGATACCAGTCCTGACCAGTCCACATCTGGGCAGGCAGTGTATCAATGAACTTGTCGGACAAACCCGCAATTCTCCAGCAACGCTGAAGATGTTTGTTCAGCGAGTGTGATTTGAACTGGGTCAGTACATAGATTTTGTGCAGGTCCGAGTTCACAAAGTTACTCAGTACAAAATCAATAATTCGATACTGTCCACCAAACGGTACCGCAGGCTTGGCACGATAACCGGTCAGTGGTGACAGACGAGACCCTTCACCCCCGGCAAGAATCATAGATAGAATTGAAGACACTAAACTCTACTCCCTATTAGCAAAAATACTTCATTAATCTTGCTGTTTTCCCTAACGCCTTTGTCGATCACCTGTTATTGCTCAGGTGTCGTAATTCGAACAAAGCTCCACTTCCCCCGCGAATAAAAAAAGCGGGAGCACTGCCAAAAACAATCAATTGTTTGGCTGCATCGTTATTTTGTTATTAACTTCTGATGAAATCGACCAACAAATCATCAATTCATTCAAGTATTCGGTGGTCGATTTTTATAAACAATGAGTTGTTTTTATGGTTGTGTATAAAAACAACTCAGCTATCAATAAGCTTAATGATTCAGGCGTTGTTAAAAACGTCAGAGACCATAGCCTGAGCTTCTTCCTGAAGCTGCTTCAGGTGTTCTTTACCCTTGAAACTCTCTGTGTAAATTTTATACACCGCTTCAGTTCCGGAAGGACGTGCAGCAAACCAGCCATTGGCAGTTTCCACTTTCAGGCCACCAATCGCAGCACCATTGCCTGGTGCGTGAGTGATCTTGGCTGTGATCGGGTCACCCGCCAGCGTTTCAGCCCTGACCATGTCCGGACTCATACCAGACAGGACTTTCTTCTGTTCATTATCTGCCGGTGCCTGCAGTCGTTCGTAAACCGGCGAACCGTATTTAGCCGTCAGTTCGTCGTACAGTTCACCCGGATTCTTACCGGTCACTGCAGTAATTTCAGCTGCCAGCAGTGCCAGAATGAAGCCGTCTTTATCAGTGCACCAGGTGGTACCATCACGACGCAGGAAAGCGGCTCCGGCACTTTCTTCACCACCAAAAGCCAGATCGCCGGAAGTCAGGCCATCCACAAACCATTTAAAACCAACCGGCACTTCGCAGATTTCGCGCTCCAGACCTTCGGCAACGCGCCCAATGATGCTGCTGGATACCAGTGTTTTACCAATTCGGGCAGACTTCGGCCAACCTTCACGATGGCGATACAGGTAATCAATAGCCACTGCAAGGTAGTGGTTAGGGTTCAGCAAACCATGGGTTTTGGTCACAATGCCATGACGGTCAAAGTCCGGATCGTTACCAAATGCAATGTCAAAGTCGTCTTTCATGTTAATCAGGCCGGCCATGGAGCAGGCAGAGGAGCAATCCATACGGATTTTGCCGTCTTTATCAACGTGCATGAAAGAGAATGTCGGATCGACTTTGCGGCTGAC
Organism: Endozoicomonas montiporae CL-33; assembly: GCF_001583435.1. NCBI lineage: Bacteria > Pseudomonadati > Pseudomonadota > Gammaproteobacteria > Oceanospirillales > Endozoicomonadaceae > Endozoicomonas > Endozoicomonas montiporae. Next base: position 1,333,218 of record NZ_CP013251.1, on the reverse strand, counting down.
CAGCTCGATATTCAGGCCATAGCGTTCAGCAATCGGTTCCCAGAAATACAGACCGGAACCACCCAACGGGTCAACGCCAATTTTCAGACCGGCTTTGCGGATGGCTTCCATATCAACCACATTTTCCAGATCATCAACATAGGGAGTGATGTAGTCGTACTCTGTCACATAGTCCGATGCCAGAGCATCGGCAAAGTTCAGGCGTTTCACACCTTTCAGACCCTGCGCAATCAGCTCATTGGCTCGATCCTGAACCCAGTTTGTAACATCGGTACCGGCAGGGCCACCGTGTGGAGGGTTGTATTTGAAACCTCCATCTTCCGGCGGGTTGTGAGATGGGGTGATCACCACGCCGTCGGCCAGCAGGTCATTGTCGCGGTTAAAGCTGACAATGGCATGGGAAATCACAGGGGTAGGTGTGTAACCACGACCCTCATGGATGCGTACGTCCACTTCGTTGGCCGCAAACACTTCAACAGCACTGATCAGAGCTGGCTCCGACAGGGCATGGGTGTCCATACCAACAAACATCGGGCCGGTAATACCCTGATCTTTACGATATTCACAAATTGCCTGGCTGACTGCCAGAATATGGGCTTCATTAAAGGTTGCCTGAGACGATGTGCCACGATGACCAGAAGTACCAAACTGCACACGCTGGGCTGGATCAGCTGGATCAGGGCTAATGGTGTAATAGTCACTGACCAGTCGTGGAATATTGGCCAGTAGTTCGTCTGTAGCAATTTTGCCTGCTAGCGGATGCATGAGAGGTTCCTGATTTAAACAGCTATATCTACTTGGGGAATGACAGTATCAGCTTTTTGTGACAACTGCATTGCCCTTGTACTCAGTTTTCTGTGAGTGCTTCCAAACCCTGGAAAGGAAGCCATCACATCAGACAGATTGATCGTCTATATAAAAAGTACAGCCAGCGGTGCATTCATTGAGCAGTTATTAACCACTTCATATATACGACAGTTGATGTATAAAATACTCTTAATACCTATCGAATTCACCAACGGTTATTACCTTTAATTATAAGGGAACTCACCTAGGCAATACCAGCTAATATGAAACAATTTCAATGACTTACCGAATCTAACTTTTTTCTTCAACAATCACCAAACTGTGTTCAGTAACAAGGTGCCAACCTCTGGTCATCAAAACATCATGCTTGATGGGTTCAGGCTCCGATGTGTCCAGAAGGGTAAACCAGAAGCTCTGGCTGTATCTGTCAGCGAATGTAAACCGACGGTTAACTTTTTCGTTATTCATCAGGATATACAGAGCCTTTGTCTTATGTGCCTCCTGATCAGGACAGTCATTGGTCTTATGATCCATTTCCGGGACAGTTATTTTCAGCCCAAGGCAGCCGCCCTTAACCTGTCCCAGCTGGTGTTCATTTAAAAGAGCACCATGCCGATCCATCCAGCAGACATGCTGGCGACCACCATCACCCTGCAGCAACGGATGCGTTTTACGCAACTCGATCAATTTCGCGGTGAAGGCTTGCAGTTCTTTTTCCTGCCAGGCAGATTCATCGTTCTGCCAGGACCAGTCCAGCCAGGACAGTTTCGAATCCTGACAATACGCATTGTTGTTTCCATCCTGTGTATTGCCAAATTCATCGCCAGCCATCAGCATGGGCGTGCCTCTGGATAGCATCAATGTTGCCAGCATATTGCGCTTTGCCCGCTGTCGCCTTTCAAGAATAGGCGTATGCGTCGTCTGCCCTTCAACACCGTAATTACAGGAATAATTGTGGGCATCGCCATCCCGGTTATGCTCACCGTTGGCAAGGTTATGCCGGTGTTCATACGAGACCAGATCATTCAGTGTGAACCCGTCGTGGCTACAGATGTAATTAATGCTGCCAATGGGTCGGTGACTACCGAAAATATCCACCGAACCCACCATTCGCCAGCCAATGTCTGCAACACGATGGTTGTCACCACGCCAGAACGAGCGAATACCATCACGATAACGGTCATTCCACTCCTGCCATTCCCGGGGAAAGCCTGCCAGCCGGTAACCTTCGGGGCCAATATCCCAGGGCTCGGCAATCATCTTGCACTGTGACAGTAGCGGATCCTGATAGATAGCCTGAAAGAAGGCACTGTCTTTACGGAATACACGACCCTGACGCGCCATGGTGGGTGCCAGATCAAACCGAAAACCATCGATGTGATATTCTTCAACCCAACAACGCAGGGCATCCATGGTCAGTTTCAGGGTCTGAGGGCTATCAAAGTTCATGGTATTGCCACAGCCCGTGTAATTCGTGCTGTCAATTTTCTTATGACCACGAACGTCTATTGTCTCATCAATCAGGTAATAATCCCGTTCACTAAGACCACGCAAACTCAGGCTAGGACCACCATGTCCGCTTTCACAGGTATGGTTAAACACCACATCCATGATCACTTCAATACCAGCACGGTGCAGCTCCCTGACCATGGTTTTCATTTCGGTCACCGGATCATCAATCGCCAGCGATGGTTCCGGAGCCATCAGGCATAACGGGTTATAGCCCCAGTAATTGCTGAGTCCCATATTATCCAGGCGCTCTTCACTGACACGGGAGGTCACCGGCAGTAACTCAACAGCAGTAACGCCCAGCTGTTTCAGATAAGCAATAGACGCCGGATGACTCAGACCCAGATACGTGCCCCGCAGCTCCTCGGGAACCGCTTCATTCTGGATGGAAAAGCCTTTGACATGCAGCTCATAAATAATGCTGTCGGTTCGGGAGGTACCCGGTTTCCTGACCTCCTGCCAGTCAAACTCCCGTTCCCTGACCACACTGCGCGGCATAACACCGGCACTGTCAATTTCACTGATGTTCCAGGCGCCGGTTGATTTGGAAATCGAATAATCGAACAGCGCAGGATGCCAGCTGACCTCTCCCTTCACTTCACGGCTATATGGATCAAGCAGCAGTTTACGATTGTTAAAGCGAGGGCTAAGGTCCGGATGCCACTGCCCGTCAGCCCTGAAACCATAACACTGCCCGGCTCTGACACCGCTGACAAACAAATGCCATACGCCCATGGCCGAAGGCTCCATTGGCAACCGGGTTTCTTTATCGTTCCCGTCAAACAGGCACAGTTCCAACCGTTGCGCCTGCGGGGCATAAACAGAAAAGTTCGCACCATCCGCCCGCCCGGCTGAAGCAGGCATCAGACTATGCTCACCCTGTAACATCAAAGTCGCTCCCTGCAACTCAGGACGCCCGGGACCTGTCTCATAACATACCGCCGATTCATCGGCGGCTGCACTTGGTAGAAATTTGGTTTGTTCAGTCATTATTTACAAAAAAGCATGTGCAGACCGTCGTCAGGACGACTGTCCGAAAATAGTCTGCCAGTCAATCATCAGGAATCAGGAAAACCGTCCCCAGAGGGGGCAACGTTAACACCAGCGACTGCTCATAACCATGAGCCTCGACAAATTCTGTGTTTAAACAGTCGGCATTTATCACGCCACTACCACCATAAGCAGCCGCATCGGTATTAAGCAATTCATACCATTTGCCAACAGTCGGTACTCCTACACGGTAGCCATAGCGAACCTCGGGGGTAAAGTTACAGACCACCAGAACCGGTGGCTGACTGCCTCCTCGCCGGAGAAAAGCATAAACACTCTGTTCGGTATCATCACCAACCACCCAGCTAAAACCCCAGCTGTCATAATCCGACTGATACAGGGCAGGATGACTGCGATACAGCTGATTCAGATCCCTGACCAGTTTATGCACCCCCCGACTGAAGATTCCACGCTCGCTGTCGTCGTCCAACAGCGTCCAGTCCAGCTGATCATCATGATTCCACTCTGTCAGGCTGCCAATTTCTGCCCCCATAAACAGCAGTTTTTTTCCGGGATGGGCAAACATAAAGCCATAGTAGGCCCGCAGGTTAGCAAAACGACGCCAGTCGTCACCCGGCATTTTTCCCAACAGAGTGCCCTTACCGTGTACGACTTCATCGTGCGAAAGCGCCAGAATAAAATGCTCGGAATAGTGGTACTCCATGCTGAACATCAACTCACCATGATGGTAGCGCCGATACTGGGGCTCATGCTTCATATACTCCAGCGAATCATGCATCCATCCCATATTCCACTTATAACCAAACCCCAGACCGTTCTCGTACGTCGGCTTTGAAACGCCCGGCCAGCTGGTCGATTCTTCAGCAATGGTGATGGCATCAGGGTAATGACCATAAACGGTTTCATTGAGTCGTTTAAGAAAATCAACGGCTTCGAGGTGTTCATTGCCACCATGAATATTGGGTTCCCACTCCCCTTCAGCCCGGGAATAGTCCAGGTACAACATGGATGCCACGGCATCAACCCGAAGACCATCGATATGAAAACAATCCAGCCAGAAAAGGGCATTACTGATCAGGAAGTCGCGCACCGCTGGCTTTCCATAGTCATATATATGAGTCTGCCAGTCAGGATGCCAACCACGCTTCGGATCAGCGTATTCATACAATGGCGTTCCATCAAAACGACCAAGGCCGTGTGGATCAGAAGGAAAATGGGCAGGCACCCAGTCGAGAATCACACCTAGCCCGTTCTGGTGACAGCGATCAACAAACGCCTTGAAATCATCGGGCGAACCGAAACGGCTGGTTGGCGCATACAAACCCACTGGCTGGTAGCCCCAGGAGCCACTGAACGGGTGTTCCATAGGCGGAAGAAGCTCTATATGTGTGAATCCCTGCTCCACAACATAAGGAATCAGTTCATTCGCCAACTCCTGATAAGTCAGCCAGCGATCTTCACCGTTGAGCTGTTTCTCTCTTCGCCCCTCTCTTCGCCATGAGCCCAAATGGACTTCATAAACACTAACAGGTTGTTGCAGCTGCCCCTGATGCAGCCAGTTACTGTCCTGCCAGCGATAGCGATCCTGATCGTAGACGATGGACGCATTTCCCGGTGGCTGCTCTGCATAGAATCCATAGGGATCGGACTTATGGGGCAGCAAAGTACCCTCCAAATCCCTTAACTCGAATTTATACAGGTCTCCAGCACAGACATGGGGAATAAACAATCTCCAGATGCCATCATCCGATGCCTGCATCGGATGTAACCGGGCATCCCAACCATTAAAACTGCCTACCAGGGCAACGCTGCGGGCATGAGGAGCATAAACCCGGAACATAGCGCCCTGCACATCCTGACCGGCAACTGCAGTAATGCTGACCAGTCTGGCACCCATATAGCGGTAAGAACGATAGGGCTCCACAAACACCTGACTGAATACATGCGCACCAAACTGCCAGGGATCAACGTAAGTAAACGACTGGTGATCTTTAGTTTGAATTTCCAGACGATATACGTGTAATGAACTGCCGGCATCCAGTACCCGCTCAAACACACCACTGGTCACCTGCACCATTTCACCCGGCATCTGACCCGTTTCAAGGTCAACCAGATGAACCGACAGGGCATCCGGACGCCAAACCCTGACAATTTTTTCTTTGCGTGACGGGTCAACTCCGGAAGGAGCGTAATCAACATCATGAACACCCAGAACATCAAAAGGTCGGGCACAACATCCATCCCTGAGGTCGTCCAGAAGAGACTCGATAGAATTTGTCATGACAGAAGCAGAAGAGAACAAGAGATAAGGAAAAGGTTTGCATGGTCGTTAAACCATACAAACCTTGGAAAGGAACTTAAATCAATCGCCGTTCTTACGCCATGTTCCAGATGGTTTTAGCGTAATCCATGATGGAACGGTCAGAAGAGAATTTACCCATGGAAGCGGTATTGATAATCGCCTTCTTCCACCACAGCTCTGGTTTCTTCCAGGTCGCAACAATCTTGTCGTGCGCGTCGCTGTAGGCCTGATAATCCACCAGCGTCAGGAAGTAATCACCTCCGAGCAGTGAATCCACCAGAGGACGGAACGCATCAGGCTCTTCAGGACACAGGTCACCGGAAGCCAGCCAGTCAATGACCGCTTTCAGCTCGGCATTGCTGTTGTAAACATCTTTCGGGTTGTAACCACGATGACGCAGCTCAGCCACTTCATCAACAGTAAGACCGTAAATAAAGATGTTGTCGTCGCCTACCTCTTCGGCAATTTCAACGTTAGCACCATCCAGAGTACCCACTGTCAGCGCGCCGTTCAGGGCAAACTTCATGTTACCGGTGCCGGAAGCCTCAAAACCGGCGGTGGAAATCTGCTCGGACACATCGGCAGCCGGAATGATTTTCTCAGCCAGAGTGATACGGTAGTTAGGCAGGAAGACCACTTTCAACTTGTCTTTAATACGACGATCGTTGTTTACACGCTCGGCAACACGATTGATGGCATGAATGATGGTTTTCGCCACTTTATAGCCGGGAGCCGCTTTAGCACCGAAAATAAACACACGCTGCGGTACATCCAGATCCGGGTTATCCAGCAGGCGACGATACAGCGCCATAATATGCAACAGGTTCAGCTGCTGACGCTTGTACTCGTGCAGACGCTTGATTTGCACATCGAAGATGGCATCCGGGCTGATGTCGATGTTGCACAGCTCTTTGACCACTGCCGCAAAACGGATCTTGTTGTCGTGCTTGATGGCTGCAAACTTTTTCTGGAATGCAGGATCATCAGCATAAGCGTTGATGGCGTCCAGCTGAGACAGGTTTCTGCGCCAGTCCACCTTGCCATCGTTGCCAATGGTATCGTCAATCAGCTTGGCCAGTTCCGGGTTACAGTAGTCCAGCCAGCGGCGAGGCGTCACACCATTGGTGACATTCACCAGTTTGTCCGGCCACATTTCATTAAACTCGGGGAACAGTGTGGTTTTAACCAAACCGGAGTGCAGGGCTGCAACACCATTCACCTTATGGCTTCCTACAACAGACAGATACGCCATGCGAACCATCTGCTGACCACCAGGACGCTCAGGCTCTTCAATAATGGACAGACGACGTTTCATATTATTGTCACCCGGCCATTGAGCTTCCACTTCAGTGTGCAGGAAGTGGTAGTTGATCATGTGGATGATCTGCATATGGCGTGGCAGCACCTTGGTAATCAGGTTCTGAGGCCATTTTTCCAGCGCTTCCGGCAGCAATGTGTGGTTGGTATAGGAGAAAACTTCTCGACAGATAGACAATGCTTTGCTGAATACAATGTCTTCCTCGTCCATCAGAATTCGCATCAGTTCCGGCACTGCAATCGCAGGATGGGTGTCGTTCAGCTGAATGGCTACCTTTTCAGCAAAATCATCCCAGTTGTCGCCGTTTTCACGCTTGTAACGGGCAATCAGGTCGGCAATGGAACAGGCGACAAAGAAGTACTGCTGAATCAGTCGTAACTCTTTACCCGCAGGGTGATTGTCGTTCGGATACAACACCTGACTAACGTTTTCAGCCTGAATCTCGCCGGAACGGGACTCCTGATAACGGCCTTCGTCAAAACTGGACAGGTCAAAACCTTCCGCAGCCCGACTCTCCCACAGACGAAGGGTATTGACTGTATCGGTACCATATCCGGTCACCGGTACGTCCCATGGCATACCCAGAATTTCCTGAGTGTCTTCCCAGACAGCCTTGCCTGCTCTTTCGGAAACACGTCCATACAGTTTGATCAGCTGTTTGCGCTTGGGACGTTCAATACCCCATGGGCAGGACTCTTCTCTCCAGCCATCCGGGCTTTCCACCTGCTTGCCACCGGCGAAGTCCTGCTTGAATAGTCCGAAACGGTAATTGATGCCGTAACCGAAGGCAGGCAGGTCCAGTGTCGCCAGCGAATCCATAAAACAGGCGGCCAGACGACCTAGACCACCATTACCCAGAGCCGGATCGGTTTCGTGCTCCAGGACATCAGTCAGATTGACACCCAGGTTAGCCATGGCTTCTTCAGCCTGTTTATAAATACCCAGGTTGTGTAGGTTGTTCCCCAGCAAACGGCCTACGAGGAACTCCAAAGACAGGTAATAAACCCGACGTGCTTTTTCATCACGCTCTTTGTGTCGAGTTTTACGAATTAAGTCCAGACCCAGCTCACGAACCACCAGGCTTAATGCCTCCCAGTATTCGGCCGGTCCCGCCTCCTCCAGATCAACACCCAGAGACTGCTGCAAGTGGCGCTTGATGCTCTGTGCCAGTCGATCGGCATCAAGTGTTGTAGCTGCATACTGCTCAGTCTTGTTTGCGCTCATGTTATCCCACTCTCTGTTAATCAAAAACGTGATGGCATGACCTGAGATTTAGTATACTTCTGATTTCCGGTCATTCCGCATTTGTTACAAATTATTCTTTGTGTAAGCCTGTGTTTAAAGTTTTTATTGGTTGTAAACGATTCCATCTACACTCTATATGGGCTTCATATGGGCTTCATATGGGCTTCATTGCAACTATACGACAGAGTATAACTATCAAAACCGGTATATTGATAGCCCTACCCTCCATGACAGTGATCGGGATCAAGCTAAATGCAACTACTCCGGCAAACAGAACAATTGTCAGACAATCCCCCAAATTCACACTTGTAAACGATTGCAGAAATTTCTACCGTACTGAAAAAGAAGTCACTTCAGTGATGACTACCACTGCCGGAAGCGTAGGAAAAGCCGCTTAAGCGCCGTTCAAGCAGGTCTGCAATCTTTTCAGGACTCATTGTTTGCTCAAAAATCTGATACAGCGTTTTTGCCAGCATTGCATAGACTTCACTTTCCAGAAACGACTCAAAAAACCATTGAATGACATCGTGCAGATTTACCTGACCGGATTGGATGTCTGGTAAACAGGGAACTTGGGATCTCAGTCCTGTGTACAATTCCTGAATCTGCGTGGCAGTTAATAATTGTGTTAACTGATCAATAGCCTTGCGATTCAATGAGCCCTGATCACCTTCAGCTTGATTCTCACGGAGAAACGACTCAATCCCAGCAATCAACTCTCTTCGGCAAGGTTGAACCTGATGGTGATCCTGACGGTCTGCCTGAAGTTCCGAATGAACGTTAGCAACTGGCTGACCGGGGTTGACTGATAAAGAAAAAACCATGGTGCCGAGTACTTTGTCGACATCGACCGCCGGCTCCTCAACAACGGCCTCTTTTAACCGTTCAATGATGTCATTCGAAAGTCCGCCCAGAACACGAACCAAAGCCTGTACTAACGCCTGTCTTGTTCCGCCATCTCTAAAAAAAATAATAATTAAAAGTTCCAGCCTTCTGTACAGGCTTTCCGATTGATAACTAAATCCCGAACCTAGTTGACCTGCAAGCTCATCAATTTTTTCATTGCCAAGAGCATTTGCAAGAATTTCTACAATAGTCTTGTTAATTCCTGTAAAAAATTTAACATCCGGCGTCTTTAAAAAAGAATGTCTTATCAGCTTTAACATTATGATTTCGTTATCTGTCATTGTTATTTTCAGCCCCATTGCTTCAAGCTTATTATTTATGGTCTTTTTTCGTTCAAGCTCCGCATGCTTAAGCTTGAGCTCCTGATTATCAACAATTGTCTTCTTAATTTTACCGAGCGCCTCAATCGAAGATGCTTGTGATGTCTCTACAAGCATTTGTGTGTCCACAAGTAGCCGCTGGCTTTCAGCCTCATTTTCTGGCCAGACGAGCCTTCCTAAAAAAACTTCCAACTTTTTTTTTAGTTGATAAACATCTTGCTGAAGAAAGCCAACTCGTACTAAATGATCATGTTCATATAAAAAAGACCTCAAACTCTCGGGATTCAGGTAGCCTGACAAATCCTGGTTAATACCAGAACCCAGTTGCAACAGAAAATTATTGAAAAACAGGTCCCGATCTTCTGGGGCAACCGACTGTTGCAAGTAATAAAAAATGCTTAATAGACGATCAATGAACTCCACTGGAGTTTCATCCGGTATAAAAAGATAAGCCAGCAAGGCTTTTAATATTATTCCCAGATGATCCAGTCCGGGAACGGTTACTGGAATCACTCCAAACAGAGGACTTAAATGACCGTGAGGTTTCCAGTTTTTCTCATCATCATCTTGCCCGTTTCCACCTGCGCCCCCAATTCCAATACACCCCCTGAATGAACCCCGCAGAGTTAGTGGCTGATTAACTGGCCGATTACTGCCAGAATGACTTTCCCGTTTATTTCCTTTTTCCCCACCACCTGAAAAATGCACAATCGAATCAAGAACATTCTTATGGCTATTAAAAAAACCCGTTTCTCCTATTGTATTGTATGAATAATCAGAAACAATACCTGTAAAATCAAATGTACTGGCATTGTTAACTAGAATAACATCCGACATATGGCTATTGTTGTTTAAATAAATCCAGGCATTCTGGCGTTTACCTGGATAAACAACAGGCACCAGTATGACTTTCCCTTTTTGGGTTTCTGTTTGCAAATACCAGGAGCCTGCAATAACATGACCCGGTGTTTCATGAGACAACGAAACCATAAATGATCGGCTAAAATCTGCCTGTTCCACCAGCTGACTATATGACGGGTGTGTGTTTTTCCATTCTTCCTTTGTATCAATATTCACCAGATCTGCCATTAATGCCTGATTTTTAAGCCTGATCGCCGTGGTAATAAAATAGACACCAGGCCGGGCATAAAACACACAGGGTTCCACTACTTCGTTAATCAATCTGGCTATATCACCGGACTGCGGTCTGAAATGCATCACGCAGGAATAGGATATTGTCTGAATAACCGACGACAGTTTTTGTTCAACAGGAAGTACGTCATAAGGGACTGGATTGTCTTCTGACAGGGAAAATATAAAACCTGATTTATTATCAACCAGTTTATGAAGATCACCATTAGTATTTTTCCACAAAAACTCGCCTTTATCCCACGTCATAATGCCAAGAGTAACAAAAGCATAATAAACATACGACAAACTCATTCCAGACAATGGTGCAACCTCATTTTTTTAATTTGTAGAATCCTGCTCAATAAAACCATCAGTTTTTATAAGAAGCTATTTGGCATATCCTAGACCATAAAAATTGATCTGTTGCACTATTTTCCCGTCAGACTGACTCCGTACGAAAAACGTTCACAGCTACGAAAAATCATCACCAGAAGTTCTGTAAACGCTTACAGGAACGGTCAGGAAAAAGTGCTGCCCCGGCTAAAAATCCACAGGCAGCCTTGTTCTGAAAACAGTGACTGCTCCTCCAGCTAAAGCAGGAGGCTTCTGACTTCACAGGCTACAGCCAGTCGATAGTAACTGGACTTACACAGAAGCCTCCATCAGCAGAACCGGACAGCCCTTCCGGCTTTTAAAAGGTCTTTGTTTGATTTGTTGGGTATCTATACGGTTCCCTCTACGATGCGTTTCAATAACGACTTTCGCGGGTCTTCTAGCCCAACAGGCAGATACTCTGCCTTGATTTTTTATTCGCAGCGCTTGGTTTTCGTCACCGCTAGTCTCTGGCTTTGAGACAGACCTGCTGAGAATATTAACAGATAAGTGCAAATACTCAACCGGAGTCCTTGCGGACTCCCGCCTTATATCTCCCCACTTAAAGTAGGGAGGCTTACGGCGAAAATGCTAAAACGGTCAGATGCCCTGCAGAATAAGGGTTGATAATGGCGGAAGGGTCAAAGAAAAGCTCTGTTTATAGCCATGAGATGGAACCATTTCACTGTTGTACTGATCATCGCCCACGCCACTGCCGCCATACCGGAGATCATCTGTGTTAATCAGTTCGCACCAGCCTTTTGACTCGGGAACTCCCACCCGGTAATGGTTCCGGACAACCGGTGTCATATTGCAAATCACTACTACCGGGTTACCGGCTTTATCACGACGCAGCCAGGCATAGACACTCTGCGCATGGTCATCAATAATCAGCCAGCGGAATCCGTCGCGGCTATGATCCAGCTCATAAAGAGCAGGTACACTGCGATATACAACATTCAGATCTTTCACCAGTGTTTGTATGCCTGCGTGCTCTTTCTGCTCAAGCAATGACCATTGCAAACTGCTGTTGACGTCCCATTCTGAAGTGGATGCCAGCTCATTCCCCATAAACAGCAGTTTCTTTCCGGGGTGAGCAAACATAAGACCATAATAGGCTCTCAGGTTAGCCATCTTCTGCCAGGCATCTCCCGGCATTCTATCCAGAATTGTGCCTTTGCCGTGTACCACTTCATCGTGCGACAGTGACAGTACAAAATTTTCACTGTAGGCATACACCATACTGAAACTCAACTCGGTATGATGATAACAACGATGTTCCGGTAATCGTTGCATATATTCCAGAGAATCGTGCATCCAGCCCATATTCCACTTGAAGCCAAAACCCAATCCACCTTCATTAACCGGCCTGCTGACACCACCCCAGCTGGTTGATTCTTCGGCAATGGTCATACAATCCGGAAAATAACGTCCTGCCAGAGTATTCAAACGTTGCAGAAACGTCACCGCTTCCAGATGTTCGTTACCACCATAGCGGTTGGGCTTCCATTCCCCTGCCTGTCTGGAGTAATCCAGATACAGCATGGAAGCCACTGCATCCACCCGCAGTCCGTCGATATGAAATTCATCCAGCCAGAACAGTGCACTGCTGATCAGAAAGTCCTGCACCCAGCCACTGCCAAAGTTATAAATGAGTGTGTGCCAGTCTGGGTGGAAACCGCGAGAAGTGTCTTCGTATTCATACAAAGCCGTACCGTCAAAACGAGCCAGCCCGTGTTTGTCTTCGGGAAAGTGAGCGGGCACCCAGTCCAGAATCACCCCGATACCGGCCTGATGGCAACGATCAACAAAAAACTTAAAGTCATCCGGTGAACCATAGCGACTGGTGGGAGCAAACAGCCCCACCGGCTGATACCCCCAGGACTCAAAGTAAGGGTGTTCATTCACCGGCATCAGTTCAATATGGGTAAAGCCCATTTTCCTGACATAAGGAATCAGCTGTTCAGCCAGTTCACGATAACTCAACGGACGACCATCACTGTGACGTTTCCACGAGCCGGGATGCACTTCATAAACGGACATCGGCTTAGAATGCATCTGCGTACGATGTTTTAGCCAGTCATCATCGCGCCACTGATAACGTTGTGGCCTATCCACGATGCTGGCAAGGCCGGGGTACTGTTCACTGTATCGACCAAAAGGATCGGCTTTCAGTGGCAACAAATTTCCCTGTTGATCATGAAGTTCAAACTTATATAACGCCTGCTCTTCAACACCGGGAATGAACAGACGCCAAATACCGTCGTCGGCACTCGCCATGGGATGAATACGCCCATCCCAATCGTTAAAGGAACCCACGACACTGACTGAACGGGCATTGGGCGCATACACTTTAAACAGTGTGCCCGAAATGCTGACCGAAGCACTGACAGCATGTTCGTGCAAATGAGCCCCCAGGTGTCGATACAATGCCGACGGCTCTATATCATGCTGTTTTAATACGTACTCGCCAAACTGGTAAGGATCAACAATCTCTTCCTGTCTGCCATCGCTCATGACCGCTTTTATGACATAATTAAATGCTTTCTTTCGGCGTGGCAGATGCCATTCAAATAAACCCGGCGACAGACACTTCATTGTGCTGATCACCGTTTTGCGGGGTAATTGAATGAGCGTTGCACTAACGGCATTGGGATTCCAAAAACGAACCACCAAACCCTTACCACTGTCGTGTGGCTGAATACCCAGATAATCAAAAGGGCAGGATACCTGGGCACGATCAAGAATGCCGGATATTGCTTTTGGGTTGATGTCGGCCGTCATACCGCTAATTCCTTTAAACGCATTTTAATCAATTAATTTAAAAAAAAGCCGGTACTAAAAAGCACCGGCAAATAATGAAGTATCTATTTAGCCACTCACACTAAGAAAGGGTTAGAACCAGATTTCTGCCTCCACACCGAATTGCCATACGCCTTTTTTCTTACCAAACTCTTCGCCCCAGCCATAGCCTTCTTTGGCATCTTTATACAGGTAGGTCACAAAAGGTTTGATCTGTGGGCGACCAAAGTAATCAGCGTTCACAGTAAACACACCTGCCATCTCTACGGTATAGAAGTTGGCTTTACCGCTGGCACCGGTAGCCGGGCCACTGCCGCCTTTACTCCACTCATCGTAAATCCAACCAGCCGGAGCATCCTGATAAGCGTAGGAAGCAGTCCACTCCCAACGGAAATTGTCGTGTACCCGATAAGTTGGGCGAACGGCTACCAGACCGCGATGGATGGTATCGGTCTCACCTTCTTTGCTCAAACCGAAGATATTCTTACCGTAGAGGTAAGTGACTTCAGAGCCCATCTGCCAGTTATCGCTGATATTCAGGACACCGTAAGAGGTAAAGAACCAGGTTTTCGCGTCTTTATTGGTAGCAGCACCTGCACCATCCAGACCGTGGTCAAAGCCACCAGACCAGGCACCGAAGTTAACACCACGGTTAGCAGCCATGCCTTCACCGTATGCCAAACCAGTCTGAGACCAACCATCAAAACCATACCAGTCGCGGTTATAGGTAACAGCTAAGCCAATACCATCGGTAGCTGAGTCTTTACCGTAAGCCTGCTTAAACTTCGTTTCAGAGCCCTGCTGCATGATTTTCAGGTCAAAATCGAAGCTACCGCCCAAACCTTCGTGACCATAGGTGTAAAGATCGAGAGAGTGCATTGTGGCACGCTGCCCTACTTTATCTTCAATATCTTTTTTTACTTTGCCTTCACCCGGATCAACAGAAACCAGTGCAATACCGGTACCGCTTTGCTCATAACCAAAGCCCATACCGGAAGACTGCTTCCAGAATTCACCGGATAACAGACCTGCAGAACGATTCAGGAAGCGGCGACCTGCCCAGACATGTGCGTCTTCCGGCAAATAATCCATACCGCCCAGCTTCATGAAAGCTTCTTTTACTTCAAAGCGGCCTTCATCAGTATCGTTTTTAGCTTCGCTGCCAGGAGAGGAGTAGAAGTAAGAATTACCGTTACCGTATTCCGCACGAATACCCAGTTCAGACCAGACTCCATTCTGAAATTCGGTTTTCTTTCCAATAACGAATTCAACCTGATTCGCATTGTGGCCTGTTGTACCAGCGGTGTGATAATCAGGCTTGCCAAATTCATTATGAGTACTGATACCTTTATCAGTAAAACGGACACCTGTGCGAATATAACCATTCACAGTCCAGCCATCAGTCAAAATATCGGTCGGGTTAGAAACCACTTCCTGAATAACGGATTCAGTGGATTCTTCCGCTAATACATTACCGGTAAACATTACAGCTGAAACGGCGGCTGCCAGCGGTACTACTTTAAAGAAGCGTTTGGACACTGCTCCTGACTCCCTGGTTATTTATCTATGTATTTAACAAGACACTTCAAGACAACAGCGCAGCAATAATTACCCCCAATTACTGCACTAACATGAAATGCCTTTGAGAAATGAATTACGTCATTGGCGTGGTTTGCATTTTGCCAATGTAAGCTTTTGACGCAATATGAAAAGGTTTTGAGAAAATTGAACAAGAGATAACCAAAGGTACCAACCAACGTCGTGAATTGATCAGAATCAAGAAAACGATATTTTCAGATACACTCTGTAACAGTCCTGTTATGATGACCTACCGGAGTCACACGCAGTAATTGATTGAATTATGGGACGTAACAAATCTGAGAGTCAGGCAACGATTCTTCAGGTAGCAGCTCAGGCCGAGCTTTCCATCGCTACCGTGAGTCGCGTACTGAACGGGGGAAAATATGTTTCAGAAAGCACCCGCAAAAAGGTATTGGAAGCTGCTAAAGAGCTGAACTACCAGCCAAACTACATGGCACGCCAGCTACATGGTCAGGATGATTTCAGTATTGGTGTTATTCTGGGGCTGGAACTAGGCACCATCTCTCCTTTTGCACTGAAAGTGTATGAAGTGTTAAAAGTCCATCTTCAACAAAAAGGCTATCGCGCTAAACGCGCCAAGTTCTCTATTGACGGTCAGTTAGAAACAAAAGCCAAAGCATTTATTGCGATTGGCATTCATGAAAGTGACCCGAGATTAAAATCCATTGACCAAGACGGGATTCCGGTGATTCATATTGGCGAACCCAAAGAAGATTCATTCTGGGTAGCCTCCAATGATGAACAGGGTGGTTTTCTGGCAACACAGCACCTGCTGGATAACGATTGCCGGACTATCTATTTTGTCTGTCTGAATGGCGATCACCAGGTCTCACAATTACGACGCGCCGGATATCGCCGGGCGCTGATTGAAGCTGGATTGATTCCTTCTGAAGTCATTGAAATTGGCAACAGCACCGGCCTGCCTGCATTGGACAGCTACCGTCGTATACGTACATTGATGGAATCCGGTTTGCGTCCCGATGGTTTTGTTGCTTTTTCAGATATCGTTGCAACAGGCATTTGTATGGCACTGGCCGACCTCGACAAAAAGGTGCCGGATGACGTGCATGTAGTGGGTTACGACGGCATTGATAACGATCGCTATCACGCCCTGACCTCGGTCTGCCAGAATATTGAAGGCATTGCCAGCAAAGCGGCCAACCTGGTGATCGAAGCCATTCGCAATGAAGCCCCAAGAGGAGAGTTTTTGAATGTTATTCTACGACAGGGGCACACAACAGGCGTCCCGACAGTAATAGCCCAGGCCTCCTGAGATTTTCCCTGCTCACTTATTGACTGGCTTATTGACTAAGGGAAGTGGCAAAGAAGCACTCACCATTAACTCGTCATTCCCACCTGCCCGGGAATGACGAGGGATTTTTCTGTCTGCTGCCTCCCTTATACCAATTCTGTCTTCTAAACATGAATTGGTATTAGAGGTCGTCTCAATCACCCTATCGATCCGGCTCCCGTTCATCATTCTCTTTGCACTCTTTGTTGCAGTACAGTTTCCTGTAACGCAAAAATACCTCTTCAAGCTGACGCATTTCAGCGCGCAGTTCCTCTTGTTCAGCTTTTATCAGGTTCATTACGGCCAGCGAATAATCGCCTGAATTAATTTGTTTTTTGATATCGAGACCCAAAGCACTCATCTTGACAACTATCCCCTGATACCTTCTTTCAAAGGACTCAAACTGCTTTATTTGTATGCAAAGACCATAATTTTCAAGGCCCCGCTCGCAGTTTTCAGAAAATACGCAGACCGTCTCATCATTAGTCATCAGCTCAAGGTTCTCTTCAGCATTTGACGTACCATCGGCTCCCCTGGTGCATCCAGAACAACATATTCTGGAAAGCATGAAACAAAGTCGCAGTAACCAGCGCCGAATACGATTGTTATAGTCCGGATACCTGTCATATTCTTTTTCACACCTGTTAAACGGACGCTCCGGTGGCTCATTGCCACCAGCCCCACTCGTTATTCCACCCTGCCCCAAGCCTCCGGAGGCATTGATTTGGATTTGCGCCACCCACGAACCAGAGGAAGTGCGCCTGCAAGCAACTCTGCCTTCATTTGCCTTGCCCTTACCTGCGCCATACTGAAGGCAACAGGGATAACCAGCAAAGTGAAAGAGCGGATGGTTTTTTTCATCAACAAAGAATGCAGGGTGCCAGAAAGTTGCCAGAGCCAAGGCATCTGCCCTGGTATTCGGGATAAAAAAAACGGCAAGCAGAAAAGAAGCCACCGACCCGATTAGCATGGATTCCTTATCATAAAACCTAACCATGGAATCACTACCTATGCCATCATCACGACAAGGTTTAGTCATGAATGGCCTTAAAATCAAGATCCTGCAGGATCAGAACGACACACCAACCCAACTATCGTGCTTCATTTTTCCGGGTTCAGAGCTTAAGTCAAGTCAGTTCCGTTGGTTATGACTTGCCGTTATTAACCATTTGACTGCCCGGAATCGGCTAATTTTCCAGCAAAAAAACCACCGAACCCCCGCCTCTGAAGGTCAGTGTAAACGCACACCATTTGGAAACGTTTACACATTGATTCACAAAGCCTTTCACCAGAGCATAAGCGGCGTAACAACAACATCCAGTCCATAGAAATTTGCCTTTGATTACATACACATAGTCGTGTATTTATCCCGATGAACCCGTCTTTGGTGAAGAATCGTTGGCAAAGATCTGTCGGGCTGACGTTCTTGATTATCAACACCAACATAAACTGCTAGCTAAAAAGCAGACTGTCAGGAGTAAAGTCATGCTAAAAAAATCCCTCGCCGCCGCCATTGCCCTAACCGTAGCGTCAGGCAGCGCTTATGCGTTTTCCGAAGACGAACTGACCATCTGGGTCGGTGGCGACAAAGCCTACAACGGTATCAGCCAGGTGGGTGAACTGTTCGAAAAAGAAATGGGTATCAAGATTCGTGTAGAAATCCCGGAAAACATCACCGACCGTTTCCAGCAGGCTGCTGCCACCGGTCAGGGCCCTGACATTCTGCTTTGGGCTCATGACCGTTACGGTGAGTGGGCACAGTCCGGTCTGCTGTCTGAAATCAAGCCATCCAAGTCTTTCTATGACGGCATTGTTGACCTGGGCTGGCAGGCGACCACCGTTGACGGTAAAACCTACGGCTACCCGATCGCTATGGAAGCCATCGGCCTGATCTACAACAAAGACATTATTGAAAAAGCGCCGTCTACCTACGAAGAAATGTTCGCCCTGCGTGACGATCTGAAGAAGAAAGACAAGGATATGGCCACCATCATGTGGGACCAGATTCAGCCTTACTTCTCCATGCCAATGCTGGCTTCCAACGGCGGCTATGTCTTCAAGGAAACCGAAGCCGGTTACGACGTTGAGTCTGTAGGCGTAAACAACGAAGGTGCCCGTAAAGGTGCGAGCATGTTTGCCCGGCTGATTGAAAAAGACGTTCTGCCACGCGGTGTTGACTACGGCGTAATGGACTCCACCTTCAACAACGGCAAAGCCGCCATGATGGTATCCGGCCCATGGGCATGGTCCAACCTGGACAGCTCCGGCATCAACTACGGTGTTGCACCACTACCCACCATCGACGGCAGCCCGGCTCGTGCCTTTGTGGGTGTCTGGGGTGCCACCATCAACAATGCCACGCCTAATAAAGCACTGGCTCAGGAGTTCCTGGAAAACTATCTGCTGAGCGAAGACGGCCTGAGAACCATGAACAACGACGTGCCTCTGGGTGCCGTTGCCAACAAAGCCTTCATGGAAGAGCTGAAGTCTGACCCTCGCATCGCGGCCACCTATGAAGGTGCCATGAATGGTTTGCTGATGCCAAACGTACCGGAAATGGGCAAGTTCTGGAGTTCCATGGAAGCAGCCCTGAGCAATATTGCCAATGGCCGTGAAGAAGTGAATGCCGCTCTTGATAATGCCGCTAACCGTATTTTGAACTGATCGTCTGATCTTATTTTCTGAGCTGAATACGAACCGGAGCCTGCTCCGGTTCGTCCCCGTCCTGATTCGGAGAACCAACATGAAACAGCCACAGGATGCCGGTGGAGTACTATCTGGAAAAGTAGTATCCGGCAACGGGCTAAAGTGGGCACTGGTCGCCGCTATTGATATTGCATTGCTGTATATCATCACCCTGATGTACGCACAGGGAGAAATTGCTTTTGCCCTTGTCATCCTGCTGCTGGGAAGTATCGGTACCTGGGTGTTCACCAGCGAGAAAGCCTACAACTTCCGTTACGTTTACCCAAGCTTGTTGGGGGTCATACTGTTTGTCGTATTTCCTCTGATTTATACCGTTAATATTGCCTTTACCAATTACAGTTCCACCAACCTGCTACCGTTTGAGCGGGTTAAACAGATTCATCTGGACAAAACCTACAGCAGTGGCGAGGAAAAATTCGCCCTGAGCCTATACCAGAACAACGACGCCTACCAGCTGGAACTGACTAACACCCGTAACCACGAAGAATCCTATACAACACAAGCGTTTACCGTCGCTCAATTGCCCGGGACAGTGTCTGCCGATAGTGCCATTCAGGCTGAAGGCGACAAACTGGCCATGCGCGATATCATTCAGCTACGCAGCGATCTGCGTCTGCTGACGGTCATGCTGCCTGACGAATCCAAACTGGTCATGACCAGTCTGCGTGAATTTGGTGCAATGGCACAATTGTTTAGTGAAGGCGACAATGACAGCCTGATCAACAACCAGACTGGCGACGTTTATCACCCTGATCACGAAACCGGCTTCTATGTCAGTCAGGATGGCGAACGCATGGCACCCGGCTTCACCGTTTACATTGGCTGGGATAACTTTGTCAGAGTCGTCAGCGACCCGGGTATTCAGGGTCCGTTCTGGAAAATTCTGGGCTGGACGGTGACTCATGCCACTCTGACCGTAATGTTCACCCTGATCATTGGTTTGCTGCTGGCCTGCCTGGTGCAGTGGGAACCTTTGAAAGAAAGTGCCATTTACCGGGTATTGCTGATTCTTCCCTATGCCGTGCCCGCCTTTATTTCCATTCTGATTTTCCGCGGACTGTTCAACCAGAACTTCGGTGAAATCAACCTGGTGCTGCACAACCTGTTTGGCATTAAGCCCGAGTGGTTTACCAACGAATACCTTGCCAAGGCCATGATTCTGATCGTGAACTGCTGGCTGGGTTACCCCTACATGATGATTCTGACCATGGGGCTGTTGAAAGCCATTCCGGAAGACCTGTACGAAGCGTCTGCCATCGACGGTGCCAATCCGCTGCACAACCTGCGTCACATCACGGTGCCAATGATTATCAAACCATTAATACCGCTGCTGATTGCCAGTTTTGCCTTCAACTTCAACAACTTTGTCCTGATCAACCTGTTGACCGGCGGCGGCCCGAACCTGCTTGATGCCTCAACACCGGCAGGTGCCACCGATATTCTGGTGAGTTACACCTTCCGCATTGCCTTTGGCAGTTATGGACAGGACTTTGGTCTGGCATCCGCCATCGCCGGGTTCATCTTCGTCATCGTTGGTTTCATCGCCTGGGCCAACCTGAAAGCCACCAGCAAACTGCAGGAGCAATAAAAAATGGCCATGGTGCAACCAAGAAACCTGAAATACCGTGTCTGGGCAGCGCGCCTGTTCCTGATCGCATTCCTGTGCCTGATTATGTTCCCGTTCCTGATGATCATTTCCGTATCATTCCGGGCGGGTAACTTTGCCACCGGCAGCCTGATTCCGACCAATCCGAGTCTGGAACATTGGGCCATGGCATTCGGCATTCCGTGGGAACGTGCCGATGGCACCCTGATGCAGCCCACCTTTCCGGTGCTGACCTGGCTGTGGAACTCGGTGAAGATCAGTGTTGTTACATCGACGTTTATCTTGCTGCTGTCCACCACCGGTGCTTATGCCTTTGCCCGCCTGCGCTTCCGTTTCAAGCAAGGGCTGCTGCAATCCATGATGATTCTGCAAATGTTCCCGGCGGTACTGGCACTGGTGGCTTTCCACGCCATCTTCGACAAACTGGGGAACTTTGTTCCATGGCTGGGACTGAACACGCATGGTGCGGTCACCATTGCTTACCTGGGTGGTGTCACCATGAACATCTGGCTGATCAAAGGCTATTTCGAAAGCATTGATAACGCGCTGGAAGAATCCGCCGCTATCGACGGTGCAACACCATGGCAGGCCTTCCGCCATATTCTGCTGCCTCTGTCCGTACCGATTCTGGCGGTGGTCTTTATCCTGGCGTTTATCGGCATTATCGGTGAATACCCGGTGGCATCGGTCCTGCTGCAAGACATGGACAAGCTGACTCTGGCCGTGGGTGCCAACCAGTTCCTTAACCCTCAGAACTATCTCTGGGGTGACTTTGCCGCCTCAGCCGTACTGACCGGCCTGCCTATCACCATTATTTTCCTGATAGCGCAGCGTTATCTGGTCAGCGGACTGACGGCTGGCGGCGTTAAAGGCTAAACGACATATTATAGAGCGCTGGTCGGTACAAAAAACTCCGGCCAGCCAAACGACAAGATTACGGAATTCGATATCATGGCTGAACTTAAACTGGCAGGACTGGACAAGAGTTACGACGGTGGCAAGTCATACGTTCTGAAAAACATTAACCTGAATATTAACGACGGCGAGTTTGTTGCTTTTGTCGGCCCATCCGGCTGCGGTAAGTCTACTTTGCTGCGTATGATTTGCGGTCTGGAAGACATCACCGACGGTGACCTGGAAATCGCTAACGAACGTGTAAACGATATGCCACCCAACGAACGTCGTGTCGGTATGGTGTTCCAGTCTTACGCTTTGTACCCGCACATGACCGTTGCTGAAAACATGGCATTCGGCCTGAAGCTGGCCAAAGTCAGCAAGCAGGTCATCAACGAGCGTGTACAAGAAGCGGCCCGCATTCTGCAGCTGGAACCACTGCTGGATCGTAAACCTAAAGCCATGTCCGGCGGTCAGCGTCAGCGCGTTGCCATTGGTCGTTCCATTGTGCAGGAGCCACGGGTTTTCCTGTTTGACGAGCCTCTGTCGAACCTGGACGTAGCCTTGCGGGTTCAGATGCGTCAGGAACTGTCACGCATTCACAGCCGTCTGAAAACCACTGCCGTGTATGTCACCCACGATCAGGTGGAAGCCATGACACTGGCTGACAAAATTGTCGTTCTCAGCCCGCTGGCAAAAGGGGCAGACAGCAACCTTGAGCAGGTGGGTGCGCCACTGGAACTGTTCCACCACCCTCGTAACAAATTTGTTGCGGGCTTTATCGGCTCTCCGAAAATGAACTTCTTCCGCGGTGAAATTGTGGAAACCGGTTCTGAAAAAACCATTGTTCGTCTGGAAACCGGAGAACAGGTGATTGCCTGTAACGATACATCGTCAGCCAAAGCAGGCGATAAAATCACACTGGGCATTCGTCCTCAGGATGCACTGGCAGAAGTGGACGGTGACAATGTGATTACCGGAACCATAAAGGCACTGGAACGTCTGGGTACTGAATCCTTTGTCTACCTGAACCACCCGGCCATTGAAGAAGACTTTATTCTTAGAACAGAAGACTCCCGTCGTCGGGAAGAAGGTTCTGAGTTCAAAGTAGGCGTTCCGGCTGAAAGCTGTCACCTGTTTAATGAGGATGGATTGGCATTCGCCCGAACCAAAGCACCACATTACGATTAATTCTATTTCATTATTTAACCAATGTGTTGGGATTTACTTTGTTTATCCCAACCGAAAAATCATCATTAATTTATAAAACATTAAATGGAAACCGGAACTCCCCCACCCGGTTTCTGTTTAATCAACCGATACCAGCTTGTTATGTCAGACAATCAATTAATAAACCAGCTCGCCGGGCTGTGTGGTATTTCCAGTGAATATCTGGATTCCGAAGGACTGCCGGTGACTATTGCGCCTGAAAATAAAATCCCGCCTTTAGAAGCCATGGGATTTAATGTAAGCAGTAAAGAGTCTATCAAAAAAGCGATTAAGCAAAAGTCCGATGAGAAATGGAATCAAAGTATTCCAGCAGTGGTTGTTTTACATCAGAACAAACCGTTTGCTATTGAAATAAGACTGCCTGAAAAGAAACTTCCGGAACAATTTGAAATCACCGTAACACTCGAATACGGTGAAATTCGAATGTTCAAACGTGACTTGAATGAACTGACGGTTGTTGAAAGCGCCAAAGTCGGAAAAAACAACAAGGTCTGCCTGTCCTTGCCTCTGCCAGCCGATCTGCCACTGGGCTATCACCATCTGAACATTGAAGGTATTGCTTCTGCCTGTTCCTTGATTGTTGCACCGGAAACCTGTTACGAGCCTGAAGCCCTCATGAGCGGTGGAAAAATCTGGGGTTCCGGTATTCAACTGTACTCTGTTCGCTCGGAAAATAACTGGGGCATGGGCGACTACCGCGACCTGAACGATATGGTCAGCCAGCTGGCTGATAACGGTGCCGATTTTGTGGGTCTTAACCCTGTACACGCGCTGTATGCCGACAACCCGCTGCACTGTTCGCCCTACAGCCCGTCTAGCCGAACTTATAGCAATGTGTTGTATATCAACCCTGAGCTGGTGCCGGAATTTAGCGAATGTGAACTGACTCGACAGCTGTTTGCCAAAGACGACTTCCAGATGCATCTGGCTGAAGCACGACAGCAGGATTATGTTGATTATGAGACCGTCGCGACTCTGAAGTTTGAAGTTCTGGAAACACTGTACGACTACTTCTGCAAGGTTCACCTGAAACAGAACACCGAACGGGCAAATGCATTCCACGCATTCTGTCAGGACAATGGTGAAAGTCTTCGTCAGTTCGCCACGTTTGACGCGCTCTTTGAACACTTCCGCAAGCAGGACATCATGAGCTGGGGCTGGCCTTGCTGGCCTGAGGCCTATCAGACGCCAGACACTAAAGAGGTGAAGGCGTTTGTCAAGAAGAATGAGAAACGCATTCGTTATTTTGAGTTCCTGCAATGGCTTGCCAGTGAGCAATTTGCCGCGGCTCAGAAAACCGCCACGGAAAAAGGCATGATGGTGGGTGTTTATCGTGATCTGGCCGTTGGGGTAGACCGTGGCGGCGCTGACACCTGGAGTAATCCAAGCCTGTATTGTCTGGATGCCAGCACCGGTGCGCCACCGGATGCTCTGGGACCACAGGGTCAAAACTGGGGACTGCCGCCGTTTAACCCACTGGTGCTGCAGGAACAGCGATACGAACCGTTTATCCGCATGATTCGCAATAACATGCGTGACTGTGGTGCTCTGCGTATCGACCATGCCATGGGACTGTTTCGCCTGTGGTGGTGCCCTAATGGCAAGAGTGCCGCCTATGGTGCCTATGTTCACTATCCGCTTCAGGATCTGCTGGGCATTATTAAACTGGAAAGTCGTCGCCTGAACTGTCTGGTGTTTGGTGAAGATCTGGGTACGGTTCCAAAGGAAATTGAAGCGGCGTTACCGCCTGCCCGTTTGTACTCCAGTCTGAACGGTATACATCTGCAGGAAGGTGATCGCTATCCGATGCCCAGCTCCTTTAAACCTCGCGCTATGGCGAACCTGACCTGCCACGACACACCACCGCTGAGAGGATGGTGGGAAGAGAAGGATCTTGATCTTGCCAATACACTGGGCATTTTTGATGATGAACGAACACATCAGGAGCGCCTTGACCGTGAATACACCCGCAAAGCGGTCATTAACACACTGGCAATGATTGGGGAGCTGCCAAGCGGCATCAATCCATACGATGAAAAAAGCCCCGGGTTCAGCCGTGAGCTGATGGAACGCTTTACTTATTATCTGGCGCTGGCTGAGTCACAGATCACCAACGTACAGCTTGAAGACTGCATGATGATTGATACATCGGTGAACGTGCCCGGCACCAGCGAAGAGTATCCAAACTGGCGTCGTCGTTTAACGGTGAATCTGGGTGAATTCTTCTCCGATCAGGAGAACCGCCGGTTCTTCCACAACATCAGCCAATGCCGCCAGGCATAACCTGAACATCAGCCCGCCACCCTGTTGTGCGGCGGGCTGATAACCATGCCACCTTATCTTTTTCTGCGATTGTTTTATCGTTATAGTCTTTAATCATGCACACCAAACACAACATTGATACGCCGGAATGGGTCAAGCACGCTGTCTTCTATCAGGTGTACCCGGATCGTTTTGCCCGTAGCCAAAAAACACCGCACCCCCGTGGTATTCAATTTCTGGAATGGGGTTTCGATCCTGCATTGCAGGGATTTCAGGGTGGTGATCTGTACGGTGTCGCAGAACATCTGGACGACCTGAAAGAACTGGGGGTTACTGCGTTATACCTTAACCCTATTTTCAGTTCTGCCTGTAACCACCGTTACCACACCTACGATTACTTTGAGGTTGATCCGCTGCTGGGTGGCAACGAAGCTTTCCGTTACCTGCTGGATGAAGCGCACACCAGAGATATGAAAGTGGTTCTGGATGGTGTATTCAATCACGCCAGTCGTGGCTTCTGGGCTTTTCATCACATTCTGGAGAACGGTTCCGAATCGCCTTACATTGACTGGTTCAAGATCCATGATTACCCACTGAACCCTTACCCTCGTAGTGGCAAAGAAGCATT
This sequence comes from Endozoicomonas montiporae CL-33, assembly GCF_001583435.1. NCBI lineage: Bacteria > Pseudomonadati > Pseudomonadota > Gammaproteobacteria > Oceanospirillales > Endozoicomonadaceae > Endozoicomonas > Endozoicomonas montiporae. Next base: position 1,307,276 of record NZ_CP013251.1, on the reverse strand, counting down.
GAATTACGACGGTTGGTGGGGTTTGCCAGCACTTCCGGAATTTAATCACAACAACCCCGGTGTTCGTGATTATATCTTTGACGTTGCCCGTCACTGGATGGAGTTTGGTATTGATGGCTGGCGTCTCGATGTCGCCGATGAAATAGACGACGATGAATTCTGGCGTGAATTCCGTACGGTGGTGAAATCGGTAAAAAGTGACGCGTATATCTGCGGTGAGGTCTGGAGCAAAGCCGAGCGCTGGCTGCAGGGCGACATGTTCGATTCCACCATGAACTATGTGTTTACCAAAAACGTGCTTAGCTACTTTGGCAGCAACTACCTGCATGGCTACTCCAGAACCCATCTGGAAATTGAACCCAAAACCACGGCACAGTTTATGGAAGCCATAGACGACAACCTGGCCAGTTATGACGAACAAATTAATCAGGTTCAGTTCAACCTGCTGGGCAGTCACGATATGGCACGGCCATTATGGATACTGGGAGAAAACAAAGGCGCATTAAGCCTTTGCTGGCAGTTCCTGATGACTATGCCGGGAGCACCCTGTATTTATTACGGTGACGAAATAGCCATGAGTGGCGGCGATGATCCCGACTGCCGCGCTGCCTATCCGTGGGATCTGCCCGAACTGCAGGATCAGGACATGCGCGACCATGTAAAAGCCCTGACGACACTGCGCCATCGTTACAAAGCGTTGCGTACCGGCACTTTCAAGTTTTTGAATGATTCGACGAACGATGTCGTGTCTTACCAGCGTAAAGACGAGCAGCACTGCCTGAATATTCTGATCAACCGCAGTGAGCAACCACAAACGGTTTCCCTGCCTGAAGGCCGGGTTTGCTTTGGTGAACTGGATACCGATGGTCGCCTTTCTGCTCAGAGTGGTGTTGTGATCGAGTTAGAACAGTAAAGACATTAAAACAGTAAAGACATTAAAACAGGAAAGTGCCCTGAACCGGCCTGAAACAATGATCAGTCGGTTCAGTTGTTATAATGCAATTCCACTTTCTAAATTTGAATTGGTATTATACCAATTCCGTTTTCTAAATATGACCATGAGCAAGCCAATCCAAATCGCTGGGCAAGGAAGAACGACGAGTAATAGCTGGCTATTGCGAGGAGTTCTGACGCAGAACCAGCGGTTTGGAATGGCTGCGCAATTCATGTTTAGAAGACGGAATTGGTATTAGTCAACGATTGGCTTGTGCGACTTTATTTCCGTGCACTATTTCCGTGGACTATGCTGCCAGCATACCCCCATGGCTCCATTTCCGGAAGCTGCAGGATTTGATGGCGTGACTATCCTGGCAACTGCATCGATTTTTTGCTGTGCAGCATTAGCCATTGCCTTGTAAGAGTCCCTTTCATGTTCAAGCCGTTTTTTATCATCCCTGAGAAATTTACTTTCTTCACGAAGCCGCTTAATTGTATGTGAATGATGCTTATTGGCAGCATCGATCACACCAAGCTTTGCACTGATTAAAGCATTTTCGTCCAGCAGCTTTTGACAGTCATCTTTGGCCCGCTTCAGTTGCTTTTGCGACTCTTCGAAAAGGTACATAAGCTCATCAGCTCGGTTTTCCTGTCCCTGATCATCCTCTCTGTAAAACTCTTCATCGTCGTCATCAGATGGCTCAAATACTTCAGAATTTCTCGATCCGCTGTCAGTAGCAACAGAATTAATGCCCACTTCTGATACATTGGTCACTCCCCCTTCAGGCGGGTTAGCTTCCAAGGGCATCAGTTCTGTAAGCCGTTGAGCAGCTCGCTCAAAGATATCTATCCGGGTCTGTACTTTTTTGCGCCCGAAATTGTCAGTAATGAAGTGCCTGTTAGCCTGCTTTTCGAAACCTAATAACATTGCAAGATTATCCAGACATTGCCGTTCATTGCCTCTCCTCTTATTGGTTGTGGCTGAATTTTTTTTAGTGAATCTTTTAGTAGTAGTAGCTCCGGTAGTAGCTCCGGTAGTAGCTCTGGTAGTAGCTCCGGCTGGATATGTTTGTTTTCTTGAATGTTTGCAAATGCAGTTACAAATCGAGCAAAACCCAAACCTGGTATGACCCGGATCATCATCAGGAGGACGATCATCCCCGTTAGTTGCTTCTCCTCCCGGCACTGAGCCTGAAGCACATGGCCCGGGGGCAATCGGGATATACGACGTGCTCTTTCCCCCTCCCACCCTTTGCCGTACCTGGTGTCTACTGACACGACCACTTGCGGACCGGTACCGGATCCTGTTGCCTTTTTGTATAATGTCCAGAGTCTCTGAATCAGCCAATTCATAGTAACCTGCGGCAAACACCTGCTCTAAATAAACAGCAGTTGTAAGAATAATAATGCTCCAGATCATTTCAATCTCTGTGGTCATCACATTATGAGATAAAGCTGCAACGACCGTTAAACCCTGCTTCTCCTGATAAGTCGACAAAATATCGATATGTACCTGTGCTGCCAACGTTATGTCACAAGCCTGGCATGGAAAAGTCAGTTCGTTACTGTTTATGCTTCTTTCTGTCAGATCCATTGTAATCCCATTCAAAGGGTGAATCAGCGCGCATCCATAGCCTGGCGGTGCAATGATCTGTTGTACCGAAACCAGGTAAGGTTCATTACCCTGCGCTTCCATTATCAATGAGAGTGGTAAGAGTAAAATACCAAGGAGAATGCATATGAAATGTTTAATCATAATTAACGTACAATTTTTTAGGCAAGATTATTATTAAAACCTCTCTCTTACAAATTATAAGAAGTTAACAATCAACCGTTCGAGATGCCTTCCGGACCCATAAGATAAATTATTCTTTTGCAGTCTGAACTGCCTGAACCAAGCGATGGTCATGGGATATTTTTCCAACAAAGAACTGTTGAACTGCCAGCGGCACCTGCGTCTGTAGTCATTTCATGTATAGGCGACTGCTCTGTAGCCAGATAATAATCCCGAACCTGATTTGCCTGTGATCTCAACAGCCGGTCTATTGTATCAACGGCTCTTCCATGCAGTTTTGAAAGTTCCCCACATTCCTGCTCACGCTCTTCACAATATGTTTCTAAATCTTCCATCTGTGTATCAAGTTCTTGTTTTTCCTTTTCAAACTCATCACATCGTGACTGTAATTCTGCCTTCTGTGTATCAAGTTCTTGTTTTTCCTTTTCAAGCTCATCACATCGTGACTGTAATTCTTCCTTCTGTGTATCAAGTTCTTGTTTTTCCTTTTCAAGCAGACAACATCGTGACTGTAATTGAAGACATAACGCTTTTAAATATTCATTGTCTCGTGTTAAATGTTTATTGTCATGTGACAAGACATCGCACTTTTTATCCCTACATTCAAGCTCAAACCTTGCTATACCCCCCTGATATCTGGTTTCCAAAACCTTATAAACCTTATAAACCTGATAATCGCGATTTTTTCGATATTTTTGATCACTCGTCTTAGTACCATTTTTCACTCTCTTTTCTGTCACTTCTTCTTCATTTTCATTAGGTTGAACAGTAATCTTCTTACGTTTGGCAATTTTACAGTACCCTCCCCCGCAGGCTGGACAGTGTACTCCTTCGGTATGGTAAAGTTGTTGATCACGTGGCGGATCATTACCATTGAATAAGTCATCAACTGTATAGCTTCTTTTAAAACCGCACTGTGGAATCTCCGATGGTGGATCCCAGAAGTTGGTTATAATTTTTTCAGACTGTTTACCCTGTCCACGCCCGCTCACTGTGCGATACCAGACTGCATCACCTTTTTGTAAAAGCGTAAGTGTGTCTGATTCCGGCAAACCTTCGTAATCTTTCAGATAAACAGCTATGGTTCGCATGATGGTTCGCCAGAGTGCAACGGTTCCCATGATGGATACATCGTATAACAAAGCAACAACAGCCCTTTGCCACTGCTCATCAATAGAAGTGGATAAAACCGTAAAACTTATCTGCGCTTCGTATGCTGCCTTGTGATCACGCTTACTATAAGCCAGCGATTCGTGTTCAACAGCTTCATTATCCGGAAAATGACTACCCAGAAAAAAGGCTGCAGGAACATTCAATGGATCAATTCTGGCGCAGCCATAGTCTGACGGGGTATTTATCTGGCTTACCAAGAATAATGGGAGTTCCTGATCACCTGCCTTGATCACACTTGAGACGAAAAAAAACAACGAGCCAAACAGAACACTAATACAGATAGAACAGGCAGAGTAGCGTTCTGAAAGACGGTCGAAAACCTGCTTCGATCTTTGAATGATAATTAACATAATAAACATTCAGCAACGTTGGCTTTGAGTCATGCTGCTTCATAGATTCCAAACGAACAAAAACTCATGAACGCAAGCAGGTATAATTTTTATTCTGGCAATGATTACAAGTCATACTCTTGGCTTTAGAGTCCATCTTAGGCTCTTAACCATAGAAGCAATTCTTACTATAGCAACTGAAAGACAGTGGACTGGTGAATAGTAAAGACTATGATGGCCAGCATGTCCACTTTTTAAAATAAGATTCAGAACCATGGGCGCTTATGATACAGATAAAAGCTCTGTGAGCATTAATAGCTAACCACACAAAATAATGTATTTCTGGTCGATTCCGTATGATCAGCTACTTATCATCCACCAAACAATAAATATGGATGAGAAACTTTTTCCTGAGCTAGCTGTCACCAGCCATTTGCCAATCTGCAAAAACTCAAATTCTGATGCTGTTATGTTTTATCAGAAGTCAAAAAGCTAGCCTCCGCGTTATTCTTATATCTTTATATCTACAGGCACTACTTTTTCCAGCAAAGCCGGCTGCCATCATTCGCTCCGCCATCTTTGTTTGAGTTATTCGCATCTTTAATTTTATTAAGTTCCTGATTTATTTCCACATTCCTTCTGAGAAGGTCATCTCTTTCGTCTAAATACTGTTTTTCTGCTTGTTCAAGTTCCTCAACTCTGCACTCAAGTCTGTTGTATCTGGTTTGAAGACACTTATTATTTTTCTGAAGTTCCTCATATTTTTTCTCTTTCTTTCTCTCTCTTTGGTCTTCACACATTTTCTTCTGATTTTTTGCTTTGAGCGAGGCTAATTGATCATTAAGGGCTTTATTTTCTTCTTCCTTCTCATTTACAATAACTTCCAAAGCTCTAATTTCATTAGCTGCTTCATTAGCTTCAGCAAATAAGGATTCATAAAAAGCCAAGTTTTGATAATCATATTCGATATGCTCTTCACTATCCTCATAGAATTCCTCATCAGAATCTCCCAATTCTATTGGTTTTGAGTTTTGTAGCTCACACGCAGTGCAGGTGCCAACCATTGTGAAATTTGTTGACCCTTTAGCCATCACTTCATCAGATTGTTGTTTTTGCAATAAATCAATTATTCGTTTGAGAACACCTGCCTGCGTAAACTCGCAATAGCGACCATCTACATTTTTGTAGTATCTACCTCTTCTTTGCTTCTTTAACTTCAGAATCTGTGTTGCCATGATGTCAATACAAGCTTTTACCTCTTTTCTGGTATCAACTGGTTTTTTTTGTTGCACTTTTTTTTTGCATGGACCGGAACAGAGTGGGCAAAACCCTCCTTCTGTGTGATATAGCTCATACTCGGGAGGAGGATGACCACCACCGTCAAGGAGCATACCATCTGTGGATTCAGGGTTAGCAGCACCGAAGTTAGTAGCCACAGCGGTCTGCGTCTGACTTCTATGGCGCTTTCCACGATAGGTGGCTCGTCCAGTTACAGACCGGAACCGGACCCTGTCACCCTTTTGTATAATATCCAGAATTTCGGGGTTTGATGCCCACTCGTTAACAGCTAAAAATTCCTGCTCTAAATAAACAGCAATTGTACGAAGGATGGTAATCAAAGAGAAGGCCTTTTCCAGGTGGCTAATCTCATCTTGAAACAGGGCTACAGCAACCGTTAAACCATGCACATCATAGTATGCAGATAAAATACCAAAGCTGATCCGTGTGCTGAACGTTGTTTCATGACTTTCGGTGGCAAGGGCAAAACCGCTGTTGGCGGGAATCTCTCTCGCTAAATCCATTGCGATTCTGTTTAGTGGCTGGACTCGCGCACAGCCATATTCTGATCCAGACGGAACTGTCATCGGGTTCACCAGAAATACAGGAAGATCACTATCACTAGCTTTGACAACATCAGACAACGAAAAAAACAATACGAAAAACAGAAAACTTATATAAAAGGCGTTGTAATACGAAAGAGAGCTAAGCCCGTACTTATAGCTTTGAATGATAATTAGCATAATAAACATTCAGTAAAACTGGCATCAACATCACATCATTTCACATGGATTTGAAACGAAAAATGACCATGAGCACAAGCAGGCGTGGTGTTTGACCCTGACAATGTCTTTAAAAGCAGCTTTCTATGGCTTAAAGCCATAAGTTCAGAGTCATCGTTCTAAGAGGCCGTCTTAAAATTAATTAAACGACAGTAAAGCCTATACCAAGCTGCGTGTCCATTTTTTAGAATTCGATCATACTGGCAACTGTAATCGTTTACAGAACCACCAGCCACCCGTTTTCAATTAGAATAGAGTCATAACTTTCCTTCGCTGTTTCTGGTCGGACAGTTATTCGTTTCATTTAATATCCTTATGGTCAGCAGCTTGCTTACTCTGTCCCCACAACAGGTGCTGCTGACTCTCTTTTTCCAGAAAGATCATGGATTACGATAAAGCCCGCCTTAAAATCATTCTCGATTTGAACCAGTCTCCTTTGCAGCGTGAAGGTCTGGTCAGAGTGTATTTGCCTGTTGGCTATGATCAGTCAAACGACACTTACCCTGTTCTTTACATGCATGATGGTCAAAACCTTTTTTATCCGGGATCCGATATTTCAGGTGCCAGCTGGCAGGCCGGTGATCAACTGGATCAATTGCAGATAGCAGGAGTCACCACAGGCATTATTCTGGTTGCCATTGACTGCTCTGTTGAAAACGAAGGGCTTGGACGTATGAGTGAATATTCACCATGGCCCAGTGCTCCACCGGCAGAACTGGCTAACTGGAACAGTAAAAAGTTGGGTATGGGCGGAAAGGGGGACCTCTATGTGGACTGGTTGACCCGGAGTCTGAAACCATTAATCGACCAGAACTTCAGGACCCAACCAGAGCGGGACACCACACTGATTGGGGGTAGTTCGATGGGTGCCGTCATCAGTCTTTATGCGGCTTTGAAATACCCGGATAGTTTCAGTAAAGTCGGTGTCATGTCTCCAGCCTTCTGGTTTGCCGAACAACCAATCAGACAATTTATTGACCAGACAGGTTTCAGAGAACGTCTTTCCATCTATATAGATATCGGCACTGCGGAAACCAGCGATTCAACAGTATCCTGTTTTCCTGATGTTTATCTCAAAGGTGCCCGTTCACTCCACCAGCAATTATCCCAAAAAGCCTTCATAAAACGACTTTGCCTGAACATCGATCAGGGCGGCCTGCACTCAGAAACAGCATGGGCCGGAAGGTTCCCCGATATGCTCTGCTGGTTACTCGATGCGAATCTGTAATCGTTTACAGAAATAAAACGACTATGGCTATTCAAAATCATGGGTAGAATCGGGCTATTGCTGTTTCGGAGTAACCCATGAAACGTCTATCAACACTGGTATTAGTGGCTGCCCTTGCAGGGTGTGCCAGCACAGGGCAGGAGCCGGTTGCCGATGTGCCAGCCATTACAACAACCGTTTCATCACTGGCGGACATCACCTATGTTCCGATAAAAGTCTATAACCAGACCATTGCCATTGAACGCCCTATCAATAGCACCACTGAAGTGCTGCAACTGAATGAAAAAAATTCACCGGTTGCTGGCTGGAAACTGCCCGATTATGGCGTTTACCAGTTTAAAGTGGAAAGCCTGATTACACGTCGAGGGTTTGGTACCCGGGCAGAAGCGTTTACACCGGAAATATGGTTGCTCGACAGCGACTTCAAACCTCTGCAGAAACTGCCTGCCAGCCGCTTGAAATACGACGAACAAAGTATGCTGACAAGGGAAAACCTGTCTACTGAATTTGTTCTGGATAATCGCACCAGCAGCGGCAAGCAACCAGCCTACCTTTTGGCTCTGACAACCGAAGAAGCACGTCAGGTCAGCCTGAAAGTGGCCAACTTTGACGAAGAGTATGCCCGAATCCGCGCCCGGACCGCACCTCCTACCGGTGACATTTATACCGAAGCGGTTGCAGACGGTACCCTGCGTCTGCAAATCACACCGCTGTTGTCCCAGCCAGCGCGGGAAACCAGAATTACCCCACCTCCAAGACCGGACTATGTGCCTTCGACTCCGGACATCGTCCAAAAAGATAAAGCTTCAAATGTGTCCGAAACCATTAATCAGGATTACCTCGACGCAGTACAGTCTGCTCTTGACGGAAAAGACATCAATCAGGCTCTCAGTCTGAGGTCAGCCATCCGGCAGCTGCATATCACACTGCAACAACAGTTCTCAGCCAGCTATGATGTCGATAAGTCCAGCCTGAAACCACCTGCTTCACTGCCGGAAAACGCCGCCATTGAAGCGTCAATCAGCTATTACTATCAGCAACAGATCATTCTTGCTCTGAAACAGGACAATCCTCAGGCAGCTCTGGCCTGGATTGATCAGGTGGACCAGCTGGCATGGGAAGTTGACCAGCTCTTTTGACTGGTATGCATTGATGACTCCAAATCGTAGGTTGGGACGAGCGGAACGCGACCTCCCAACACGGTGACTCTATACACAGTTCGAAATCAAGACAGTTATCAAGAATGTACTTGTCAAAAGACTCACCGTGTTGGGAGTCACTTCGTTCGTCCCAACCTACTGCACTATGAGCCTGTCGGACTTACCACTGACCTACTGCGAAAAAGCCGGATTTGGCCATTTTTGACGATCCTTTTCGTTGAATAGCTCGCTATTCGCCTCAAATGATCGTCAAAACTGTCTCAAACCGGTCTTTTTCTCGCTACGGTCGGCTAAGTCCGACAGGCTCCTATATTCTCAGAACTCTCAGAATTCTCAGAGATGCATAGGCTGAATCAGCGCTATTAGAGTTAAGACTTAAAAGCAATAAAAAAATAAACGACTATAGTTTTATAATAATAAGCATTCCGCAAAAGTCATAAAAACAAATTTTCCAGCCGATATCCCAGTACTTTTCCTACAAGAAACTATATTTGTAAGGCGTTTATAACAGTCCTGATCAAAGCTCCTGTTAATTCTGTTTCCGGGTCAGCAGCCTGAATCACAGGCACTATGTTTCGTGATGCTTCTCTGTTTTGTTCAAACTGCTGACCACGGCCTCAGAGGTGATACAGGATAAAGGGCGCATATTGTCTGGAGTCTTGACAGATGATCAAACAGCTTGCCAACACAATGACCAAAACGTTCACCCGTCAGGTGGCTGCAACCACCCTTGCTACGGCAGCGGTGACAGTCACCATGACAATGGGGGCATCCACGGCGCTGGCATTCAGCGATGATGAACTGGTTCTGTGGGTCGGTGGTGATAAGGCATACAACGGTATTCGTGAAATCGGCAAAGTGTTTGAAGACGATACCGGCATAAAGGTGAAAGTAGAAATTCCTGAAAACCTCACTGACCGATTCCAGCAGGCAGCCGCTTCCGGCAGCGGCCCTGACATTCTGTTCTGGGCCCATGACCGCTTTGGCGAATGGGCACAAAGCGGCCTGCTGGCTCCGGTGAAACCTTCTGCGCCTTTTAAACGGGAAGTGGTTGATATGGGCTGGGAAGCCGTCACCGTGGACAAAAAAATCTATGGTTACCCGATTTCACTGGAAGCCATCAGCCTTATCTACAACAAAAAAATACTGCCCGAGCCCCCCAAAGCCTACGAAGACATGTTTGCCCTGGATGCCAAACTGAAAAAAGCCAACAAAGGCATGAACACCATTATGTGGGATCAGGTGCAGCCGTATTTCACCATGCCCATGCTGGCTGCCGATGGCGGCTATGTCTTTAAGAAAACAGCCACCGGCTATGATGTCAAAAACACTGGCGTCAACAACAAGGGGGCTATGGCCGGTGCGAAAATGCTGACCGAACTGATTGATAAAAGTGTATTGCCCAGAGGGGTCGATTACGGCGTGATGGAATCCACCTTTAATAAAGGCAAAAGCGCCATGATGATTTCCGGCCCGTGGGCATGGGCAAACCTTGAAAGCAGCGGTATTGACTATGGTGTTGCTGCACTGCCAAGTGTCAATGGCCAGCGTTCCAAAGCCTTTGTAGGCGTCTGGAGTGCTGCATTGAACAATGCCAGCCCTAACAAGGCACTGTCCAAGGAATTTCTGGAAAACTACCTGTTAATCGACGACGGCCTTCGTACGATGAATAAAGACATTCCCCTGGGTGCCGTTGCCAACAAAACCTACATGAAAGAACTGCAAAAAGACCCTCGTATCAGCGCGACTTACGACAATGCCATCAACGGACTGTTAATGCCTAATGTGCCTGAAATGGGCAAGTTCTGGTCTGCTATGGAAGCGGCATTAAGAAACATCACCAGCGGGCGCCAGGGATATAAAGAAGCTCTGAATGACGCAGCAAAGCGCATTGTTGACTAATCTGGACATTTAATCTTTTTGCCTGCGCTAACTTTTTGCCTGCGCTAAGAGCAGGCTTGTAATTATAAGTCTACTGTCGTTGCCCTGAATAAGTTTCCTTTCATGAATGACAGGTCATTCATTCCAGAGCAACGACATCCACACGTTCAGGAGGCTTTCCATTATGGAGGCTATCAGTACTGCCGGACAAAGACCCGGTAACCCTGGCAGGTGGGTCGCATTGGGGCTGATAGCCTTTATAGACCTGATCCTGCTGTACGGCGTCACCATGATGTACGCCAGCGGTGAAATAGCTTTTGCCTTGCTGGTGTTGTTGATTGTCACCACCGGCACCTGGGTTTTTATCAGCAACAAGGGTTACTCTTATCGCTACGTATACCCAGCGCTGCTTGGGGTGTCTGTTTTTATCGTTTTTCCCCTGCTTTACACCGTCAATGTCGCTTTTACCAATTACAGCTCCAGCAATCTGTTGCCACTGGAACGAGTAAAAGCCATTCATATGGCAAAAACCTACAGAACCCCGGGTGAGTCATACAGCTTTAAAGCTTACGAAAAGGATGGTCACTACCAGCTACTGTTTATCAGTAATAAAGATAGCGACAAGCATCTGGTCAGCGCTCCTTTCGGGGAACTGACAGAACCGGGTGAAATCACTACGCGACTGTCGTCCGAACTGCCTGATGGCAACGAACTGGCTTTCCGGGACACCATTCGTATTCGTCATATACTGAAGATGTTGAAGATCGTTTTGCCTGACGGCAACACGCTGTCAATGACCAGCCTGAGAGAGTTTGGCCCACAGGCAAAAATATACGACGAAGGACCTAATGACAGTCTGATAGACCGGCGTAACGGCGATATACTCACGCCCGATATGACCACCGGATATTACGTGGATAATACCGGAGAACAGATTGGTCCCGGCTTTACCGTGTTTAATGGCTGGGACAATTTTGTCAAAGTCGTATCCGACCCCGGTATTCAGGGGCCGTTTATGCAAATCTTTACCTGGACCCTGACGTTCTCGGCTCTCAGTGTGCTGTTCACCCTGATTATCGGCCTGCTGATGGCCTGTCTGGTGCAGTGGGAGCCACTCAAGGGTAATGGTGTTTACCGTCTGTTACTGATACTGCCTTATGCAGTACCCGCTTTTATCTCGATTCTGATTTTCCGTGGCTTGTTTAACCAGAATTTTGGCGAGATCAATATGTTGCTGAACATGCTCTTTGGTGTACAGCCAGAGTGGTTCAGTAATGGTTTCCTGGCAAAAACAATGGTGCTGATCGTCAACACGTGGCTGGGTTACCCGTACATGATGATCCTCTGTATCGGGCTACTGAAGTCTATTCCTGACGATCTCTATGAAGCTTCAGCCATTGACGGGGCAACCCCCTTACAGAACCTGTTCAAGATCACCATTCCCCTGATTATCAAACCGTTGATTCCCCTGTTGATTGCCAGCTTTGCTTTCAACTTCAACAATCTGGTTCTGATTGCCCTGTTAACCGACGGTGCGCCTAATATTATTGGTGCGACAACGCCTGCCGGAGCAACCGACTTGCTGGTCAGCTACACCTTCCGTATCGCCTTTGGTCAGTATGGACAGGATTATGGTCTGGCATCCGCCATTGCCACCTTTATTTTCCTGATGGTCGGTGTCATCGCCTGGCTCAATCTCAAAGCCACAAAACGGTTCACTGAATAAAGGTTTTCTGAATAAAACTTCCCGCAATTAAGAATGTAGGTAGTCAATATGATTGTTCAACCAAGAAACCTGAAGTACCGGGTCTGGGCAGCCAGAATATTTATGATTCTGTTTTTATGCCTGATTATGTTTCCGTTTCTGATGATTATTTCGGTGTCATTGCGTTCCGGTAACTTTGCCACTGGCGACCTGGTCCCCACGAATCCAAGCCTTGAGCACTGGTATCTGGCGTTCGGCATTCCCTGGGAAAATGCTGACGGCTCGGTGATACAACCACCTTTTCCTGTCATGCTCTGGCTATGGAACTCTATCAAGGTGTCGTTTGTTTCCACCATCCTGATTCTCCTGCTGTCAACCACGGGCGCTTATGCTTTTGCGCGACTGCGCTTCAAGTTCAAGGAGCATATGCTGACGGCCATGATGATTCTGCAGATGTTTCCGGCGGTGTTGGCACTGGTCGCGATTTACTCGCTGTTTGACAAGCTGGGCAACTATATCCCCTGGTTGGGACTGGACAGTCTGGGATCAGTCACTGTCGCCTACCTTGGTGGGCTGGCGTTGCATATCTGGTTGATCAAAGGGTATTTTGAAACCATCGACCAATCTCTGGAAGAAGCCGCCGCTATTGATGGTGCCACGCCCTGGCAGGCTTTCCGATACGTACTACTGCCCTTGTCAGTCCCTATTCTCGCGGTCGTTTTTATTCTCGCCTTTATTACCAGCGTTGCCGAGTATCCCGTGGCATCAGTACTCCTGCAAAGTATGGATAACCTGACCCTGGCCGTTGGTTCCAGACAATACCTGAACCCACAGAATTACCTCTGGGGCGACTTTGCAGCGGCGGCGGTGTTGTCCGGTTTGCCAATATCCATCATCTTCCTGCTCTGCCAGCGCTGGATTGTAGGAGGTCTGACAGCAGGCGGTGTGAAAGGTTAACCAGAACAGCGAACAATGACCGGATAGCGGAAACAGACATGGCAGAAGTAAAACTTGTTAATATTTCCAAGAGCTATGACCAGGGTAAAAACTGGGTCATCAAAGACGTCAACCTCAACATACCCAATGGGCAGTTTGTCGCATTTGTGGGGCCTTCAGGTTGCGGCAAATCCACCCTCCTCAGAATGGTCTGCGGGCTGGAAGAGATCAGTTCCGGTGAAATGTTTATTGCCGGAGAGCGTGTCAATGATATGCCGCCCAATGAACGCCGGGTAGGAATGGTGTTCCAGTCGTACGCACTCTACCCGCATATGAGTGTTATCGAAAACATGGCCTTTGGCCTGAAGCTGGCAAAGGCCGACAAGGCTCTGGTCAACGAACGTGTTCAGGAAGCCGCCCGGATTCTGCAGCTTGAAGCCCTGCTCGACAGAAAGCCAAAAGCCATGTCCGGCGGTCAACGACAAAGGGTGGCTATTGGTCGCTCGATTGTGCAGCATCCCAGGGTTTTTCTGTTTGATGAACCCCTGTCTAACCTCGATGTAGCGCTCAGGGTACAGATGCGGCAGGAGTTATCACGGCTTCATACCCGGCTGAAAACCACCTCGATTTACGTGACCCACGATCAGGTAGAGGCCATGACACTGGCTGACCAGATTGTTGTGCTCAGTCCTCTCCAGCCCGGCGCAAAAACAAACCTTGAACAGGTTGGCAAACCCCTCGAACTCTACCACTACCCCGCCAACATGTTTGTTGCCGGCTTTATCGGCTCACCGAAAATGAACTTTTTTGATGGATTCATCGAAAAAATTGATAAGGAAGAAACCATCGTCAAACTCACCACAGGAGAAGTTCTGAGAGCCAATGCCAATACGGAACGGGCAAAGGCGGGAGACCGTGTCGTGCTGGGCATTCGGCCGGAAGATGCTCTGGCAGAAACTGACGAAGGCAATGCCGTAGAGGGCAAGGTAGAAGCCCTTGAACGTCTGGGAGCCGAATCATTTATTTACATGAGCCATGATACAATTCGAGAACACTTCATCGTCCGCGTTGAAGATTCCCGCCACAGGGCAGAAGGAACAAAAATGAAGATTGAGCTTCCTGTGCAACTTTGTCATCTATTTGATGCGGATGGCAAAGCCTTCCGTCGTACTCGGGCTCCAGAAGTCGATTAGGAAGGAGTAGACATGACTAATTCAACCTCGCTCGATCAGCAATTGATTGAGCAGCTGGCCGCTCTGAGTGGTGTTTCCGGTGACTATGAAGACTGGGCAGGGCGACCTGTCAGCGTACCAACAGACCTGAAAATTCCTATTCTGCAGGCAATGGGTTTTGACCTCAGCAGTAATGACAGTACCAGAGCTTCCATTGAACACTATCAACAACAGCAGTGGGAGCATCTGGTGGCTCCGGTGAACGTTGTTCATCAGGGGCAACCCTACTGCATTGATATGTATGTGCCCCAGAGCCGTCTGGGCAATTCTTTCAAGGGTGAATTCGAACTGGAAAGCGGTCGCCGTCGTTCAATTTCAGTCAAGGCTGACGCTCTGGAAGTACTCGACCGGAAATCGTTTCCAGACAAAGATCTGGTCAAACTGTCTCTGGAGCTGCCGGAAGATCTGCCAACCGGGTACCACCGGCTAACGTTAAAAAACCGTAATCTTGAAGCCATCAGCCTGATTATCGTTGCCCCTGCCACCTGTTATGAACCAGAATCATTGGAACAGGGTCATAAAATCTGGGGGGCTGCCATACAGCTTTACACCCTGCGCACTGACCATGACTGGGGTATGGGTGACTTCAGCAGTCTGAAATTACTGGCTGAGAAACTCGCCAGTCAGGGTGCTGATATTGTCGGCCTGAACCCTATCCATGCGCTGTATCCTGCTAACCCTTTACACACCAGTCCATACAGCCCTTCCAGCCGGAATTTCATTAATCCTCTGTATCTGGATATCACGGCCATTCCCGAATTTAACGATTCGGTAGAGACGCAGGCACTGGTGAACAGTTCAGAATTCAAACAAACCATTGCCGCTGCCCGAAAAGCCGAATATGTGGATTATGAGCAGGTGGCTTCACTGAAGTTCAAAGCTCTGGAACAATTGTTTAAAGAGTTTCAGCAGACGCATATCAAGACAGCTTCCCCAAGGGGCAAGGCTTTCCTGAACTTTTGCGACATTCGTGGTGCCAGCCTTGAACGCCATGCGGCTTATGAAGCCCTGTTTGCGCGCTTTAGGCAGCTGGATATCATGAGCTGGGGCTGGCCTTGCTGGCCTGAGGAATACCAGACACCAGACTCCGATGCCGTTAAAACTTTTATTAGTCAAAACAGCGATGCCATCGATTATTACAAATACCTGCAATGGCTGTCCGAAATCCAGCTGGCCGAAGCCCAGAAAGCAGCTCTTGATGCCGGTATGGCTGTCGGCATTTACCGTGATCTGGCTGTTGGTGTTGATCGGGGCGGCGCTGATGTCTGGAGTAATCGCTCCATCTACTGTCTTGATGCCAGCGTTGGCGCGCCACCCGATGGCGTAGCTCCACAGGGACAGAACTGGGGACTGCCGCCGTTTAATCCGGTGACTCTGAAACAACACCACTACGCACCTTTTATCGAAATGGTCCGATCCAATATGAGCCACTGTGGTGCGCTTCGGATTGACCATGTGATGGGGCTGTTACGCCTGTGGTGGTGTCCGAATGGCAAAACAGCCGACTTTGGTGCTTACACCTATTACCCTCTGAATGATCTGCTCGGCATCATCAAACTGGAAAGCCAGCGTCGTGAATGCCTGGTATTCGGTGAAGACCTGGGAACGGTACCACCGGAAATTGAAGCCAGTCTGCCACCCGCCAGATGCTACTCGAACGAAGTCGTCCTGTTCTCCTGTGAAGGTGATCGCTTCATGTCGCCGGGAGAGTTCAAACCCATGGCTCTGACCTGTATTTCCAATCACGATATCCCCACACTGAAAGCATGGTGGAATTGTCTTGATCTGGATTTACGACAGGAGCTGGGCATATACGACGCTGAAAAGACCGAAGCAGAGAAGCAGGCCAGACATCAGGATAAAATGGCACTGATTCATACCCTGATTGATATTAACGAACGTCCCTGGGGCATGAATCCGGATGATATTTCGACCCTGGGTTATTCCAGAGATGTGATGGAAAAACTGCACTACTACCTTGCCAAAACCACATCAAAAATAGTGGTGCTGCAACTGGAGGATGTTTTGCAGATTGACACTCCCGTCAACGTTCCCGGCACCAGTTCGGAGTATCCCAACTGGCGGCGAAAACTGACAGATACACTGGAAAACCTGTTTGCAGATGACAGCAATCAGGCTCTGTTCAGTAATCTCTGTAACATCCGTAAAGCCTGATGCATGCAGGAGGGGAGCTCTCCCCTCCTCTTCAATTATTTTTACTTATCAAACAAATGATCAACATCCAACTGTAACTGCTTCACTTCATCCAGTAATTTCAGTGCTGCCGAACCTTTGCCCTGTTTCAGATAATGATTCATGCGTTCTTTATACAAATCTACCGCTTTATCAGCAAAACTGTCTGTAGTGCCTGCATGAACGTTTTGAATAGCAGTCTTTGGTTTTCCGTAATTATTGAGGAAATAATATTCTGCGCGGGCAGTCACCGATTTTAATTCGCTGCGCTGATCCAGTGCTGCAGAAATATTGCCCTGATCCAGCGCATTTTTAACGCTATTCATGTAATGGCTGCGTATTGCCTGAGTCTGTTTATCCAGTACATCGCTCTCTGCACTGGCTGGTTGATGCACTGCATGATGAGTAGCTGCCACAGGCACAACTGCCGGGCTGACCGCCACCAATCCATCGCTTTTCATGGTAATCATCAGATGTCCGGTATTGCCATGCCGGGCTACCGGATCAGGAATGGGTGGTGGCACCACGCCTCGCACCTTGGCGTACTCTTTTTCTTCGTTAATTAATGTTGTCGTGCCTTTACGAAGGGAGTCCGTCGTATAAATCAGCATACAGGCGGGTTTGTCGGCAACCGAAGCCCGGTTGTCCACTGTAAAAGAAGTGCCAACCCCTTCTTCACTGGTAAAGCCCGGTTTTTTATAACCAACATGCGCCGGGTTTACCTTGCTGATCAATACATTGTGGCGGTCAAGCAGGGCAACCTCCGGATAAAATAGTTCGTTACTATCCGGTCCGGCAGCACTGAGGCCAGAGTGACGAATGACATAGCTGTCTATTGTTATTTTGTGCACACCCTGTTCAGGAATCTGGTAAGCCAGTACCGGCGTCAGGCCGGATGGCTGCTTAAGCCGGGCAGTGTACTGGTTAATCACAACTCTGGCCTTGTCTTTACCCGGAGCCAGTACCAATGGTTGGCAGGTAATGTCTGCAATGGACTGAAACGTCTTACCCTGATTGGCATCGGGTATCCCTTCCATCTGTTCGTCAGACTGAAAGGTGGAACATCCGTAGGCGGTTGCGATCAGAGCCAGCAACATTCCTTTGGCGACAGGCCACCGGCTGGGCTCTCGACTGAAATCTCGACTGAAGTGCTGCCTGTCGTTTATTGGCACCCAACATTTCATCTTATGCAAACAAAATACCGGTTTCATAATGACACCCCTGTTAAGTAACAAAAATGCAACGCTTCCTGACCCTGTCCTCATTTTCACGTTCAGGGTAAAGCCGCACTCTTCACTCATGGCTGGTTGAATCCATAAACAATAGAGCACAGATGATCAATGTGGTGTGTTTAATGTTTGAAGCAGATAAAAACACAATGTTAAAAGACGAAACAAACATAAACAAAAAAAGACTTTTTAGTGGTTTGCTGTGTATTAAACCCTGAACTACTTTGGTATGAGGTGAGTCTTGTTATTCACCCAAAAAACAGAAAATGCCTTCACTATGGTTCTGGAATCTGCTGCAAAACTGCGAATTTATCATTCAGAGATGTCCATATTATTTAGAACATTCAACAGAAGTTTTTTTATGACCGACAACGGGTGTTGTTAATTTTCCCGACGTCTTTCTGTATTGCCTTAACTCTCTGTAGCGGTCTCTGTATAGCTTTAGCATGATAGCTTCAACATGATAGCTCCAACAGGTCAGATAGTTTCCGGATAGTTTTAACACGACACACAAGGTGTTATGTCATGACTCAGAAACCATCCCCGGTCACCAGTGCCCTGCGTTCCGCACTGTGTAGTCTGGGTGTCGTTTCCCTGGCTACGGTGTCAACGCCCACCGCTTTTGCAGAGACGATGGATGAAAAGTTTAGTTCCGCTGCGGAGCGAATGGATCTCACCTACTATGGCTATGCCCGTTCAGGCGTAGGCAGCTCTGCCAAAGGCGGCAAGCAGGCCTGCTTCCAGGCAGCGGGTGCCCCGGTTAAACACAGGCTGGGTAACGAATGCGAAACCTTCACGGATCAGGGGCTGCAGGCAACGCTAGCGACCGATAATGGTACCGTTTTTAAACTGAACACCCTGATTGCTTATAAAACCCAACAGCAGAACGAATGGGAACAACCCAGCAAGGACCCTAATGAGTTCGCGCTCAGGGAGCTGAACGTTTCTGCAGAAAATATCTTCCCGGCATTGCCCGGTGCGAAACTCTGGGCTGGCAAGAAATATTACCAGCGCCATGACGTACATCAGCTCGACTGGTACTACTGGAATGTCTCAGGACCAGGCGCAGGTATTGAAGATATAGACGTCGGTTTTGGCAAGTTTCATCTGGCCTGGATTCGGAATGAAACATCGGTTGTCAAAGGCACCACCATTACTGGCAACAAACTGAAATACGATGAAGAAAAAATTGCCACAAACATCATTGATTTGCGTTTAAGCGACCTCAAACTATCCGAACACTTCTCTCTGGAACTGGGTCTGGAATACGGTAAAGGATCTCCCGGCGATAAAATTGACAACAAGAAGTTCTTCGACCGCGACGGCTTTATGGGAACAGCACAGTTGACCTACGCCTTCCCGATGGGCGGCTTTAACAAGTTCGCTGTGCAATACGCCACCGACGCCATGACCGGCCCCGGCGTCGGTGAAGATGGCAGAACCTCACAAAACTCCAAATGGTTCAGTGGTAGCAAGATGGCCCGAGTGCTGAACTTTGGCCAGATTCCAATCATTGACCGCCTGGATGTGACTTATGTCATTGGTTGGACGCAGATGGATTACTCCAAAGATGCACAAAACCATATGAAAACACCCGACAAAATGGACTGGTTCACTGTGGGCATTCGTCCGCAATGGAAATGGAGTGAGCTGACCAGTACCGTTCTCGACTTTGGTTTTGACAAGGTTAAAAACGGTGCAGAGTTCAACATTGCCGGTAAATCAGCAGGGGCAACAACCAGTCCGACCAAGCAGTACGCAGACTCCAAATTGTATAAAGTCACTATTGCCCAACAGTTCCACCCACGCTTCGGTGCCTGGGTAAGACCAGTGATCAGAGTCTTTGCCACTTACGCCAACTGGGATGAATTGAAGTGCCCTGCGGGTGCATTAGAGTGCGACCCAAGCACTGCCGGACTGTCCGGAGATCGTAAACTGATCAAAGATAACTTTGGTAAGGCAACGGACGGCATGACCTTTGGTGTACAGATGGAAGCCTGGTGGTAAAACAATAATTAACATTATCTAATCAATGCAGGGGCGGATTTTTCCGCCCTTTTTATGGTTATTTTTTGATCAATTGTTGCAGCCAGTTTATCCATCGGCATCAGCCAACATTGTTACAAAGTTATACCAAAGGTTATCCACAGACTTTGGGGATAACTTATGTTCACGGGTTTTGCTGAAATAGCACTGACCGAAAGATGGTATTATAATCCGCGCCCTTTCTAATGACTTTGTGAGCCCTGTAAACGTTATGAGCAACACCCTTGATGAACGCTTTGGCGGTATTCGCCGTCTCTATGGCATGGAGGCTGAAGAAAAGCTGAGGCAGTCCCACGTTTGCGTTATTGGCATTGGGGGAGTCGGTTCCTGGGCAGCAGAAGCGTTGGCAAGAACCGCTGTGGGTAAAATCACCCTGATTGATCTGGATGATATCTGCATTACTAACATCAACCGCCAGCTGCATGCGCTCACTGCCACCGTTGGTCAGTCTAAATGCGATGTTATGCAGGCGCGCATCAAGGCTATAAACCCTGACTGTGACTGTCAGATCATTGAAGATTTCATCACCCCGGACAATATTGCCGAGCTGATTACCAGCGAGTTTGATTATGTTCTGGATGCCATTGACAGCTTCCGGGTGAAAGCTGCCCTGATCAATCACTGCAAGCGCAGTAAAATTCCGGTCATCACCACCGGTGGTGCTGGCGGTCAGACTGACCCGACACAGATCCAGATTAGCGATCTGACCAAAACCTGGCACGATCCGCTGGCAAGAAAAGTCAGAAACCATTTGCGGGATTTTCACGGATTCAGCAAAAACACCAAACGTAAATTTGGTGTTGATTGTGTATTTTCCAGTGAGCAGGCGGTTTATCCACACCCTGACGGCAGCATCTGCCAGCAAAAACCCAGCGATCTGGGTTCAACCAAAATGGATTGCGCCAGCGGCTTCGGTGCCTCAACCGTGGTCACCGCGACCTTCGGCTTTGCGGCCGTTTCACGCATCGTTAAAAAACTAACTGCAAAAAACTAACCGCAAAAAGCTGATGGCTTAACGATCTTTAAAAGCCGCCTTAATGATAACGATGTGCCTGAGACAATATCTCGGCAACAATCGCTCTGAGCCCGTTGCCTCTGGACGGGCTTAAATGAGTCAGTAAGCCTAACTGTGCAAAATAGCCGTCCATGTCAAAACGACTAATGTCTTTCGGCTGCAAACCGTTAACCTGCCCCAGAACCAGTGCAATCAAGCCACGAATGACTCTGGCATCGGAGTCGGCAGCAAAAAACAATTGCATGGTTTCCTGATCGTAATAATGATGAATCCACACTGTACTTTCACAGCCATGCAGTCTGGACTCATCGGTCTTCCAGCTTTCGGGTAACGCAGGCATTCGTTTTCCCAGCAACATAATCTGCCGGTACTTTTCCTGCCAGTTATGGGCGCCTGTCAGGCTGGCTGGTATTGACTGATCATTGAAGGCTTTTATGGTCTGGTAAAACTCGGGCAAATCTGAATGCTGTTCAGGCAGTTTCGGAGAGATTTCATCTACGGGCTGCTCAGCCATTACAAGGCGTCTCATTGCTGCCAGAAAACGTTCCACCTCCTCTTCCGAGTTATACACAGAGAACGATGCACGCACAGTGCCGGATAGATTAAGTCGTTCCATCAATGGCATGGTACAGTGATGCCCGGTACGCACTGCAATACCCTGCTGATCCAGCAGCAAGCCAATATCCTGATTGTGCAAATGATCACAGATAAACGACACCACCGACACTTTATCCTGCGCTTCACCCACCAGCCTGATGCCGGGAATGGCCTGCAGACCGGCTTCCGCTTTTTGCCTTAACGATAATTCATGCTCTGCCAGTTGTGACAGGTCAAACTGCTGCAGGAAATCCAGTGCTGCCGCCATACCAATAACACCGGCCACATTGGGTGTACCGGCTTCAAACTTGAACGGCAATGAATTGAACCGGGTACCGGAAAAGCTGACCTGTTCAATCATTTCCCCGCCCGCCTGCCAGGGAGGCATGGCGTCAAGCAGATCTTTGCGACCATAAAGCACACCAATGCCAGTAGGACCAAACACTTTGTGCCCGGAAAAGACATAAAAGTCGCAACCCAGTGTTTGTACGTCTACAGCCTGATGCGCCACCATCTGCGCACCATCGACCAATACCAAAGCACCTTGCTGGTGCGCCGCCGTAATAATATCCGCCACCGGCGTAATGGTACCAATGGCATTAGAGGCATGAGTGACACAGACTATTTTCGTTTTGTCGGACAACTGTTGTGAAAAGCTGTCCATACACAAGCTGCCATCAGCCCTGATGTCTGCCACTTTAATCACAGCCCCCGTGGCTTCAGCCACCAGCTGCCATGGCACGATGTTGGCGTGATGTTCCAGACAGGTCAGCAGAATTTCATCTCCGGCCTGAAGGTTTGCCCTGCCCCAGCTATTAGCGACCAGATTAATCGCTTCAGTGGCGCCACGAGTCCAGATAATTTCATTAGAAGACCGGGCATTCAAAAAATGCTGAACCTGCTCTCTGGCCACTTCAAACGCTCTGGTCGATTTGGCACTCAGATAATGAGAAGCCCGGTGCACATTGGCATTCTGTTCCCGATAGTATGCATTGACCGCTTCGATCACCCTTTCCGGTTTCTGTGTGGTCGCTGCATTGTCCAGATAGACCAGTGGGTAGCCATGCGCCTGCTGGCCAAGAATCGGGAATTGCTGCCGAATCTGTTCAGGATTAAATCGCTCCGGTTCAAACCCGACCTGCTGTGAAGACTGCGTCTTCTTCATGATGTGGTTACTTTATTCACTGCGAAAGAAGCGGAAGTTTACTGTATGTTGAGATACAAAGTCAGTTTGATCACTTTGTAAATTGAGGCAACACCTTATTCAGGCAGCCCCTCATTCCCGTGATAATCCTTCCGTAATCCCCATGTTTACGCTGGGCGTAGGAGGCTGTCCGAGAATAGACTGCCCTACTGCGGTGACAGCCTCCCGGGCTCAGTGATCACTGACTATCCAAAAGCAACAATGAACAACACCAACAGGCCAGCAGGTAGACTGTTATCTGGCCTACTGACTCTTTCATTCACTCTTTCAACGCTGACCCTTTCAACGATGGCTCTGTCAGATACAGCATCGATGTCTGAAAGAACGCCTGAAAGAGAAAACACTGTGAAACTTTCTGCAGTGCCTTATGCCTTTCAGTCCAAAGACTGGGGCACGGCTGCAGGTGCTTCGGGCATCGCCACCGGTCTGTTCCAGCCGCAACTGTCGGTTTTTGCCACCGGTATAGCCTCAAACAACGGTTCCTGGCTGGGCTTTCTCGGTATGAGCAATCTCATGATACCCGGCCAGAGCCAGTGGTTGATTGATCTGCAATTGCTGAACAGTTACTACGATGAGACCAATTATTATGTGTCCGGAAATCCGGACTATAACAGTGAACAGGCTGGCAGTAACGACTCCAGTGCAGACAATTACATCCGTACCTCAGGCAAAGAGTCTCATTACTATGCCCGCTTTCGCTATATCCTGCCCATCGGTGACGGGGCTGACGGCGCACTGGCCAGCATGATGCACCGCAAAGGCGAAACCAGTCAGTCCTCGGGTAGCATGAACCCGTTTGCCAATGGTTTTACCACTCTGGAACTGCGGCCATTCTATCAGCGACAGGATCTGGGAGAAGCCACTCCGGCAGAAGACGATCCTACAGCCAGAGGGGCTCATTTCATTCTGGATTATGATAACCGCGATTCCACTCAGGAGCCCACCACCGGTAATCATCTGGAATTCAGGGTGACTCAGGACCGGGGCAGCAAAAACCGAAACTCATGGCGTACCTGGCAGCTGGGCTTCAGTCAGTTTTTCGATCTGGGCGACAGCCGTCTGTGGCAGCAACAGGTTGTTGCACTGAATGGCTGGGCGGCCGATACGCCCACCTGGAACAAGACCGAAACTGTAAATGGTGTTGAAAAGTACCAGAGGCCTTCCTCTTTCACGGGGGTATCACTCGGTGGCTGGACACGACTCAGAGGTTATGCCAATAACCGTTTCCATGGCCGCTCTGCTGTATCGTACAGCGCCGAATACCGGGTAAAACCCCAATGGCAACCGTTGCAGGGTTTGCCGGTATTGGGTGACTGGTATGACCTGCCCTGGTGGCAATGGACCGTATTTGCCGACGCCGGACGGGTCGCCGATACATTCAGTGCCAAAGAGTTACACAGCGATATGAAAGTCAGTATTGGTGCCGGTGTTCGTTTTAAAGCCGAAGGCGTTACCGCGCGCGCTGAAATTGCTGCCAGTGAAGAAGGAAGTCGCTTCATTATGTTCATCAATCAGCCATTTTGATCAGCCCTTGAGCGTTCTGATTATTTTTTCTGGCGCAAGCATAAATACTGTTATATCTTTTGTCTGTGAATCATTTTTAAATCTGTCATTTTCAACACACAGAGATAGATCGCTGACATGATTGTTAACGCCCTGCACAGCCTGCTTAACCTACTAGTCGTAGTCATTAGCGTGCCTGTGCGGGGGGCTGTCGTTGACTGACAGTGTAAGCATTCAAAAAAGCCCCCGCACCGAAAGGTCCGGGGGCTTTTTTTTAGCCCGTTAAATGTGACTAAAAGCGCTCCATTCACTCATAAAGCGCACAATGAGGAAAACAACATGCTAAACCTGAACATTCAACTCTCTGGCATTCTGATTGTGCCGGTCGTCATGAGTCAGATCGTTTCCCTTCTCGTGCGCGTAGCCCTGCAACCTTTGCCTGTGCACTGTTCAGACACAACACCACCATTCCATAAAAAAATGCGGGGAAGGTACCATGGACGGCGCTGAAGCTCTGGTAAAAAATCTTGCTCAACACGGTGTGACCACCGTATTCGGTTATCCCGGCGGTACGATTATGCCGGTGTATGATGCACTTCTCGATTCCCCTATAGAACATCTTCTCTGCCGTCATGAACAGGGCGCTGCGTTTTCTGCCATAGGATATGCCCGCTCAACTGGTCGCCCGGGAGTGTGCATAGCCACCTCCGGCCCCGGAGCCACCAACCTGATCACCGCCTTGTCTGATGCTTATATGGACTCTGTTCCTCTGGTCGCTATTACCGGACAAGTGCCTACTAACCTGATCGGTACCGATGCCTTTCAGGAAATGGATATTCTGGGCATGTCCATCAGCTGCACCAAACACAGTTTTCTGGTCACCGATCCTGATGAGCTGTGTCACACTCTGAATCTGGCCTTCGAAATCGCTACTTCTGGTCGTCCCGGCCCGGTATTGGTGGATATTCCCAAAGACATACAAAAGGCAGAAGCCAACTATCAGCCACCCCTTGAACTGGTTGGTTCTCATTCAGATGTTAATGCTGCCAGCCAGAATGATCTTACAAATGCCCGGGCACTACTGAAGCAAAGCAAAAGACCCATTGCTTACGTGGGCGGCGGCGTGGCCATGGCCGGGGCGGTTGAAGCGCTGAGAACCTTTCTCGATATCACCCACATTCCCAGCGCCTGTACCCTGAAAGGTCTTGGCTCGGTTGAACCGGGTCGTTCCGGCTATCTGGGCATGCTGGGTATGCATGGCACCCGCGCTGCCAATATGGCGGTTCAGGAGTGTGACCTGCTGCTGGCTATCGGTGCCCGTTTTGATGACCGAGTCACGGGTAAGCTGGATGCCTTTGCTCCAAACGCCAAAGTCATTCATATGGATATTGATCCTTCCGAATTTGGTAAACGTCGCCGGGCAGATATCACGCTGACAGGCACTCTGGCAGATAATCTTGAACAGCTCGGCAGTGAAAACGGACAAACATTAACGCCAGACATTTCCGAGTGGATCAACCAATGCCAGAAGCATCAGGCCACCAGCCACTACCGTTACGATAAGCCCGGTAACGACATTTTTGCGCCGTTACTGTTAAAGCAGTTGTCAGAACAACTGCCACGTCAGGCCGTTGTCAGCTGTGATGTCGGGCAACACCAGATGTGGGTCGCCCAGCATATGAGTTTCTGGCACCCGAATAACCATCTGACCAGTGGTGGTCTTGGCACTATGGGATTCGGGCTTCCCGCTGCCATCGGTGCCGCCATGGCAAGGCCGGAAGACGACATAGTTCTGGTGTCCGGTGATGGTTCGTTCATGATGAACGTTCAGGAGCTGGCCACCATTAAGCGCCGGCAACTGCCGGTCAAAATCGTACTGATTGATAACCAGCGACTGGGCATGGTGAAGCAATGGCAGGAACTGTTTTTTGAAGGCCGCTACAGCGAAACCAACCTGTCTGACAACCCGGATTTTGTCACGCTGGCAAAATCCTTCGACATCAATGGTCGCTGCATTACCGAGCGGGCAGACGTTGAGCCGGCGCTGGAAGAAATGCTCGCAGCCGATACAGCCTGGCTGCTGCATGTCTGCATTGATGAAACCGAGAATGTCTGGCCGCTGGTGCCTCCGGGAGCACCAAACCATGAAATGATGGAGAGCAAAGCATGAATACGTTCGAAACCGCAAGCTGCTACGCCATTCGTATTGAATGTCAGAAAAAGCCTGAAGTCATGGAGCGTATTCTGCGCACAGTCCGCCACCGGGGTTTTGAGCTGCAAACCATTAACATGACTCAATCGGACTGTGGCGAAAAAGTGCATGCGGATATGACGGTATCCGGATGCCGCCCACTGAATTTTCTGACCAGTCAAATTGAGAAACTGTACGATGTATTATTAGTGGCAAAGGATTCCTGTCAGCAAAACAGCGACAGCATTCACTTTACTTCCACTGTTTCTCTGTCGTTATAACGGAAACCGGGCGATCTGACGGCCCTCGATAAACGCTGTCAGCTCGTCCCGAATAAACTCCCGCAACCAGCGATGGGCACGGTTCAGTGCCCAGTATTCCGGCCATACCATGCTGTAATACACTTCCGGAACATCCATGGGGACATCTCGCACCACAACACCTTCCAGATTGCGGGCAAAGGTTTGTACGGAGCCTGTTGCCAGAAAGACACTGTCTGTGCCTTTAACCAGATTCATGCAAGCCATGATGCTCGGAGCAAACGCACGCACTTTGACCTTGTCACTCAGTGAACGTATGTAGTCGTTCATTAGCTGGTGTGTATTCTGATCGTTTTTCTGCATGATAAATGGAAACTGCAGCAACCGTTCCTGAGACAACGGTTCTCTTGCCAGAGGATGATCCTCGCACACCACCAGACATACCCGTTCCTTGATCAACTGATGACCGGAAAGACCTTCTTCCGGATCCCCCACATAGCCGACCATGATGTCAATTTTGCCATTACTGACCGTTAAGCCCGGATGCAAAGCCACCAGCTCGAAGGTAAAGTGCGGAGCCTGCTTCCAGACGCTATGAATAATCCCGGGCATGACATCTTCCAGCACCATGTGGCCGGTCGCAATGCGGAAATGTCGCTCGGTGGTGGCCGGGTCAAACTGCTGGTTTTCAAAAATACTGCTGGCGGCATGCACCACCCGGTTCACCTCTTCATGAAGGCTGACCGCTTTTTCAGACAGGTAAATATGGTTTCCCTTACGAATCAGAATCGGGTCGTTCAGAGCTTCACGCAGCTGCCCGAGCGTCCGGCTCATGGCGGACTGGGTAACGTGCATCACCTGTGCAGCTCTGGATACGCTCTGGGTGTCCAGCAGTGCTTTAAGACCGGGCAGCAGATTGAGATTCAGTCGGGATAGATTCATGGACTCAATAGGCAAATCGAAAAGAGGAGGAAAGGTATCACTGAACCGCTGGAGGGAGAAGACCTGAAAGAGTTTCTACTGATAGAGGACAAATTTTTTAATTCTGCCCGCCAACCCCTGAATGGTTTTCAGACAAAAAAACAGACAATATGGATAAATACGTATTCCGACTTTCCTTTGTATTGAAATTCGGTACACTGGAAGAGTGCTCTAAAGTGTCTGGGTAACGAGTAAGGAGCCATGGTTTCGACTTATCAGGCACTTATTGCAGATTATGACAGCGGATGTCATGGCTGCTTTTCTCAAGCGAAGCTAACAGAGTTGTATGGAGGGTCCATGAGCCATAACAAGTATAAGAATGACGACCTGCAAGACCTTGTTGAAAATTACATGGATTCAGGTATGTCTGCCAGGGAATACGTGGAAGCCTGCGTTGATTCTGGTGAGATCAGTGCTGCTGAAGCCCTGAAACTGCTTTCCGTATTAAGAGATGCTCAATCAGTGACCTTTAAGCTGGCCGAAGTATCGGATCCTGAGCATCCGGGCCTGCAGATGACATTAAAACGTAAAGGTGCCGACCTTGAGCAACCACCCCTGTTCAGAATCTTTGTTGATGAAGACCTGAACGACGATAAAGACGAGGTGATTGACCTGCTGCAGAACTTTGCCAAGGAACTGGCTGTCATTGCTACCCGGGAAGAACTGAATGGCGGTGAAGCGGTTGATTCTTCGGATGACAACCCGGAAGAGTGGCTGAGCCACCCTAATATCATGCCTGCCAGTGAGACACGTCACTGAAACCGTTCATTAATCCTGTTCGACGTACTATCGCCCGACCTTGTTCGGGCGATGTTCTTTACAGGTTGTCATGACCACAGTTTGCCTTTGACTTTCCAACCGGTTCAGGCACTGAATGCCAACCCCGGTCTGACTCACCGCTTCCATGGCACAGGCTGTTGCCAACCCTGCTGTCTGATGTTGTGGAAAGTTGTGACTCAAACCAAACAGATAACCCGCCAGCAAAGAGTCACCTGCACCCACTGTGCTGACGATATCGACGTTGCCCGGCTGGGCATGCAGGCAATCTCCATCCCTTAGAAACCAGGCTCCGGATTCCCCCATTGATAACACAACATGATCAATGAATTTATGGAGATCCGCTGCTTTAACCAATGCTTCCGAAGACGACAATGGTTCTTCATAAAGTTCCTGAAGTTCCTGCAGGTTGGGTTTAATCAGGTTCGGTGCGACAGACAATGCTGTTTTCAGCGCTTCACCCCGGGTATCAACCGCAAGAAAAAAACCTGCCTCTTTAATGGTGTTCAGAAATTCAGCAAAGGCGGTCTGTGAAATACCGGCTGGCAAACTGCCACACACAGCAATCAAAGTACCTGCGGGCTGGCGGAGTACCGAGTCCAGAACCGGTTTAAGCGCATCATCGGTCACTCCCAGACCCGGAAGATTCAGCTCCGTCACTCTGCCTGTTGAGCGCTCTACCACTTTCACATTGGTTCGCACACTGCCTTCAACACAGATCTGCCTGAGCGCAATACCGTGCTGTGACAGGTAATCTTCAAACAATAAACGGTGCTGACTACCAAGCAGCCCACCGGCACTGACCGCACCACCCAGATCTGAAACTACGCGTGCCACATTGACACCTTTCCCTCCCGGAGTACTGTGCTGTTGATCAACAAGGTTAAGGGTTCCGGTGGTCAATTGATCCAGCATGACGGTTTGGTCAAGTGCAGGATTAAGGGTAATGGTCATGATCGGTGGAATCATTCACTGTCCTTACTGTCAGCGTTCTTTATCCGCTATTTATACCCATTCCCCTTGAAGATGTGGGGGTGTTGGCTGCTCACGGCAACTGCTCCTGCGTTGCTCTAGCTCCTGCATCCATGCAGTCGCCACTCACCCCAATCGCCTACTACTCGTAGGCTCATGGGGCTTCACTCGTTTGCCGCCTACCCACATCTCCAATGGAAACGGGTATATAAACCAGAACACTGAATAATCCGTTAAAAAAGTCGGGTTACTGATTGGTAAATGTGCTCAACCTCTTCTGTCACCGCCAGTTTGCGGCACAGGTCGGTATCATCAAGAGAACAGGCCAGATGACTGAGCATCTGCAAATGTTCTTTGCCCCGGGCTGCCAGTGCACACAGGAGGAAAGTCCGGTCATTATTTCCCCAGTTAACGCCTCGTGGAAACTGTATGATAATCATACCGCTATAATTTATCTCCGAGCGCGTGTCGGGCACACTGTGTGGTACTGCGATCCCGTTATCCAGATAAGTAGACGACAAAAGTTCGCGCCTGCACATACCGTGAAAATAACCCGGGCACACCATACCTGCTTCAACCAGCTTCAGACAAGCCAGTTTCAACGCCTGATATTTGCTCGGTGCAAACTGCTGTAAAAATATATGCGACTTTAATAATTGGCTCATAGGACAAACCATCAGGTAGATCGCCTTCAGCGAAGTACCTGCCAGCTATCTTATACCAATTCCATCTTCCAAATATGAATTGGTATTAAACATCATTAACATATTCGAGTTGTCAGAGTTAACCCTTAACATACGACAGTCTTCTGTTTCATCATCCGTGAATACCCGATGAACTATAGCTGAACCGATTTAGCCTGCTCAGATCAAATCTGTCTTAACTTTTTGTTTTTTAATATAAGCTCAAATAGCCTTTGGTTTAAAAAGCAATCTTTGAAATAACAACTATGCTTCTGTTGTAGGCTATCCGCAGTACTTTACGATGATATGAAACTGGAAGAACTGGCGCGTCTGGCAGGCGTTTCCAAAGCAACAGCCAGTATAATTCTGAACGGCCGTGCTGAGCAGTATCGCATCAGCAAGGTGACACAGGAACGGGTGACTGCGCTGGCAGAAAAGTACCATTACATTGCCAATATACAGGCGGCTGGTCTGCGCAACCACACCAGCAGACTGGTTGCACTGATTGTTCCCGAGCTGACGCATCAGGGGTTTGCCCGTTTTGCAAAAACCCTTGAGCTGAGGCTGAGAGCATTGGGTTACCACCTGATCATGAGCTGTTCTGAGGATGATGCAGAAGTGGAATCCCGCGCATTGCGTGCACTGACCGGGCAACAGGTGGATGCCTTTGTCACGGTCAGCTGTCACGACAGTGATGAAGTCTACCGGGAACTGACCGGCAGCCGGGCACCGGTGATCATGATTGACCGTAACATTCCGAACAGCCACTACCACTATGTCATCAGTAACGATCCGGACACGGTAAAACAGCTGACCTCTCTGTTAGTGCAAGTCAATCAGCAGCAGCCGGTTTATTTTGGTGGCGTCTTAACCATGGGAAACAGCCAGAAGCGGCTGCAGGGGTACTGTGAAGTATTGGAGAATGCCCGAATACCTGTGATGAATGATCGTATTTTCCACATGAACTACACGGCTGAAGCAGGTTATCAAATGATGGCAGAGTATTTCAGGCAACATCAGGCAATGCCGGAAAATCTGCTGACGGCCTCATTCACCTTAATGGAAGGCGTCCTCTCCTTTGTCCGGGAGCACTACCGTTTTTTACCGGATCGCCCCAACTGGGCAACATTTGGCGATAATATGATTCTGGACTTGCTGCCATTCTCTATTCACTCAGCACCACAGGATTACACGCGTATGGCTGAACATACTGTTGATCTGCTTATGTCCAGTCTTGTGGGTGAATCTGATCAGGCTAAGATCGTTCTCTCCAGAGACATCATCCAGAGACCGGGAAGGCTTCAGGAATCATCCTGAGGTGAGCCTGGAAGAATTCGCATAGAGCGATCAGGCTCACGCAACTTTAAAACCAGACTTTGATGGTCATCAGACAAGGCAACAATGGTACCGGCCCGACGCTTTAAGGATTTTTTCAACATCCAGTTAACCACTATACGCCTAAGGAAGTTGCCTTTCTTTAATCGTACCGTGGAGACTCCCCGTTCCCCAACCCGATTGGTCACAGTCAATACATCACTGGATTTGCCAAGGAAAAACGAGAAAAAGCCTTTGAGCTGACCCATTAATGATCGCAAGTCTGTACTGACTTCAAAAGCACGTTCCTGAACTGCACTGTCTTCTATCAATCTCGATTTCTTTTGAATCAGCGCCTCCACTTTTTCCTCTTCCGATTGCTCTGGCTCAGTCACCATTGGCTGCGCTTGGGAAGGAGCATCAACACTGTCTTGATCAGAAAACTCACTCCGGGCGTCCTCAAACAGCTCATTCTCATCATCGTCATCCAGAGCGTCTTCCGTTTTTGCTTCATTGGTTACCGGAGGCTTATCCAAATGGTCTGTCGCTTCAAACTCCTGCTCATCCTTAACCACCTCCCACTCATCAAAGCCTTGCTTATTGGAGGCTGCAATTTTAGACGCCAGTCGTCTGATGCTTTCTTCATTCCGTGGACTTGGGCCGGCCGCATGGCCAAGCCCGAGCAGTGCCATGGACAGAAGGCTTTTTACCTCTCTCTGACTCCCGTCGGACATGGTGACAAAACGCCCCAAAAAGGACTGCAACTCTTTTTCATTAACCTCGGTGCCTGCCAGTACACTCACTTTGTCCGCCAATCCAGCAGCGTTCGCTTCCTCGTCTGCGGGTATCTTCACGCCGGATGCACTTTCAACCTTTTCAAGCTGAAAGCTGATTAAGTCTTTTAATGCCGGTAAAGCTGGTCCCGCTCCAACCAGAGGCGCTTCTGAAGTCAGTACATTGTATTGCCTTCTCAACTCGTTAAAATGACTGGCGCTGATCGGGAACTTGAGATTCAACAATTCCCAGGCCAGTTTGCCCAGAGGCGGGTTCAGCGTCAGCTTCAAACCCGACAAGATCATATCTTCGGATTGAGGGTTTTGCAGCTCATTCCCCACCGTCATTTTTGCCGAAGCTCGGGGGACTGTGATGGTTAACACGCCCCCATGGGTCATCTCGATATCGGATACCTGCACCTGAAGATTATCGACCTCGACATAGCCCGATTCTCCCACACGAATTTTCTGAGGCTTGACGTCAATCATCGAGGGGTTTTCTTCAGACGCATTCAGCATCGCACCACGCAACGAAAACAGCACATCCACCATATTATCGAAGCCTTCCAGCCAACCATCCCTGCCCCGGGCAACTGACTGAGCGACTGCCAGTCTTGATTCTTCCTCGGACTCAGCTTTGTGATAGGTTGCTTCTTCTTTAGCGGCTGTATCTATCTGGGAACTGACTCTTTGTTTTAACGCCTGTAGCTCATCGCTTCTTTGTCCGGCTGCTTCCAGTGCCTGTATATCCTGCTGTAACTCTGTAGCAAAAGTACCCAGTAACTGACCACTCTGTTGATGACGCTGAACTTCTTTGTGATGATGGATAATGTTGTACTGTAAGTCTGATAAAGCCGCATCATCTGTATGCCGTTTAGTGCTGCTGATCACCGGTGAAAGCAACTTCAACAAAATTTGTCCGCCAGCCTGATTCAACAGATCAAAACACCCTCCGGTTTCCTGTTTCTGGCTGACGCCATCAATATGAATATCAATAAAATCCAACCATTTAGAACGGGGTTCGCTAGTGTCCGGATTCAACTCATTCGCTTTAAACTCTGCCCATACTTTCTGAATTTTGCCCGGAACCTTATGGGGCGCACTCTTCATAATATCGAGTATTTCAGCCGCAAGAGGAGGCTTGATGGTAAAACTGAATGCTCCCGCTAATTCAACAGGTTCTTCAAACGCTGAATCGCCGGATCTGGATTGGCATCTGGCCGAACATTCCGCCACATTAATAACAAAATTATCTCCCTCCATTGAGCAGCGATCAATGCGAGCCTGCAAGGCTTCCAGTTTTACGTCGTAATAACCCGCATCGGTTAATGTCACATCACCAAGGTCAATCTGGTAGACCGCTTCTTGATTCGCCGGATCAGCTTTGGCTGTATAAATCTGCTGAAGGCCACTAAGCAGCCTTGCTCCCGATTTAACAGCCGCTTTAAGAAAGGATTCTGTCTTGTCACGCTGGTGCCTGAGCTTGGTTTCAATCTGCTTAATCAGGTCAATCTCGGTGCCATAGTGAGCCTGTGCTGATTCCAGCTCTGACTTGAGTGTAAGCAAATTGCCCTGATCGTCTAATGCTCTCACCAGCGACTGATATTCTTTTGGTTTGAGGGTTTTGTATTTCGTTCTCAGGGCAGTCAGTTTCTTTTGGGTCTTAGCCAGCTGTCTGTTTACCTTCTTCAGACTGTCAGCATCATCCTGATATCCAGCTTTGAGCGCTTTCTTTTTCCTTTTCAGTTCTTGTAGTGTTTTTCTGGGTTTCTCATTTAAGCCTCTGGTCACAACCGGCATCGCCAGCGAGGAAAAAAAATCGATCATCTTGCCGGGCTTAACCCGTCTGGCAGGCTGCGTGATTTTGTCTCGATGCGTCAAAGGTAAGAAGTGTTGTTCATGCGTGTTCTTTAAGCTGGGAACCATACGACCAGTATCAGAGTGAACCGACACCTTTCGGTTCTGATGAACAGACTCGTTATCCGCCTCGGTAGCCCCCTGTTTAGGCGGATGCGAAACTGGAGAAGCAGAAGCTGGCCGCCGGGGACCATTCAGAGAATCCATGCTCATGGTGGCATTGTACTTGTTGTCATGACCTTTTTTCACTATAGGACACAACAACCCTCCGGCTCTGGCCAGAAATCGTGTCATCGCACACGATTTTGACAACCGGCAGGAGAAGCAGAGAGACAGGGGCAACATTTTGACTCTCTGCCATTATCAGTAGTAGCTAGGAGCCTGTCGGACTTACCACTGACCTAATGCGAAAAAGCCGGATTTGGTCATTTTTGACGATCCTTTTCGTTGAATAGCTCGCTATTCGCCTCAAATGATCGTCAAAACTGTCTCAAACCGGACTTTTTCTCGCTACGGTCGGCTAAGTCCGACAGGCTCCTGGAAGGCTTCAGGTATCCAGCACACCATCAAGATAAAAACATTCCAGCCTGCGTAACCATGGCGCTATGTCTCCAATCTGGCTGGCAATCCACTGTTCATCGTAACAGGTGTCAAGGTAGCGCTCGCCACTGTCGCAGATGAGGGTGACCACTGACCCTGTTTCACCACGAGCTTTCATTTCACTGGCAATTTGAAGGGCACCAAACAGATTGGTACCGGTACTGGGCCCGACTTTTCGACCCAACAGCTTTTCCAGCCAGTGAATGGTGGCAATGGAGGCTGTATCCGGAATATGACGCATTTCATCCACAACACCGGGAATAAATGAAGGCTCAACTCTGGGTCTTCCAATGCCCTCTATTCGGGAGCCCGAATCCAGTGTCAGAGACTCATCACCCGTGTTGTAGTAATCCAGAAAAACAGAGTTGTCCGGGTCAACGACACACAGTCGGGTATTGAGCTGCTGATAACGAATATAACGACCAATAGTAGCGGATGTACCGCCCGTTCCCGGACTCATCACCACATAGCGGGGTTCAGGGTACTGCTCAAGCTTCATCTGCTCAAACATGGAGTTGGCAATATTGTTATTGCCTCGCCAGTCGGTAGCACGCTCGGCATAGGTGAACTGATCCATATAATGACCATTCATTTCCTTAGCCAACCGTCTCGACTCGGCATAAATCTGGCTGGAGTGATCCACCAGGTGACAGCGTCCACCATAAAATTCAATCTGCCGAATTTTTTTGCTGGCCGTGCTTTTGGGAATAACAGCAATGAACGGCAGACCCAGCAAGCGGGCAAAGTAAGCTTCTGATATAGCGGTGCTGCCGGAGGAAGATTCAATGATGGGGGTATCTTGCTTCACCCAGCCATTACACAGAGCATACAGGAACAGAGAACGTGCCAGACGATGCTTCAGGCTGCCCGTCGGGTGAGTACTTTCATCTTTCAGGTAAAGGTCCACACCCTGAACAGACGGCAGATCAAGTTTAATTAAATGTGTATCCGCGCTGCGTTGAAAATCAGCTTCAATTTTGCGAATGGCCTCATTCACCCACTCATGAGCGTTATCCATAATG
Source organism: Endozoicomonas montiporae CL-33 (assembly GCF_001583435.1). NCBI lineage: Bacteria > Pseudomonadati > Pseudomonadota > Gammaproteobacteria > Oceanospirillales > Endozoicomonadaceae > Endozoicomonas > Endozoicomonas montiporae. The sequence goes on along the minus strand of NZ_CP013251.1, from coordinate 1,271,624 downwards.
CCTCCGGACATCCCGAAAAATAAGTTTTGCCTCACTTATTGTAAGCAGCAAGAGCAAGAATGTGCTTTCGTTCTCCGCCATTGAATCCACTGTCACAGGATTAATTTTCTATAAAATGTTAGTTCTAAAGAATATTTTTCCGAAACTATTTATGGAATACGATTCACACTATTCAACTTATAACACACGACAAAATCAGTATTCTTGAGTCAATCCTTCCCTGAATCTCTTTTTTTTATAAAGCTAATAAACGCCACCGGACAACTTTTGCTCTGGATCAACAATTAATATCGAAATGTCATAAAGATTTAACAATAATCCTTTATTACTAAATTGACTGTGATAGCATGAATGTATTGGCTGAATTGTTGGATTTATACTCAACATTCTGTTTATTTGTGTGACTGCACAATCCTTCGTCTCACACGCAGGCATAGACGACCATTTTTATATGCCTTCTATAAGTAGAGACCGTAAGAGGACAATTTATTTAATTGATACAGGTATTAAACAATGAATAACTACAATTGTGATCAAAGCGTGCCATGCACCGAAACCGAAAATAACACTCTGACAAACTGTAAGAAAAATAACTGGCGTCAACGCTGGGAACGATTGGACGAAACTTCCCAGGAAACTAAATGGCGCCGGGAAGGTAAGCTGAAATAAGCTTTCAAAAATACAGAACGCTCGATCTTGTTATTTAATAAACAATATATACAAAGGCTCAAGTTCATTTTCGTAGAGCCAGCTTCCATAATAAAGACGGGTAAAAAAAAGGATTCAGTAACGAATCCTTTTTTTGTATTTCTTACAAACGACAATATTCAACAACGTCTCGATATTCCAATGTGCCACCGAATATATCCAGTGCGCTGCCAACGGTGATATGGACCTTATTATTTCCCGCTTTCCTGATTGACTCAAGATCGTCAAGACTGGCAATGCCACCGGCGTAGGTCACCGGAACCGGTGAATGCTCTGCCAGCAGGGCAACCAGCTGCAAGTCAGGTCCGGCCATCATCCCTTCAACCGACGCCGCATGAACCAGAATTTCGTCACAGGAGCCTGCCAGTTGCTGCAGTGTCTCCGGGCAAACTTCTGTTTCCGTAAATTTCTGCCAGCGATCTGTGACAATAAAGTAGCGTCCGTCTTTCTGTTTGCACGACAAATCCAGAACCAGTCGTTCCCGGCCTACGGCTTTGACCAGCTTTTGAAGGTTTTCATGGTGCACTTTACCATCCCTAAAGACATAGGATGTCACCACCACATGAGAAGCCCCCATAGCCAGATAGTCCGCAGCATTGTCTGCTGTAATACCACCCCCTATCTGCAAACCTCCCGGCCAGGCAGCAAGTGCTTCCTTGGCAGCAGATTCATTACCCGGACCCAATTTAATCACATGCCCACCCAAGAGGCTGTCTCTGCGATAAAGGGCAGCAAACTCTGCAGGAGACTGGTCGCTTTCAAAATTTACAGACGCCGAGTTATCGGAATCGGTTAACGAACTGCCAACGATCTGTTTGACCTTGCCATTGTGTAGATCAATACACGGGCGGAACTGCATAAACAATAACCTTTTAGTGTTGTTAGAAGGCCAGCAGACTGTAACAGATTTAGCACATCACTGATAACCGTCTGCCAAAGGGGCTATTGAGGTGAAAGCAGATTGTTTTTCAACTGGCGGATCTCTTTCTCTGCCATACCAAGCCGCTGTTGTGCGTAATGCGAAAAGCTGCCACATTCTTCATTAATATGGCTGAACATAACCTGCAAAAACTCTTTCTGCACACTCAGCAACGGACGCAGCAAATCAGTACTGGCTTTCTCTGGCATCCAGCTGAAGGTCGATTTTCCCGTCATACGAGCGGTTATGTAGTCAGCAGACAGATCATTCGACAACAGATAGTCTTCCATAATCTGACCGTCATCGACGTCCAGAAGCTTCAGTAACAAAGCCGTTGCTACACCCGTTCGGTCTTTTCCTGCTGTGCAATGATAAAGCTGAGGATAACTGTCAACACTCAGCAGACTGTGTAACCACTCAGCGTAAACATCACTGAAATCAATCACCATACTGCAATACAGGTCACTCAACCATCGAGCTACTTCATCTGCAGAATCAACGGTCTGCAAAACCCTGGTCATCTCTGCTCTGCCATTATCACCCATCACCGGTATAGGTCGATGAATCACCCGAATGCTTTCCACACACCGTTGATGAGGGGTATTTTGCTGTTCGAGACTGGAACGGAAGTCTGTAACCACTCTTAAATCGAGAGCGTCAAGGTACTTCTGACTGAGTGTTGGTAGTTGCGCTATTGAATCTGAACGATAAAGTTTTCCACTCGCAATAACAGAACCATCCTGTGTGCTGATACCTGCCAAGGTTCGAAGATTATGGGGCGTTTCCATGGGAATATGACGGTGATGCTTCCCCCGGGGCCGGGATGAAAAATAGTGCAGGGACTTATCGGTAATCTCTGTCGTCACGGTCAATCCTGTACCCAATGCTTTATAATTGTGCTCTTAACTGTTTTTTTTATAACATGATCTGGAACTATTGTATTGATCTAAGTACTCGGCCATACGTAATCGAATATTTCTGGCTTATTGAGCAGGTACTCTGCAAGGCGCAACGGCGGGAGCATAACATGCTATGTGACCAGAGTTGCAACGCAGTCAGAGTGCTTGACCAATAAGTCAGAAAATATGATTTCGTATGGTTGAGTGCTTGCGTTCCAGTCACGAGGTCTTATAGATGCACATCTGGGTCGATGCCGATGCCTGTCCAAACGTTATTAAAGACATTTTGTTTCGGGCTGCTGAACGCGTCAAAATTCCTTTAACGCTGGTTGCTAACCAATATCTGCGAACACCACCTTCTGCCCTGATAAAAGCAGTACAGGTGCCTGCCGGTTTCGACGTAGCGGATAATTACATTGCCCAGCATGTCCAGCCGGATGAGCTGGTGATCACTGCCGACATCCCTCTCGCCGCAGATGTGGTCAACAAAAATGCCCTGGCACTGAATCCAAGAGGTGAGTTATATACAAAAGAAAACGTGCAACAACGTTTATCGATGAGGAATTTTATGGATGAACTGCGCAGCAGCGGGATAGACACCGGTGGGCCATCTTCTCTCTCTGCCCAGGATCGTCAGGCCTTTGCAAACCAGCTGGATCGCCTGCTGGCAAAGTACTCATAAGGACGTTTGTTGCCAGCTTTATAAGCTAGCAACAAACCACCACTTATGAAGTTACATAGTCTTCACAGGCTCGGCTTTAACGTCCAGTGCCGCTTTATCTAAGTTCAGAGGATAGTGGCTCTTGCTGGTATAGAGCAGCTTGCCATTCTGGCGAACCTCGACAGAAACCGCATAGGTATGCCCTGCCTGAATAAGATGCGGGGCATAGGGCAGATCAAACGCTACCGGGCCGTGCAGTTCACCTTTCAGCTTGATTTTCTGCTCACCAATGATCTGTAACTGAGTATCCTGCTTGCTGACATCACTGAGTCGAATCGTCATCTGTGAGTTACGCGGGAAGCCTCCGGTGGAGGACTGGACTTCACCTTTAACCCGGCCGGTTTCAGCCATAAATACAATGGAATCCTGACCACCGGCTTCTTTTAACGTCAGTGTTCTACCGTCCATAAGCATCTGGTTGGTTTTCTGAAGTGTGGTATGGAATGCCATTTCCTGCTGCATAACCGGTTCGCGACAGGCCATCATGGTTGAGCCTATACGCCCAAATGAAACCGCACCTTTCTCTATCTGATAACCACCAAAGTAACTATTACAGGGGCCTCTGCCATTAACCTTACCCTGAGAGGCTGAACCCTGCGTCAGCTCCATAGTGACACGCTTGCCGCCTACCGGAGCCTCGCCATTCAATGAGCTCATCACCCAGATCTGCCCCTGCAGCATATCCGGCGTGACAACAACCGGCTTATGCGTTGAACTGCACGCTGCCAGCATAGAGCCAACGGTCAACACCATCGCAAAACGACCAATGGTTCTCATGATATCTATCGCACCTCTTACAGCTTGAACTTCAGAGTCCAGAAAATGTTTGCTACTCCAGCGATGTGGAGGCATTCCCCGAAATGTTACGCTCAACAACCTGTTCAATGAAGCTACCGGAAGTAAGCTCACGGTAAAATTCAAGCACGTCGGGATTTAAACAGTTTTTTTTCCATGTCATTTGACAAAAAAGCGCAGTATGATCCTTTCTCGAATCAACCTGCTTATGACTGTCCATGAATCGCTACTCACTCCCAAAACCACCTATGCTCAACCGGTCTTATAGCCTTGGGGAAGAAATAGCCAATAGCGTAACGCACGGTATTGGAGCCTTGCTAAGTGTAGCAGGGCTGACACTGTTGGTGACTTACGCTGCCATGCAAGGCGACGCTTGGCGTGTAGTTAGTTTCAGTATTTACGGCGGAAGCATGATACTTCTGTTTCTGATGTCTACTCTTTATCACAGTTTTCAGAATGAAAAAGCCAAGAGAGTCTTCAAATTACTAGACCATTGTGCCATCTACCTGTTAATTGCAGGGACTTATACACCTTTTCTGCTGGTTACTTTGCGAGGCCTGATGGGCTGGGTGCTGTTTGCCATCATATGGCTACTCGCTTTGACAGGCATCATTTTTAAACTGGCCTTCAGACACAGGTTCAAAAAGCTATCACTACTGACCTACGTCGGTATGGGCTGGCTGGCATTGTTTGCCGGACAGGAACTGACCCAAAACCTGTCAGCTGGCGGTATGGCCTGGTTAATTGCCGGAGGGCTGTCATACACTCTCGGCGTCCTGTTTTACGTCTGGAAAAAGTTACCCTACAACCATGCCATCTGGCACCTGTTTGTTTTAGCCGGAAGCCTTTGCCATTACACGACTATTTTTTTCTATGTGTTGCCCCAAAGCTGAATAAGCCTCATCTACAGGCAGTCTGTGACACAATCAAAGCCCCGGATCACGAGCGTCTGAGGGCTTTTTTTATTTCATCCGGACCATGAATACAATGCAATAAAAAATAATTCGCTGGTGTTTTCCACACATAACTACAGTCCTGGTAGATTACTCTGTAAAGGCTTTATGACGCACTCCCGTCAACGACCTACTCTTTTATGCCTTTCAGAGTACACCAGAACTCTCTCATCAACTGTCCACACGATAGCTATAGGTGACTAAAGAGCAGAAAATGTACGACCGAAGGGGTTCAGGAGTTACACCAATCGCAGTTATTAGGAGATAGGACGCCAGAGTCAGGGAGCAACTTTTACCAACATCATCGATGGGGCCGTTCTGTTCTTATACTTTTTCTGGACATAGCAAAAACCCCGACAGATTTCTCTATCAGGGTTTTCTAATGAGTACCTGACAATGACCTACTCTCAAATGGGCTCGTTCCATAGAGAGCCCACACTACCATCGACGACGGTTTCTTCTTTGTACTTTTTTCCGACATAGCAAAAACCCTGACAGATTGCTCTATCAGGGTTTTCTAATGAGTGCCTGACAATGACCTACTCTCACATGGGCTCGTTCCATAGAGAGCCCACACTACCATCGACGACGGTTTCTTCTTTGTACTTTTTTCCGACATAGCAAAAACCCTGACAGATTTCTCTATCAGGGTTTTCTAGTGAGTGCCTGACAATGACCTACTCTCACATGGGGAATCCCCACACTACCATCGGCGATGCATCGTTTCACTGCCGAGTTCGGGATGGGATCGGGTGGTTCCAACGCTCTGTGGTTATCAGGCAAATTTTGTGTGTTCCCAAGTCTTACGAATAATTGCTTCGAAACAAAAACGCTGGAACGTATCCAGCGTTTCTTAATGAGTGCCTGGCGATGACCTACTCTCACATGGGGAATCCCCACACTACCATCGGCGATGCATCGTTTCACTTCCGAGTTCGGGATGGGATCGGGTGGTTCCAACGCTCTATGGTCACCAGGCAAATTCTTTTGAGTGACTAGTTTCTAGTAACTAGTGACTAGTACTCTGGAATCCTGTTTCTTAATAAGCTTTTTGAGTTTTTCTTGCTTTACACTCTCTAGCGTATGGCTCTAGTTGTTAACCAGATCGCTTTGGCGTTATATGGTCAAGCCTCTCGAGTCATTAGTACTGGTTAGCTCAACGCCTCACAGCGCTTACACACCCAGCCTATCAACGTCGTAGTCTTCAACGTCTCTTATGTGACCTCTAGGGCCAAGGGAAGTCTCATCTTGAAGGGGGCTTCCCGCTTAGATGCTTTCAGCGGTTATCCCGTCCGAACTTAGCTACCGGGCAATGCGTCTGGCGACACAACCCGAACACCAGTGGTTCGTCCACTCCGGTCCTCTCGTACTAGGAGCAGCTCTCCTCAAACTTCCAACGTCCACGGCAGATAGGGACCGAACTGTCTCACGACGTTCTAAACCCAGCTCGCGTACCACTTTAAATGGCGAACAGCCATACCCTTGGGACCGGCTTCAGCCCCAGGATGTGATGAGCCGACATCGAGGTGCCAAACACCGCCGTCGATGTGAACTCTTGGGCGGTATCAGCCTGTTATCCCCGGAGTACCTTTTATCCGTTGAGCGATGGCCCTTCCATTCAGAACCACC